>NZ_SCOY01000063.1:0-12899 GCF_005503035.1 Rhodococcus sp. Q
ACTCGCGGTCTGGAACGTCCACTACAACTACCATCGACCCCACACTGCCGCCGGAAACCGGCCGCCAGCGACCCGACTCCACGCCGGTGTCACCAACGTCATGGCCTCATACACCTAGATTGTGTCCGCATGTTCCTAACTGAATAGATCAGGCTGGTCGGTTTGGGTGTCGAACAGCTTCATCTGCTGAGGCCGACGGTGAACGCCGAGGGTGACGACTCGCAACGCCTCGCGCAATGACGTGACGGTTCGTTCCCATCCGTGGGATTCGTGGGCGCAGGCGTCGGCCTCCTCGAGGTCGCCCGCATCGCGGGCTTCGTTCGAGGAGTTGTACCAGGCGATCTCCTGCTCTTCGCTGATGTGCAGATATTCGAGGATGGTGTCGCGGTCGAAACCGCACACCGTCGCGACCTGCTCGGCGTCGAGGGCGCCGCCGCCACCCGGGTCCAGGTGCAGAAGTGCGAGGAGTCCCGCCGGCAGATCGGGCTCCGGTTCTTCGACCTCGTCGACGCCGTCGTCCGTACGAGTGAGCTCTCCGTTGAAGCGGTGGGCGAACTCTTCATCAACGGTGTCGAGAAATGCTGCCATGCAGTCAAGTTGATCACTGAGTTGCTGCGCGGAGAACGGCGCCGCGGGAAGGTCGATGGCGGCGTCGACCTGATCGCTGTCCCACGTCAAGCGAATGAACCGGTACTCGGAGTTGAAGTCGGCGAGAACCTCGGCGGCGCGAGCACGGTCGGTGACACCGGTGATCAGTGGGACCAGAATCCGCAGTTGTGGACGTTCCGGATCCGGCAGCACAAAAGCCTGCATGGTGCCGAGGGTGAGGACGAAATCGCCTCCCTCGTCGGTGACCGGGGATGTTCCGTACTTCAATTCCAGTGCAAGGGAAATCGCGGTGTGCAGCTCGTCGTAGTCGGTCGGGAACTCGACTTGGGGAGGCGTCGGAACCACTGCTTCCAGTGGAGCGCCCGCCGATCGGGAGCGCAGGGCGACCGGTCCCTCGGAATCGCGGGCGTAGATGAAACAGGGATGCTGGATGCCGCCGACCTGACGGAGAAACTCGGCCGACAACACGGCGGCGCGGTCAGCGAACCGAACAGGCATGTCTGCCCGGACCGAGTCCGGTTCGCCCGTCGGCAACCACCCCTGGCCGGTGACTCTGCCCAGCAGCACCTGGTCGACTGCAAGCCCGGCGCTCCGCGCGACACACACGAGGTAACCATCCGACACCTGGTAGTCCACCGTGACGGACAGTGCGGTGAGATCTGCCGACGCCGCTCCGACAATGAAGTAGTCGTCGCGATCCATCGCCGCCAGCTGATTCGCCAACTCGATGCGGAACTCCCGCCACGACTGCTCGACTGCGCCGTCGAAGGTGTTCGTCTGAATCATGTGTGCCCCCTGCCTCCCGTGTGGTGGAGACGGTACGGGGAGGCACCGACAGGCTGGTCTGGCGAGCTCGAGATCCGCGGGCAGTGTTCAGAGTGAGGATTGCGCGCCAGGTCCTGCAAACCTGATGTGGTGGTCGCGAACGGATGGGGTGACGCCAGTGGCGGGCGTTGTGTGCGCAGAAGAGTCGGTGGTCGGGATCGGGATGGATCGTCTGACGCCATGTCCGGACCCAGGTGGTCAGTCGGTTCGTTTGGGTAGGAATGGCCGTTGGTCACTCCGCTAGGCTGTTGCCGCGCGCCGCGGGGGAGCGTAGTGATCCGGGGGGATTAGGCGGTGGGGGTCAGTGAAGGCGGTCGTGCGGAGCTGCGCGCCGAGTTCGAGGCGTTTCATCAGGGGTTCGGCCATCCGGCGTCGCTGACCGCCGCATTGCGGGACGCGCTCCTGCTGCTTCCCGTCACCGACGATGACCGGATTCTCACCGGCACCATTCGCGGCATCGACTGGTTGTGCGTGTTCACCGACGAGGAGCAGTTCGCCACGTACCTCGCGGCGCGGGGCGAGACGGCGTCCGCGCGATTCCGCACGTTGTTCGGCCACCGAATCCTCGACGAGATCCTGCCTGCGTTGGCGCGGCCGACCGGTGTCGTGGTCGACCCGGCCGGTGCGGCGCCGATGGCGTTTCCGCCGGACGTCGAGCAGGTGGAACTGTGACGGACCTCGAGGTCGATCCGCAGGTCCTCGTCCAGGCGGCGGCCGGCATCACCGCGATCACCGACTCCCTGGCCGAACTCGGCGTCGGTGAAACCGCCTCGATGGGGCGCGGATTCTCGTTGCTGTCACTGTCGCCGCTGGAAGCCGGCGGACGCGACGTGCAAGGGGCGTTCGAAGAGTTCGTTGAACGTTGGTCCTGGGGTGTCCGTCACCTGGTGCAGGCGGCGAACTCGATCGCCCGCACGCTCGACCTGAACGCCGGTCGTTACCACGACATGGAGCAGGCGGCCGAGACGATGCTCAAGACGGCGTGGACCGACATCGTCGGCAACCCGCACCTGAGTAGTGAGGAAATCGCCGATCGGGACTGGGGCGAGACCTTCGCAGACAACCCGATCAACAACGTCGTGAACGCCGATTACAGTGCCGATTCGTTTGCTGATGCATACCAGTCGATTCGGGGGAATGTGGCGACCGCGGCCGACGCCGTGACCGGTACAGCAGGCGACGGGGGAGAATCGCAGTGAGCTGGCTCAGTGACCAGTGGGAGGACGCCAAGGGATTCGTCGACGATGTCGGCGACTTCGTCACGGACACAGCTGAATCCGGTGCGGAGATGGTCGGGCAGGTGATCGACGCCGGACTCGACGGCGCGGCGCGGACCGCCCGCAACCTCGGCGCGGACACCATCGCGGACACACTGACCGATCTCGGCGACCGAGTCGCCGACATCACCGGTGGCGCGATGGACGAACTCGAACTCGGTCAGACGGACGACCCGCGCGACCTCGTGCGCGGCGACGCGGCAGCGATTGCCGAGGCCGCCACCGTCCTCGGCGAGCTGGCGTCGAGCATCGCCGGCGTGGGTACGTCGCTCGCCACGGTCGACGCTGCCGGTTGGACCGGAAGTGCTGCAGACGCTTTCAACGCCGTCTACGACGAGCAGCCGAGACTGTGGCGCGACGCAGCCGAGGCGATGACGACGGCTGCGAACAGCCTCACCACGTGGGGCCATGCGGTCGAGGCGGCTCAACGACGCGCCGCGGACGCGATCGCGTTGTGGAACGAAGCCGAGCTGGCCGAGGCCGCGGCCGGTGACGATGCCGCCGACACCTGGAGCGATGCCAAGGTCGCGGCGACAGAGATCCTGCGCGGAGCCCGCGCCGAACGCGACGGCATCGCCGGACAGATCGTGTCCCAGCTGTCGGGGGCCACCGAGACGGCACCGACCGAACCGCCCTTCACCGACCGCATGTTCGCCAACGCGACCGACCTGTACGGCACAGGGGAGATGGCGCGCAACAACTTCGTCTCGGGGTTGGTCACGTCGCTCACCGGGATCGTCGGGTTCGTCCGCCAGGTCAACCCCAGCGACAGCTACAACCTCACTCACCCCGCCGAGTACGCGGAGTCGATGTCGGAACTGGCGAGCGGGCTGGTCATCGCCGCGTCAGACCCGGGAGCTGTCGTCGAGGCGATGCTGACGGACCTCCGGGAGAATCCGTTCGAGGCGATGGGAAGCCTCACCGGGGACGCAATTCTCACGCTGGCGACCGGTGGTGCCGGGAGCGCCGGATTCGTCGCTCGCACGACCGAGGACATCGTCGACATCGCCGATGGGCTCGGCGACGCCTCGCGACTCGCCGACCGCCTGCCGGACGGTCATCACCCCGACGCACCCAACTCGACCGCCGACCACGACACTTCCCCGACATCGGCCGACGCCGGGTCACCGGACGCCGATGTTCGGCACGATCCAGCGCCCACCCCAAGTCAACTCGCCGACGCGGACGGCGGCGCGCATCAGAGCGCGACGGACAGCGGAGTCGAAGCGGACCGCACCGGGCATCAGAACACCGAGGGCGGTGACCCAGTCGACGTCGCCACTGGCGAATTCCTGCTACCGGAAATCGATCTCGCGTTGCCCGGCGTGCTGCCACTGAGGCTCGGTCGTCGACACCGATCCAACTACCGGTTCGGACGCTGGTTCGGCCCGAGCTGGTCCGCAACACTCGACCTGCGGGTCGTGGTCGAGGAAGCCGGTGTCACGTTCCTCGCCGAGGACGGCGTCATGCTCACCTACCCGCACCCGGAGGTAGACGCGGAGGTGCTGCCGACGTCCGGGCAGCGCTGGCCGCTCACCCGCACCGACACCGGTGGCTACCGCGTCCACGACCCGGACCGCCGGATCACCTGGCACTTCGCACCGAAGGCCGAGCTCGGTGGGGTGGATGTCGCGCTCGGCAACGTGTCGATCAGCGCGGTCACCGACCGCCATCGCAACCGCATCGTCTTCCACTACGACACCAACGGTGCGCCGCGGGAGATCGCGCATTCCGGCGGCTACCGGGTGCTCGTGACGGCCGCGGCGGGACGGGTGACGTCGCTGTCCGTCGTCGACGGCGACGAGGCGGTGCAGGTCCGCCGGTTCGGCTACACCGAAGGCAACCTCACGTCGGTGACGACCGGGGAGGGCGGCGTCACCCGATTCGAGTACGACACCGACGGCCGGATGCTCGCGTGGGTCGACGACAACGGCACCCGCATGGACAACACCTACGACCCGGACGGCCGCGTCGTGCTGCAGCGGGGCACCGCGGGAATCATGAACTGCCGCTTCGACTACACCGACCTGCCCACCGGCCGCGTCACCGTCGTCACCGATTCCGCCGGTGCGGCCACCACCCACGGCTTCGACACCGACCTGCGGTTGCGTGACCTGATCGACCCGGTCGGCGGCCACACCCACACCGACTACAACAACCGCCGCGAGCCGCTGCGGGTCCGCACCCCGGACGACGCCGTCACCGGCTACTCGTACACGCCCGACGGGGACGTCGCCCGCATCACCCGCCCTGACGGCGCAACTGTCGCGGTCGACTACTCGGCGCCGAAACAACCTGCCGCCGTGCATCACCCGGACGGCGCGACGACCCGTCAGCAGTGGGACGAGCGCGGTCGGCTCGTTGCAGTCACAGACCCGATCGGTGCGCGGACGTCGTACGGGCACCACGACACTGGCGCGATCGCGCGGGTCACCGACCCCACCGGCGCCACGACCCTCGTCGACTGCGACGCGGCAGGTCTGCCGATCGCCGTGACCGATCCGTCCGGCGCCGTGACCCGGGTCGACCGGGACGGATTCGGTCGACCCGTCCGTCTCACTGACGCGGCCGGCGCCGTCACCACCAGACGATGGTCACCCAGCGGCCGGCTGATCGAGGCCACGGATGCCGACGGTGCGGCCGAGACGTGGCGCCACGACGGCGAGGGGAATCTCCTCACCCACGTCGACGCGGTCGGGGGCGTCACCGAGTACACATATGGCGCGTTCGATCTGCTGGCCGCCCGCACCGACCCGGACGGCACGGCCACCAGGTACACGTGGGACACCGAGCGGCGCCTCACCGCCGTGACCAATCCGCTCGGTGACACCTGGACCTACCGGTACGACCCGGCCGGTCGACTGGTGTCGGAAACCGACTACACCGGCGCGACCACCACCTACACCCGCGACGCGATGGGCAGGCCCGCGACCGTGACGGCCGCGACCGGCGTCACCCGCACCCACAGCTACGACGTCCTCGGTCGACTGACCGAGGTGCGCGCCTACACGGGCGAGTTCCGCCGCTTCACCCACGACGTCGCCGGCCGCGTCACCGTTGCCGAGTCGGGACTGCTCGATGACGTCACGCACACGATCGAATTGGACTACACCGCAGCAGGTCTCGCATCGAGCGAGACGGTGGACGGACGCCGAACGGGATTCGAATACGACCTCGCGGGCCGCCGCACACGCCGCCGGTCGAGCGCGTCGGGCGGCGACACGACCTGGCGGTGGGATCCCACGGGGAGGCTATCGGCGCTCACCACCAATGGCCGCACGGTCGCGTTCACCCACGACCCGCGTGGAATCGCCTCGGGCTGGCAGGTCGGCGAGGTCGCGGTGGCACAGTCCCACACGCCGTCCGGACGTCTCGCCGCGCGGACCGTGACCGCGCATCCCGTGAAGTCGCTGAACTTCGGACTCGACTCCGAAGCGGGTGCTGCGACCAGCGTGCTCCGCGAGGACGCGTACGAATACCGCGCGGACGGCTACCTCACCCGACATTCCGCGGTCGCGAACGACGGGCACCTGAACACCGAGTACGCGCTGGACCCGGCCGGACGGATCACGACCGTTACCCGAGGTGACGGGCCGGGCGAGCGCTACGGATACGACGCGCTCGGCAACATCACCCACGCCGGCGACGACGGCCGCGAGTACCGCGGAAACCTGATCACCAGCAACGGACGCACTCGCTACCACCACGACGCAGCCGGCAGGCTCGTGCGCAAGGTCGTGAACCGTATCTCCCGCAAACCAGATGTCTGGCACTACCGGTACGACGCGTTCGACCAGCTGGTCGAGGTCCTCACCCCCGACGGGCAGCGCTGGACGTACACCTACGACGCCTACGGTCGCCGGACCACCAAATCGAAGGTGGCGGACGACGGGGCCGTCACCGAACGGACCCGATTCACGTGGGACGGCACCCGCCTCGTCGAACAGGACGCCGGGGGCGATGTCACGCGGTGGACTTACCAGCCCGGAGGGTTCACCCCGCTGACCCAGTCGCGCGTCGATGCCGAATTCTTCGCGATCGTCACCGACCTCGTCGGCTCACCGGTCGAACTGGTGGATCCCGACGCCGGCACCGTGATGGGTTCGGCGTCCGCCGACCTGTGGGGACGGGCCAGTTGGCACGGTGAATCGACGCCGCTGCGATTCCCCGGCCAGTACTTCGACGACGAGACCGGCCTGCACTACAACCTGCACCGCTTCTACGACCCAGCGCTCGGACGGTATGTCACGCAGGACCCGCTCGGGCTGGCGCCAGCGGCGAATCCGAGTGCGTACCCGCACAATCCGACAGGGTGGATCGACCCGCTGGGGTTGACGCCTGAGGCGTGCGACGGTGTCTCGCGAAACGTCGCATTCAACGAGGCCAAACAGGATGCTGGGATCCCGCGGAGTCAGCAACCATTCGACCTGACACGTCCCGAGATGACGGATATGAACGGCAAGAAGATTCTCGGCGATGATGGGCTTCCAATCAGAACGCGGCAATACTACTACTTACGTGAGGACGGGCAGGTAGTTGTGATTCAGGATCACGGCGCAGGGCACTACTTTGGTGAGGACGGAGTTGGGGATCAGGGACCGCACTTCAATGTCCGCCCACTTGGTGAAGAGCGCCACGGAAGCCTTCCTGGGACGCGTGATCATTACCCATTCGGAGGTACGCAATGAGCTGGATGGATGTCCTTCTGGATAACAGGGCCCTGCGGGCTGTATTCGGGGAAGTGGATCCCAGCCTCGATGACGTGGATATCCACGAAGTTCGCTTGGAGCGGGACGGTGGATCGCTGTTCCTGAGGCTCGACCTTGCCGAGTTTCCCGCCGTCCCGCCTAAGAAGTGGGTTGCGCAGGAAGCGAATACGGTTCAGATTGAACTCGAGTTGTCTTCCATCCACAGCCTGTCGATCGAGGGCTGGGGAACCGAGAGGGGTGCTCGCCTTGGAATCCAGCGAAACAGTAATGGGTTGATCGAACTGACATGTCTCAATGTCCCGACGATCACGGCAACGGGTGAGTGGCTGTCCTTGCGGATGATGAGAGCACACAAGAGCCTCGCGAGGTGACAGCCACCACCCGCATGAGCACGTCGTCGACGGGAATTCATCCGATGAATCCGCAATGGACTCGGCGATCGAGTCGATGGCGGGGCGAATCGCAGCGAAGTTCGGGTACGCAGCCGGCCGCCCTGACGTTGCGTTGCTCGCATTCGAAGACGGAACAGCTCTCGGAATGGAAACAGATTCCGACTACGAGCCTTGGTCTCTGTACACCCCAGAGGGTTCATTCATCGCAGCGCTGAGCGACTTTCATTGAACGGACTCGGCGTTGCACGTCATCCCGGGGGACGCGTGGCGAACGTGAAAGAGCAGGTCGTGGGATCCTGCCGATCGATAGGCGGTGAGATCTGTGGAGAGCGATTGGGGCTCAGGGTTCGGCGTTCTGGACCAGCGCGCGGCGCTGCTGGTCGCCGCGAGCGTCAGCGGCGATGTGATGGAGTTGTCAGCTGTCAGTGATTGGCTCGGCGAGGTGACGGCCGACGACTTGGTCCGCTTCGATCAGTGGGTGCGTCGTCGCTGGACCACTGCCGAGCAGCGGGCACAGATGGAACGACTCTTGCGCCTGGACGTGCTCGCCGCGCACCCGACGGTCGCGACCGCCGCGAGCGTGCTTGCACACGGCCACGTTCGGGAGCGCGCGGTGGTCGTCCTCGCCTCGCAAGAAGGCGTGCCGGCTGCACGGGCGCTCGCTGTGCGTGCCTGCGACCACGTCGGGCCCATCCGGCTTGCGGCGTCTGCCGCGGTGATGTGCCGGCTCGACGTCGATCGGATGCAGGTGATCGTGCCGATCCTGTTCACATTGCACAGGTGGCATCGGGGTTGGCGCACAGCGATATTCGACGACTACCTCGCGGCGGCCGAGAAGGCGTACGGCATCGACACCGTGTGGAGTCACCTGATGGTCAACAGTGACGTGCATCTGCGGCGCCACGCCCACGAACGTGCCCTCGGCCTCGGGGTGCTCGACGTCGAACGCGGTGTTGCCAGGTATGCGAGTGAGCGCGACGTCCTCGTTCAGCGGACGCTCGGCAAGGCGGTCTTGCAGTCGACCGACCCGGGGGTGGCCGCCCGGTTGCTCCTGCGGGGCAATTCGGCTGCCGACCGTGCCGCCGCTCTCGCCCGCTTCGACGCCGACGTCCTCGCGCGCGACGACCTCCGCCGACTCCTCGTCGACCGCTCCGCTCTGGTCCGCTTGTGGGCGCGCCGCCGATGGTCGGAGATCGGCGAGGATCCGGTTGCGACGTACCGGCAGGTCGTCGCCGACATGGCGCGACCAGCGCGGACGCGAGCGCTCGCACACCTCGGTCTCTCCGAGTGCGGACACATACCGGACGTCGCCACCTGCCGCTCCCTCGCCCACGATCGTGCGGCCTCGCTGCGGGCGATGGGCCTGCGGCTGCTGCTCGGTCGAGCCGAGCAGGACGACGCCTTCTGGCTGCTCGATGTTGTCTGTTCCGGTTCGCGAGGCGAATCGCGATGGGCACGCGCCGTCCTCGCCGCGCAACCAGGGCTCTGGACGGTGGCGGATGCGGAGTCGATGTGGTTGGCCGATACGCCCGAGACCCGGCACCGAGCGTGGAAGCTGTGCCGCGCGAGGGGACGGTGGGACGCCGTCGTCGCGGATCTCCGCGCCTGCGGGGACCCGGACCCGTTGCTGCACGGTGCGGGCCGCGCGATCCGCGCCGCGATGGCGCACTATCGGCCGCCGACGGATGACCAACGTGCACGGGTCGCCGAGTTCCTGCCGACGAGCGGCTTGCCGGATTCCCTTCAGCGGGACGTCGCCGCGCGTGCCGGTCTGCCGTACGACTGGACAGCGTCTCGGGGTCGTCGTGATCGTTGAGCGACGGGTGTTCGGCGATACGGCCCGGCCGTGGTCGAGCCGCGGGGAGGCGTGGTGACACACCGGCAGTTCGTACTGCCGGGCCTCGATGAGCTGACTTCCTACGACAAGTTGTGTGTCACACCTGTCGACGGTGAGACGGGTGTGGTCGCAATTCGGGCGGGCGTAGAGAGTGGCCAGAAGCTCGAACTCGTTGTCGACTCGCTGGGGCGATCGGTCCGACTGGTCGTGTGGGATGACGGTGTCCGAACACTCGACGTGTATCGGGAGGCCGCGACCTCACCCGGAGTCAGGGAGACGCCGGATGCCGTAGTCCTGACCGTCGACTTCGATGCAGGTGAGCTCGCAGGCGCGTTGGAGGTGTCGATCGGCCGGCACGTCCGCGTCATGGACGTGTTCCTGTTTCGATGAACTATCTGTTGGCAGGAGAAACATGGGTGACGTGCTGTGCGACTTCGTCGAGGTCGAGAGTGACGGGTACACGCGGCGGATGCTGCTCGATGTGGTGAGCGAAGCCGTGTCACACAGGGTGGTGCGCGACCTGACCCTCGACGTCTTCAACCGGACGATCGACGGCGAGAGCGATGCCTCTCGATCCGAGGAATCTCGGTCGAAGCCTTCGAGTCGGCGATCGGAGGGTGGCGATGGTGCTGATGCGTAGCGGAGGTGGATCGGCTGTGTCGTTGCGGGCGACGGTCGACGCCTGGGTGGAGGTGAACTCGGCCCAGGCGGAGGTCGAGGAACTGTCCCTTTCGGTTTCGGAA
Source organism: Rhodococcus sp. Q (assembly GCF_005503035.1). Taxonomy (NCBI): domain Bacteria; kingdom Bacillati; phylum Actinomycetota; class Actinomycetes; order Mycobacteriales; family Nocardiaceae; genus Rhodococcus; species Rhodococcus sp. Q. The sequence goes on from NZ_SCOY01000063.1 coordinate 10,393, forward strand.
TCCACCGCCGCCGATCTCCGCTCGGTGACCGTGGACCTGGACGGCCCGATGCGGCTCGGATCGTCGACTCTTTGGGAGTCCGGATTGGCAGAGCTTCAGATGGGATCGGTTCGCGACAGGCAGGTGATCAGCGAATCCCTGAGTTGGGTGAGCTCTGCCGACGTTGTCCGCTGGTGCGATCGACTGCTCGCCGCCATTCGGCGGTCGGACCGATGAGGGTGACCGTCGCGTCGCGGGCGCTGCGGGCAGGTGACGAGATCGTCGTGTCGTCGTCGGACGGTGGCGAGTGGACCGCCACCTGGAGAGGCGAATCCGGTGTCGACGTGGGTGCATGTGTCGACGTCGAGGTCGAGATTTCGAATCCGCTGTCGCGGTGGGATGTCGGACGAGCAGGCCATGGTGCCGCGGGAGTCGCGACGAGCCGGGGCCAGGTGACGGTCCGCGGGGTCGTCACGGCGACAGCGGACGACGGTGTCGTCGTTCTCGACCTGTCACCGGGCTTGGTCATGGTCGAGTTGGCGGACGCGCGGCGACCGCCAGAGGTCGGTGCGCTCATCGAATTCTCGACGACGACGATCGAGTTGTTTCCGACCGAAACATGAACCCAACCATCCTGCCCGGCGGTTGGACTCGGGCAGAATGATCCTCCGCTGTCGATATCGATTGATCGCTCTCTGAAGGGATTTGTGTGGCGACGCTCGAAAACTACTACCACGAGCCCGAACTCGGGCATCGCGACGCAGGGCTCGACTGGAGTCCGTTCCGGCACGACGACGTGCTGCAGGAGTGCATGGTCGTCGACGTCCGGTGCAATGTCATCGACTCGATCGTCGGGATCATCGTCGATCGGCGCACGGGGTTGGACGAGATCGGTGGTGACACCGGACTGATGGTGCTCGAAGGGGTGAGCCGACTCGACTGGACCGTATCCGCGACTGTCGGCCGACCGTATTCACGGTCGATCATGAGCCACAGGATGACGGTCGACGGTGATCGGCTTGCAGTGAGGTTTCACGTGCAGAAGGCCGTCCTCGATGTCGACTTCCGTCGTGGGTACTACTACGAAGGCGATGTCATCGACCTCGACCAGGCGCAACCGGACCTGACTGAGTGGCGCAGTCCGTATCCGAAGAACGGATTTCAAGAATGGGGATCGGAGTTCCGGATCATGGGTTCGGATGCGATCGCCGTCGCGTGACGGCGGGTCGACGGGAGTTTCCCAAGAGCCTTCAGATCGACACCCACCTGGCGGCGAAGGGATGTGTGACCACATGAGGTTCGTGGACATCGTCGTGTCGAAGGAACACAGGTTCTCGGTCGGTGTGGAGGAAGAATCCGGGCGGATGTTCGTCTCGATCCCGGTGAGCAGCAGGATCGTCGATTACGGGGAGTACTACGAGATCAGCGAGTCCGACTACGTGCTGTTCGTGCGGGACCCGGCCGCCGCAGTCGGGTTCGTCATGGAGTGCCGGTCGCGGCTCCATGACGACCTGCTCATCGTCGAGCCGGGATGGAATCGGGGGACACCGGTGTGAGGACTTGCGAACGCCGGACGGCGATCCTTGCGACGAGGACCGATCGCCGTGTCTGACGACCGTGGTCACCTCTCGATCAGCAGGACTGCGGGTTTCGATGTTCCGCTACTCCGGGACGTGCCGACCGACGTGCGCGCTGTCGATGTCCTAGGTGTCGAGGCGCAAGCCGGCGGCAGATGCGGGTCGCACGCCGCGGGAGTCGCGAGTGCGGCCGCTGCCGTCTTGTCGGCAGTGTCGGGGTTGCCGTCAGCGGCGTCGATGCGACTGTTCCTGATCGCGTCGACATGGCCCGCCACTCCACTAAACCGGCTGTCGGAGCTACTGGCGCAGCGGAATCGCCTGTGGCGGCAGTGGGAAAGCGACGCGGTCACACTTCCGCGCGGTCGGCGTCACGATTTCCCGATGTTGAGGGACGACGACAAGGTGCAGTTCGCAGGCTGGATCGACTGCGGACTCGACGAACTGGGCGCCGCAGTCGAGGTGACACGCACTCGCCCGGCGCTGTGCGTCCTGCATCCCGAGTCCGACGCCTGGCGGCGAGGTGTCGGCGACATGCTCCGCGGACTGGGGGACCGTTCCTCCGACCGGGGTGACCTGCTGCGTGCCTTCCTGCCTGCCGCCGAGGACGGTGTCATTCTGCTGCGCGGCTTCGGCGAGTTTGACGACCACATAGCGGGTGTCGACATGTATGCGGGCACTCGGACGATCGATGCGGTGGAGAGGCTGCTGAAGCCGGGGCCCGTCGAGTGAGGAACAACCTGGACGCCGATCCGACGGTCCCCGTCGTGCCCCGAGTGGGTGGGCAACCTCGCCGGATCGATCTGCGCGATGTCGAGGAGGCGATCATCGCCTCGACGCTCTAGGTGTACCCGGCCAGGACGTTGGTAGCAGGCGTGTCGGCTTGATGCGAAGAGAACCTCCGAGTGGGGTGTGGCTTGTCTAAGGCCCACATCCGCTCGGAGGTTCTCGTGT
>NZ_SCOY01000064.1:0-7806 GCF_005503035.1 Rhodococcus sp. Q
GACCAGGGGGTGAGCGCTTCATGGCCACAGTGCGTTTCGTGCGCAAGGCGCGCGGGGAAGTGCCGCGTACGCCCGGGGGCGAGGTGAGCCTGCAGCCGCCTCCGGACATCCCGAAGGTCGTCCCGGGCAACCTCCTGCAGAAGTTGCTGCCGGTGGTGATGGTCGTGGCGATGGTCGGCATGGTCGCGTTGATGTTCACCTCGGGTATGTCGTCGAACCCGATGTCGCTCATGTTCCCCGTGATGATGGTCGTCTCGATGCTGGGAATGCTCGCGGGTGGACGGGGCAACGGTTCGCGGGGAGCCGAGATCAACGAGGACCGCAAGGACTACCTGCGCTATCTGGACCAGTTGCGCCGCGACGTCTACGACACGGTGGACAAGCAGCGGGCGGCGTTGGACTGGAGTCATCCGGATCCCGCACACCTGTGGACGCTCGCGGGCACCGCACGAATGTGGGAACGCCGCGTCGGCGATCAGGACCACCTGCACGTCCGGGTCGGCCGCGGCAGTCAGCGGCTGGCAACGAGACTCGTCACGCCCGAGACCGGACCGGTCGAGGACCTCGAGCCGGTTGCGGCGGTGTCGCTGCGTCGGTTCGTCCGCACCCACTCGGTCGTCCCGAGCCTGCCGACCGCGGTGGCGATGCGCGGGTTCGCGGCGATCGGATTCGAGGGGGACAGGTCTGCATCACGTGACCTGGTCCGCGCGATGCTGGTGCAGCTCTGCACCTTTCACGGTCCCGATGTCGTGCAGGTCGTCGTCGTGTGTGGCCCCGACACCACCGCCGAGTGGGAATGGGTCAAGTGGCTGCCGCACGCCCAGCACCCGGATCGTGTCGACGGCGTCGGCAGTGGGCGCATGGTCTACGGCTCCCTGGCCGAACTCGACGAGGTCCTCGGCACCTACCTGGCAATGCGCGCGCGGTACTCGCGGACGGCCCCGGCAACCGCGGGTGTACCGCAGGTTCTGGTGGTGTTGGACGGCGGAATCACCTCCGGCCCCGGCATTCTCGACGACGGTCTGGACTCGGTGACGGTGCTCGACCTGGGCGGCTACCGACCGACGTTGTCCGCAACACGCGGGATCCAGTTGGTGCTCTCCGGCACGGGGATCGGGGCCCGCAGCGCGTCGGGTGTCGAGACTTTCGCTGTACCCGACGGGCTCAGCGTGCACCAAGCCCAGACGGCAGCTCGTCGCCTCGCGCCGTTCCGCGTCGCCACCGGGGCGGTCACCGACGCCGGTGACGGCGCCGAAGACGCCGACACCGACTGGCGGCGCCTGCTCGGGCTCCCTGACCTCATTGCCCTGGACGTGGCCACGGGGTGGGCGCCGCGGAGCCCGCGGGACCGGTTGCGGGTCCCGATCGGTGTCGGGATGGACGGCACGCCGGTCGAGATCGACCTGAAGGAGTCCGCGGAGAACGGGATGGGCCCGCACGGGCTGTGCATCGGCGCGACCGGCTCGGGCAAGTCCGAGTTCCTGCGGACCCTTGTCCTCGGACTCGCCGCCACGCATTCCCCGGACGCGCTGAATCTCGTGCTCGTCGACTTCAAGGGCGGTGCGACGTTCCTCGGTCTCGACGGGTTGCCTCATGTCGCGGCCGTCATCACGAACCTCGCCGAGGAGTTGGCGATGGTGGACCGGATGAGGGACGCGCTGGCAGGCGAGATGAATCGCAGGCAGGAGTTGCTGCGCTCGGCCGGAAACTTCGCCAACGTGACCGAGTACGAGCGGGCCAGGGTTGGGGGCGCTGCTCTCGCTCCGTTGCCCGCCATGTTCATCGTCGTCGACGAGTTCTCGGAACTGCTCAGTCAACAGCCGGAGTTCGCGGACCTGTTCGTCGCGATCGGACGTCTGGGACGCTCGCTGCACATCCATCTGCTGCTGGCGAGTCAGCGCCTCGACGAAGGCAAGATGCGTGGACTCGACAGCCACCTCTCGTACCGGATCGGCCTGAAGACGTTCTCCGCCAACGAATCGCGCACCGTCCTCGGCGTCCCCGACGCCTACCACCTGCCGGCGCAGCCCGGCGCCGGCTACCTCAAGTGCGACTCGGCCGAGATCGTCCGTTTCGCCGCGGCGTACGTGTCGGGTCCGTACCTGCGGCGCACGTCCGGGGGCGTCCTCGCGGAGTCCGCTGCGGCGGTGGACCTGCGTCCGCGGTCGTTCACCGCGGCGGCGGTCGCGTTGCCCGCCGCGCCCGAACCGGACCGGGCGGAGGAGCCGGACGTCGTCACGGACACGGGACGCACGGTGCTCGACACCGTGGTCGACCGGCTGCGTGGCCGCGGGTCGGCCGCGCACGAGGTGTGGCTGCCGCCGCTCGACGCGTCGCCCGCACTGGGCGATCTGGTTGCCGTGCCCGCACCCACCGACAGCGAACCGGTGGCGTTGCGCGCGCCGATCGGCATCGTCGACCGCCCCTACGACCAGCGCCGAGACCTGCTGGTCGTCGACCTCGCGGGTTCGCGCGGCAACGTCGCCGTTGTCGGTGGCACACAGTCCGGCAAGTCGACAGCGCTGCGGACGATGATCCTGGCGATGGCCCTGACGCACACGCCCCGTCAGGTGCAGTTCTACTGCCTGGACTTCGGCGGCGGAACCCTCTCGGGGCTGGCGGGTCTGCCGCACGTCGGGTCGGTTGCGAACCGCCTCGACGTCGACCGGGTGCGGCGCACCGTCGCCGAGATGAACACGCTCGTACGCGACCGGGAGCGCAGGTTCCGCGAACTCGGAATCGACTCGATGACGGAGTTCCGCCGACGCCGCGCTGCGGGCGACCCGAACGTCGCTGGCGACCCCTACGGCGACGTGTTCCTGATGGTGGACGGATGGCCCGGAGTCCGGCAGGACTTCGAGTCGCTGGAGATGCAGATCAACGCTCTGGCAAGTCAGGGCTTGTCGTTCGGCGTGCACGTCGTGGTCACCGCTTCCCGGTGGGCGGAGATCCGTCCGACACTCAAGGACCAGCTGGCGACGCGAATCGAACTGCGCCTCGGAGATCCGGCGGACTCGGACTTCGGGCGGGTCAAGGCGAGCCGTGTGCCGGAGGGCAGACCGGGCCGAGGCATGACCTCCGACGGACTGCACATGCTCACGGCGCTGCCGCGGGTCGACGGTCGGGCCACCACCGACGACCTCGGCGCAGGCGTCGCGGACGCGGTCGCGCGGATCGGCGCCGGTTCCACCGGAGACCGGGCACCCGCTGTCCGGATGCTGCCGGAACGCTGCGACCGGACCGACGTCGTGGCCCGATCGGCCGGGTGGCCGCCCGCCGACGAATCCGCTTGCCTGCGGGTGCCCATCGGACTGGACGAGGCCGACCTCGCGCCCGTGTACGTGGATTTCAACGTCCACCAGCACATGTTGGCCTTCGCGGACGGAGGCGCGGGCAAGACCACGCTTCTGCGCGGGATCTGCGCGGGACTGATGGAGTCCAACACCCCGAAACAGGCCAAGATCATCCTCGCCGACTACCGCCGAACCATGCTCGGCGCCGTCGAGGGTCCACATCTCGCCGGCTACGCGCCGAACGCCCAGACCCTGACGACGATGATGAACGAACTCGCGGGCCTGCTGACTGCGCGGATGCCCGGGGCGGACCTGACTCCGCAGCAGATTCGCGACCGCTCGTGGTGGACGGGACCGGAGATCTACGTGGTCGTCGACGACTACGACCTGGTCGTCACATCGAGTGGCAACCCCTTGCTTCCGATCCTCGACCACCTTGCGCACGGCAGGGACGTCGGATTCCACCTGATCGTGGCCCGCAGGTCCGGTGGTGCAGGCCGCGCCCTCTACGAGCCGATCATCGCGCGCCTCCGCGACCTCGTTCCGACCGGATTCGTGATGAGCGGGAGTCGAGACGAGGGCAATCTGATCGGAACTGCGCGCCCCACCGAGATGCCGCCCGGCCGAGCGGCATTGGTCACCCGCTCCGGGAACGCCCAGATCCAGATCGCGTGGATGCCGCCGCTGTGACCGGACGATCGGTGGTCGCGGTGCACCTGACCGAGTCCGCGACGTGGGCTCGACACGGGAGCCGGACCATCGAGCGTCCGTCGGGTGTGACGGTCGCCGCGGGCGGACTCGTCGTCGGTGTGGATCGCGCGATGGCCGCGTCCGATGAGGTCTTCGAACCCGCACCGATCCGGTTCGTGGACGACGACGTGCTTCTCCTCGGGACCGACGCCGTCGATGTCGTCGAAGTTCTGGCGGAGGTTCTCGCCGACGCGGTCGTCGCTGCCGGGGCGGTGACACCCGTCGACCACCTCGTCGTCGCCTGCCCGACGGGATGGGCGACGCGTCGCCGCCGGGTTCTGGCCGCGGCGGGTCGTCGTCTCGCTCGTGAGGTCCGTGTGGTGACGGTCGCGGACATCGCCGCGGCGGCAATGGATCCGGACGGCGCGAACCGGTTCGGTGTGGTCCTCGAGGTGGGAATGCTGGCGTCGGAGGCCACCGCGACGGTCGGCGGTGGCAGGGTCGGTGTCGACTCGATCGGCGCGATGGATCTGTCGGTTCGCCCGGAAGCCACAGCGGAGCTCGCCGAGGTGGTTCACACCGCGAACGCGGACGTCCCCGAATGGGTTGCCGTCGTCGGCGCACTGCCGACCGGGGTCGTCGGCGGACTGGCGGACGGGCTGCGCGGTCGCTGGGGCCTGGACGTCCCGGTGTGCGAGATCCCGCCGCGCGCCCTCGTCGGCGCCGCATTCGAGTGGGGCCTGGGCCAGGCGGGTCGGCTGCCACGCGTGTCGGGTCCAGGCGACGACTCCGAGCCCGTTCCCGCAAGGACGTCACGCCGATGGGGCGTGGTACTCGCGGCGTTCGTCGCGGTCGTCGTGGGGGCGGCATGGATCGTGGTGAACGGTTCGGCGGACGACACCCCGACCACTGGGAACGCGTCGGCAGAGGCGCCGATCGTCTCGGACACGGTGATCTCCACTCCCGCACCGGCGTCGATCGCGGCTCCGGTTCGGGTCACTTCGGGACGGGCTGCGCTGGAGGTACCTCCGGGCTGGCACCGGCGAGGCTCCGAGGGCGGAGCGGATCGTGTGGAACTGGTCCGGGACGACGGAAGGCCCGCACGAATCCTGCTGGTACAGAAGGAACTTCTGCCCGGCGCCGACCTCGACGCGGTCGCGGTGACGCTCGGCGACCAGATCGAGGCCCGCTCGGACACGTTCGGCGAACTCTCGCGCATCGAGTTCGACGCGCGACCCGCCCTGGCGTACGTGGAGGTCCCCGACCCCGATTCGCGGGTCGTGTGGCGGGTGTTCGTATCCGATGTACTGCAGGTCAGTGTCGGCTGCCAGGCGCTCCGGGGGGAGCCCGACAGCGTGGAGCAGGCCTGTGACGCCGTCGCCGATTCGGTCACGATCTCGGCCCGGTGACCGATCCGGGGCGTGCGGCTTGTTCCCGTGCTCGCCCACCCGGGGGAATCTTCCCGGAACCCGATGGAACCGAATGGGGCGGTGGCTGCGTCCAACCGTGTGTAGGCGAGTCCAGATCGGCCCATCCAGGGGTCGAACATCGCGGACGCGGGACACCAGGAGGGGTGCATGAACGAGGAGTTCAAGGCCGAAACCGGGACCATGGAGAGCGCGGCGGCGCACGTGAAGGAGGTCAGCGACGGCATCGACGGACTGCAGCGGGGTCTGCAGCAGCGGCTGACGGCCGTGGAGGGCGCGTGGGGCGGCACGGCGAGGAAGACGTTCGACGGACTCATCGCCAGCTGGGACGACAGTGCTCGGCGTTTGAACCAGTCGCTTGTCGCGATCAGCGAGAACATTCGCACGAACGGCAACACCTTCACGGAGGCTCAGGACGCCCACGTCGCGGCGCTCAACAACGCGGGTGCCAGCCTCGACATCTGACCGCCCTCGGTCGGACTCAACCTCGAACGAATCACTCGACCTGTACGAATCATCAAGGGGGACAACATGGGCGGCGACGAGATCCGCTACAACTTCGGTGTCATCGAAGGTGCCCGCGCGGACATCGCGAGCACCACTGCGGCCATCGAGGATCAGCTCTTCCAACTCAAGAAGTTCATCGAGCCGCTGGCCGCGACCTGGGGCGGCACCGCCGCCGCGGCCTACCAGCGTGAGCAGGGCAACTGGGACCGCTCGGCTGCCGATCTGAAGGCCGTGCTCGACGCGATCGGCCGCGCGGTCGGCTCGGGTAACGAGGAGATGCAGGAGACGAACAACCGGGCGGCTGCCAGCTGGGGCTGATCCGCGCGCGTTCACAGGCTGAGGACGTTCCCGATGGAGGAGAGCCATCGGGAACGTCCTCTCGCGCTGTCCGGGTCAGGGACGGAAGACGAGAAGTGGGACGTGTAGTTCTGCCGAGGTCAGCGAACCGTGGTGCCCCACGAGGATCGACTGCAGTGGTTCCGCGGATCGGCGGATCAGTGCGCTGTCGCCGGTCGCGACCGCGATGACGTCGCCGATGCGTTCCTGGGCGTGGGTGTTCACGGTCGGGCCGAACCATCCGCGCTCGATCACCTCCGCGCGGGAGAGGACCGCGAACTCGCTGCCCAGGCGGGCCCGCCAGCGCTCGAGGACGGGCTCGGCCTCGTCGCGCTCGGTGTAGACGTGACGCGCCCGGGGCTCACCGCCGATCTGCCGCACACCTTCGTTGAGCTCGGGTTCCTGATCGACGTCGAGAGGTGACCGGACCTGAACCATCCCGTGGTCCGCGGTCACGATCAGGGCGCCGTCCGACGGCAGACGCGACGCGATCTGGCGGGCCAACAGATCGACCTGCGCGAGCTCGAGGGCCCACGCGGTCGATTCGGGTCCCCGCGCATGCCCCGTCAGGTCGAGTTCACCGTGGTACGCGTAGACGAGTGACCGCTCGCCCTCTCGCAGTGACGTCACGGCCGCATCCACCAGGTCACCCATGGAGAACGTCGGCTTGAACTCGCCACCGCGAAGCGCGGCCCGGGTCAGACCGGAACCGCCTTGATAAGCGGGTGCCACCCTCGACACGGTGATTCCTGCCGCCGCGGCGCGCTCGAACGCGGTCGGTGTCGGCTGGAACTGCTCGGGGACGAGCTCACGAAGCAGGTCGACGCGTGGACCTTCCCCGTGCAGGCGCCACTTCAAGGGATTCATCAGCCGGTCCTCTCCGGGAACCGACATCAGATAGCCGACGACGCCGTGCTCACCGGAGGGCATTCCCGTTCCGAGGGACGCCAGACTCGCCGCGGTCGTCGTGGGGAAGCCGGCGGTGAGCCGGGGGCGGGGCGCAGCGGAGGCGAGGAACGGGGCCTCGTCCGGGTGTGCGGCCAACAGCTCCGAACCGAGACCGTCCACCAGAAGGATGCACACCCGATTGACGCCGGTGAGGTCGAGGCCGATGCGATCGGTCTCGCCGTTCACGCCGAGTTGGGCAAGGACAGAGGGAACGAGGTCCGACAGCGAATCCCGTCCGTACTGCGGAGCAAGCAACATGCGTTCAGGCTAGGACGTGGCCCTCCAAACACGGCTACATCGCGGTTTCAGGCCTGTGACCAGCCGATTTGCGGAGGGCAGGTCGGTCGCGTAACTTTTGTCGAGTCAGAGCGACACGGACACCGACTCCGCCTCCGGGCGAGAGACACGAGGTTGTACGAAGGCGCCTGGCCAATCCAGAGGTTAGCGGCAGTAGTAATACTGTTGCGCTTCGACTGCCTTTACTGATTGTGGCCGACACGGTTTTGACCGAGTCGCTGCGATGAGTTAGGCTGGAACAGTTGCCCCGGAGCGGCCGAGAACGAGTTTCTCGGTGGTGATGGTGTGTGCGTGTTCTTTGAGAACTC
>NZ_SCOY01000065.1:0-3422 GCF_005503035.1 Rhodococcus sp. Q
GGATGTTATGTACGGCGGTGTCCTACTCTCCCACACCCTGTCGAGTGCAGTACCATCGGCGCTGGAGGGCTTAGCTTCCGGGTTCGGAATGGGACCGGGCGTTTCCCCTCCGCTATGGCCGCCGTAACTCTGTGAAACTGTCACACGGAACCAGAAAACACACACCCCACATCAGGGACATGCAATTTTCGGTTCTGAACAACGTGTGTTGTTTCAGATACCGCACAGTGGACGCGTAGCTTCTTTGTGGTAAGTCCTCGGCCTATTAGTACCAGTCACCTACATGCATTACTGCACTTCCAGTTCTGGCCTATCAACCCGGTGGTCTGCCGGGGGCCTTACCCCCTCAAGGGGGTGAGAAACCTCATCTTGGAACAGGCTTCCCGCTTAGATGCTTTCAGCGGTTATCCCTTCCGAACGTAGCTAACCAGCAGTGCCCTTGGCAGGACAACTGGCACACCAGAGGTTCGTCCGTCCCGGTCCTCTCGTACTAGGGACAGCCTTCCTCAAGTTTCTAACGCGCGCGGCGGATAGAGACCGAACTGTCTCACGACGTTCTAAACCCAGCTCGCGTGCCGCTTTAATGGGCGAACAGCCCAACCCTTGGGACCTACTCCAGCCCCAGGATGCGACGAGCCGACATCGAGGTGCCAAACCATCCCGTCGATATGGACTCTTGGGGAAGATCAGCCTGTTATCCCCGGGGTACCTTTTATCCGTTGAGCGACACCGCTTCCACATGCCGGTGCCGGATCACTAGTCCCGACTTTCGTCCCTGCTCGACCTGTCAGTCTCACAGTCAAGCTCCCTTGTGCACTTGCACTCAACACCTGATTGCCAACCAGGCTGAGGGAACCTTTGGGCGCCTCCGTTACATTTTGGGAGGCAACCGCCCCAGTTAAACTACCCACCAGGCACTGTCCCTGAACCAGATCATGGTCCGAGGTTAGATGTCCAATACGATCAGAGTGGTATTTCAACAACGACTCCACGAACACTGGCGTGCCCGCTTCACAGTCTCCCACCTATCCTACACAAACCGAACCGAACACCAATACCAAGCTATAGTGAAGGTCCCGGGGTCTTTTCGTCCTGCCGCGCGTAACGAGCATCTTTACTCGTAATGCAATTTCGCCGAGTCTATGGTTGAGACAGCTGAGAAGTCGTTACGCCATTCGTGCAGGTCGGAACTTACCCGACAAGGAATTTCGCTACCTTAGGATGGTTATAGTTACCACCGCCGTTTACTGGGGCTTAAATTCTCAGCTTCGCCATTACTGGCTAACCGGTCCTCTTAACCTTCCAGCACCGGGCAGGCGTCAGTCCGTATACATCGTCTTACGACTTCGCACGGACCTGTGTTTTTAGTAAACAGTCGCTTCTCACTGGTCTCTGCGACCCCCACCAGCTCAGAGTGCAAGACTCGTCACCAGCAGAGGTCCCCCTTCTCCCGAAGTTACGGGGGCATTTTGCCGAGTTCCTTAACCATAGTTATCTCGATCGCCTTAGTATTCTCTACCTGACCACCTGTGTCGGTTTGGGGTACGGGCCGTGTGAAAACTCGCTAGAGGCTTTTCTCGGCAGCATAGGATCACTGAATTCGCCTCAATCGGCTACGCATCACGTCTCAGGCTATGTGAGTGGCGGATTTGCCTACCACTCGCCCTACACGCTTACACCAGTACTACCACTAACTGGCCCAGCTACCTTCCTGCGTCACCCCATCGCTTGGCTACTACCAGCTCAGGTTCCGTGCATCCACACCCAGGTTCCCCGAAGGGAAGTAAGAGCGCTTCAGGACGGTTAGTATCACTGATTCACCATTGACGCGTTCACACGGGTACGGGAATATCAACCCGTTGTCCATCGGCTACGCCTGTCGGCCTCGTCTTAGGTCCCGACTCACCCTGGGCGGATTAACCTGGCCCAGGAACCCTTGGTCATTCGGCGGACAAGTTTCTCACTTGTCTTTCGCTACTCATGCCTGCATTCTCACTCGTGCAGCCTCCACAGCTAGTTCACACTGCTGCTTCCATGGCTGCACGACGCTCCCCTACCCATCCACACACCTGGCCAATCCCCCGTAGGAGAAAGGCGGGCTTATGTGAATGCCGCGGCTTCGGTGGTGTACTTGAGCCCCGCTACATTGTCGGCGCAGGATCACTTGACCAGTGAGCTATTACGCACTCTTTCAAGGGTGGCTGCTTCTAAGCCAACCTCCTGGTTGTCTTCGCGACCCCACATCCTTTTCCACTTAGTACACGCTTAGGGACCTTAGCCGGCGATCTGGGCTGTTTCCCTCTCGACTACGAAGCTTATCCCCCGCAGTCTCACTGCCACGCTCTCACTCACCGGCATTCGGAGTTTGGCTGATTTCGGTAAGCTTGTGGGCCCCCTAGACCATCCAGTAGCTCTACCTCCGGTGAGAAACACGTGACGCTGCACCTAAATGCATTTCGGGGAGAACCAGCTATCACGGAGTTTGATTGGCCTTTCACCCCTACCCACAACTCATCCCCTCAGTTTTCAACCTAAGTGGGTTCGGGCCTCCACGACGTCTTACCGTCGCTTCACCCTGGCCATGGGTAGATCACTCCGCTTCGGGTCTAGAACATGCCACTGCAACGCCCTATTCGGACTCGCTTTCGCTACGGCTACCCCACACGGGTTAACCTCGCGACATGCCACTAACTCGCAGGCTCATTCTTCAAAAGGCACGCCATCACCCCCAGCAGCAAGCTGCTCGAAGGCTCTGACGGATTGTAAGCGCACGGTTTCAGGTACTATTTCACTCCCCTCCCGGGGTACTTTTCACCTTTCCCTCACGGTACTAGTCCGCTATCGGTCACCAGGGAGTATTCAGGCTTATCGGGTGGTCCCGACAGATTCACAGCAGATTTCACGGGCCCGCTGCTACTTGGGCATCACCTACGACAGTCACCATGTTTTCGTCTACGGGACTCTCACCCTCTACGACAGGCCGTTCCAGACCACTTCGACTAACACGATGATTTCTTACTGTCGGCCAATCCGGCAGAATTGACAAAGATGACCCCACAACCCCACGCACACAACCCCTGCCGGGTATCACATGTACATGGTTTGGCCTCTTCCGCTTTCGCTCGCCACTACTCACGGAATCACGGTTGTTTTCTCTTCCTGTGGGTACTGAGATGTTTCACTTCCCCACGTTCCCTCCACACACCCTATATATTCAGGTGCGGGTAACACGACATCACTCGTGCTGGGTTTCCCCATTCGGAAATCCTCGGATCTCAGCTCGGTTGACAGCTCCCCGAGGCTTATCGCAGCCTCCTACGTCCTTCATCGGCTCCTGGTGCCAAGGCATCCACCGTACGCTCTTCATTACTTACAACAAAGATGCTCGCGTCCACTGTGCAGTTCTCAAACAACACACAAAC
>NZ_SCOY01000066.1:0-2386 GCF_005503035.1 Rhodococcus sp. Q
CACACCTTCACCACCGACGGCACCCACAGCATCACCGCCGTCTACTCCGGTGACGCCACCAACCACCCGTCGACCTCCGCGGCCGGCACGGTTGAGGTCTCCACCGACCCGGTCGTCGTCGACACGACCACGACGCTGAACGTCCCCGGCACCGCCAAGACCGGCACCGCCGTCGACCTCACCGCCACCGTCGCCCCGGCCGACGCCACCGGCACCGTCGAATTCAAGGACGGCGCAGCCGTCCTCGGCACCGCACCGGTCACCAACGGCGTTGCGACGCTGAACCACACCTTCACCACCGACGGCACCCACAGCATCACCGCCGTCTACTCCGGTGACGCCACCAACCACCCGTCGACCTCCGCGGCCGGCACGGTTGAGGTCTCCACCGACCCGGTGATCGTCGACTCGACCACCGACCTGAACGTCCCGGCGACCGCCAAGACCGGTGCCGAGGTGGCCCTCACCGCCACCCTGAATCCGAACACCGCCACCGGAACCGTCGAGTTCAAGGACGGCGCAACGGTTCTCGGCACCGCACCGGTCACCAATGGCGTTGCGACGCTGAACCACACCTTCACCGCAGACGGCACCCACAGCATCACCGCCGTCTACTCCGGTGACGCCACCCACAACCCGTCGACCTCGGTCGCCGGCACCGTGGAGGTCTCCACCGACATCGTCGTCGTCGACACCGCCACGACCGTGAACGTCCCGGCGACCGCCAAGACCGGCACCGCCGTCGAGCTCAAGGCGATCGTGAGCCCGACCGATGCCAGCGGAACGGTCGAGTTCAAGGACGGCGCAACGGTTCTCGGCACCGCACCGGTCGTCAACGGTGTTGCGACGCTGAACCACACCTTCACCACCGACGGCACCCACAACATCACCGCCGCCTACTCCGGTGACGCCACCCACAATGCGTCCACCTCGGACGTCGCGACCGTCGCGGTGACGACGGACTCGACCGATCCGGGCACCCCGGGAGGTGGTTCGCTGGAGAACATCTTCGGATCGTGATCGCCCGATGATCGCGTGATCTTCACATCTCATGCCGACGGACGCCCCCTCGCGGGGGCGTCCGTTCGACATTCTTCGGTCGTCAACTCGACCACAGCCGTTGCGACACAGCTGAACACGCGTGAAACACCGTCATTCACTCGATGTAACTTCACCCAAACATGCTTTGGTACAACCGAATTCCGGTACCGCGGAGGCGATGGCCGGTAGCTTCCAGACTCGTACCGTCGTGGCCGGCGCCCATTGCCCGGCCTCCCCCGAGGAGGTAGCAGTGTCCCTGTCCCTGTCCCGTCGCCTCGCGACACCACTGATCGCGGCGTCAGCCGTGGCCGGTCTGGTGTTCGGAGTGACCAGCGGCGTCGCCGCCGCCGATCCACCCCAGTCCTCGAGGTCACTCCAAGACCAGCAGCTGCTCCTCTCGAAGGAAGTGGTCGGCAGCAACGTCGTCCTCCCCGGCGGCTCCGTCACCTACCGGACCACGATCGGCTACACCACCGCCAACGGTGTCGGTAACGCGACGCTGAACCAGCTGTCGATTTCGTACCTCCGCGAGGTTCCGCCTGCCGGCTGGGTCCGCACCGCACAGTCCCTGAACTATGCCGGCGGCGGCGGGTCCTTCTCGGTCCAGGACGGCGGCTCGAAGGTCACCTGCAGCAGCGGCTGCACCTTCCTCGTCGGCGGCTTCGTGATCAAGGCCGGCCAGTCGGCGGTCCTCAACACCACCTACACGGTGCCCGCCAACACCGCGCCCGGCATCTACAACAGCGGCGCCTGGTCCGCCCAGCCGAACACCTGGAGTGGCGGCGAGCGTGGCAGCAACGCGTTCAACGTCTTCGTCGAGGTCGCCGATCCGAACGTCGCAACCACCACGACCCTGAACGTCCCCGGCACGGCGACGATCGGCCAGTCCGTGGCACTGACCGCGAATGTGGGCCCGGCCAACTCCGTCGGCACCGTCCAGTTCAAGGACGGCGGCGTCGACATCGGCGGACCGGTCACGGTCTCGGGCGGCAACGCCACCCTGAACCACACCTTCACCACCGTCGGCAACCACGACATCACCGCCGCCTTCACGGCGGGTGCGGGTTTCCACAGTTCCGCGTCCGGCGTGCAGACGGTCGCGGTGGCACTCGGGGACTCGACGACCACGCTGGCCGCCCCTGCCACCGCGCACACCGATGAGGCGATCGATCTCACGGCCACCGTCGCTCCGGCGGACGCCACCGGCACCGTCCAGTTCAAGGACGGCGCCACCGACATCGGCGCACCCGTCCCCGTGAACGCGGGCACGGCCACCCTCAACCACGCCTTCACCACCGTCGGCAACCACGACGTCACCGCCGTCTACAGCGGCGACGCCACCCAC
>NZ_SCOY01000067.1:0-1865 GCF_005503035.1 Rhodococcus sp. Q
CTGGACACGCCGGAGATCGAGTTCGGTGGGCTCTCGGTTGTCGGTATGGATTCGGATGTGGTGTTGGCGAAGTTCGATCTGGACTTCGGGTTTGTCGACACCTACGACGACGAGGGTGCGCCGGCTGGTCTGGTCGGTGGGTTGACCTATGCCACTGCGTTGTTCGATGCAGCGGGTGTGCAGCGTCTGACCGACGGTTTGTTGCGGATCCTGCGTGCGGTGACCGCGGACAGTGAGTTGCCGGTCGGTGACATCGATCTGCTCGGTGTCGGTGAGCGGGAGTTGGTGCTGCGGGAGTGGAATGGCTCCGCTGCGCCGGTGTTGTCGTCGACGTTGGATTCGTTGTTCGTCGACCAGGTTGTCGCGACGCCGGATGCGGTCGCGTTGGTCGGTGAGTCGGAGACGTTGACGTACCGGGAGTTCGACTCGAGGGTCAATGCCGTTGCCAGGCATCTGATCGGTCTCGGTGTCGGGGTCGAGTCCCGGGTGGTGCTGGCGATGCGCCGGTCGGTCGATCAGGTGATCGCGATGTACGCGGTGGTCCGTGCCGGTGGTGCGTATGTGCCGGTCGATCCGGATCAGCCGGCCGAGCGGATCGGGTACGTGATCGACATTGCCGACCCGCTGTTGGTGTTGGTCGACGCTGGTGCGGATCTGGCGTTCGGGCGCGACGTCGTGGAGGTGTCGGGGATCGATCAGGCCGACGGTCGGTCGGTCACCGATGCGGACCGGATCGGTGTGCTGGGTCCGGAGAACACCGCGTACGTGTTGTTCACGTCGGGTTCGACCGGGCGGCCGAAGGGCGTCGCGGTCACTCATGCTGCGGCGGTGAACCAGTTGGTGTCGATGCAGTCGGAGTACCGGCTCGACGAGCAGGATTCGGTGCTGCAGAAGACGCCGGCGACGTTCGATGCGTCGGTGTGGGAGTTCTTCTGGCCCTTGCAGACCGGTGCCCGGTTGGTGCTGGCCGGTGCTGACGGTCATCGGGACCCGCAGTATCTGGCGCGGGTGTTGGTGGAGCAGTCGGTGACGACTGTGCAGTTCGTGCCGTCGATGCTGCCGATGGTGATGGCGGCGTTGCCCGAGTCGGGTACGCCGGCGTTGCGGCGGATGTTCGCCGGTGGTGAGCCGTTGCCGGTGGCTGTGGCTGCGGAGTTCGGCCGGGTCACCGGTGCGCGGGTGCACAACCTGTACGGCCCGACCGAGGCTGCCATGCAGGTCACGCGTCGTGAGGTGACCGATGCGGACGTGTCGATCGTGCCGATCGGTGGGCCGGTTGCGGGTACCAAGGTGTTCGTCCTGGATTCGCGTCTGCGTCCGGTTCCGGTCGGTGTTCCGGGTGAGTTGTATCTCGCTGGTGTGCAGTTGGCCCGTGGGTACGAGTCTCGGTCGGATCTGACCGCGGAGCGGTTTGTGGCCAATCCGTTCGGTGGTGGTGAGCGGATGTACCGGACCGGTGACCTGGCTCGCTGGACGAGTGCTGGTGAGCTGGAGTTCTTGGGCCGCACCGATTTCCAGGTGAAGTTGCACGGTTTGCGGATCGAGCTCGGTGAGGTCGAGGCGGCGTTGGCCGAGCATCCGTCGGTGCGTGCGGCGGCGGCTGCGGTTGTCGCTACCGCGGCGGGTCTGCATCTGGTCGGTTATGTGACGGCGGCGGAGGGTGTCGACGTCGATGTTGCCGAGGTGACTTCGGTGGCGGCCGATCGGTTGCCGGCGTACATGGTGCCGTCGCGGGTGTTGGTGCTCGAGGCGTTCCCGGTGAACTCGTCGGGCAAGTTGGATCGGAAGGCGTTGCCTGTTCCGGTGTTCGAGGCGGCGGAGTTCCGGGCGCCGGTTACCGAGGCCGAGCAGGTTGTGGCGGCGGT
>NZ_SCOY01000069.1:0-1669 GCF_005503035.1 Rhodococcus sp. Q
CCCCAACCCCAGCCTCCGAGCGGCCCTTCCGCGAGAAGCTGGCCCTGGTGCTGCCGGTGGTAGTCCGTGCTCGTGGCTCGTGGCTCGTGGCTCGTGGCTCGTGGCTCGTGGCTCGTGGCTCGTGGCTCTGGGTTGTGGGTTGTGTGTTTGTGGTCTGTAGAGGTGACCGGGTGCTCTCTGGTGGTGGCCGTGCTCAGGGGTCGTCTGCGGGGGTTCTGCGGTTAGTGGTTGGCCCGGGTGCGTCTGGTTGGCCTGTGCGGGGTGCTCGGGGGTTGTCTGCGTGTCCGGGGTGGTGTTGGTGTCGTGGGTGTTCCGGGCTGGCCACGCCGGCCCGCGGTCTCGCTGCGATCGCCTTCGCGGTCTGGCGTGTCCTGCCCTGGTGTGGGTGGTGGTCGGCTGTGGGGGTGTCTGTGGGGGTCTCTGCCGCCTGGGTGTGTTGGTGCTTGTGTGGTGTGTGCGGCTGCCGGTTGGTTGGTGGCCGAGTGGTCTTGTGACTGGTGGTGGTTGGGGCCGCTGCGCTAGGCGTTGTCGGGTCACTGTGTGTGGGTGGTCGGGTGGTGTGTGGTCCCGGTCCGCGCGGCCGTTCTGGTAGGGGTCGGTGTGCGTCTAGTGGTCGCCTTCGGCAGGGGCCTTCGAGGGGTGTCTGCCGCCCCCGGTCACCGCTGTAGTCGAGCATCGGTGACTGCGTGTGGTGGGGCCGCTGCGCTAGGCATCGTCGGGTCCCTGTCTGGTGGTGGTTGCGTGGTGGTGTGCCCGGTCTGCCGGGGGTGCAACCTCCGGCACCCCTGTGGTGACTGCGTAGACATCTGCGGCCGGGATCCACGGCGGCCATCCGCGTCTTGTTGTCACCCGGTTCCGATGGTGGCGAGCTCCGCCAGGCCCTCACTTGTGTCACCCGTCCACGGGGGCGTGTTGCTCGAGCAGTCCACTGCGTAGGCATCCACGCGGTCATCCCGCCCCGAGGCTCCCCGTCGGCCTGCTGCGGCCATCCAGACCTCTCACCCACCGGCGGCCCTGTGCCCTTCCCACCCTGGTCGCCACCCCCAGTGAGAACACCTTCACCATGCTGGTCCCCGGCCCGCTGCGCTAAGCACCCTCACCTCACCCATCGCATGCCGTCACCCCACCCCACCGGGACGTCGGCCACCCTTCCCGCCCCGGCATCCAGCTGGCCGCGCAGACCACCGCGGCAGACCACCGAACACGCCACTCCTGCAGCGCCCGCCCGGCACCCGACCCGCGAGGGCGGACACCTGCGCGGCCGACCCCGCAGACCACTGCGAAGGGGACTGCCGCCGACAGCGCGGACCACTGCGCGGGAGGCTGCGCCGCCAACAACGCCGCCACCAGGCGGGCCGCCGGGGGCTGCCACCGGCCGCCCGGTAGCCCACCCCTACCGACACCCGAACACGCCTAGCGCAGCAGGGGCGACCACCACCCACCGCCTACTGCGCAGGTCCGCCGGCAACGCGGCCCGCCACACCCCGACGTTGCGAGCGAGCGAGCAACACAGGGCGTGTGAACGCGGGCCGCAACGAAGTTGCCGGCACCTGCGCCGTAGGCGGAAGCCCCGCCACGCATGCCCGCCACACCACACGCAGTCAGCGGAGCGGCACTGTCGTGTGTGTGGTGGGCGCGTTAGGGGCTTAGTCGGGGCGAAGGTGGGGGG
>NZ_SCOY01000006.1:0-273940 GCF_005503035.1 Rhodococcus sp. Q
CCGGGGGCACGGGGGCGTCGCCGGCGGGCGCGGGCGTCGCTGCGTCCATCGCGATCGGGGTACCGATCGGCTCGACCTTCGACCCCTTCCATTCCCCGTCGACGTCGGTCAGCCCGATCCGCATGGTGAGCTTGATCTTGTTCGGCGCTCGGTCCGGCCAGGTCGTCGTGGACGTCAGCACGACCAGCGCGGTCGCCTTCCCCTCGTCCCGGCTGAAGTCGGTCAGGGTCGCGTCGAGGACCTGCGCCTCGCTCCGCGCACCCGTCTGCCGGATCTGCTCCGCCAGCGCGTCCCGCGTCTCGTTCAGCGAGGCGACCATGTCGTCCCCGGTGATGGAGGACTCCATCTTCGCGAACGTCCCGTCGAGGTCGTCGGGGTTCACCGTGTTGAGGTTGATCGCGACCTGCCGCGCACCGGTCAGTGCGTCCTCACGAGCCGCTGCGGCGGGTTTGTCGACGACCAGGGCATGCGCCCATCCGTAGCCGAACCACGCGGCGAACCCGAGCGCCACCACGGCGAGCAGGCTCGCCGCCACCAACGCGGGCTTGAGCAGTGTCGTGTTGCGCATCACTTCTCCACCCTACTTGAAAGTAACTTCGGCCCACCCGAGCCGTCACCACGCAGCCCGAGGGCGCCTCACTTCGGGGTGATGCCCATCAACGCCGCGAGCTGGGTGGCGATCGGGTTCAGGTTCAACGCCTCCGGCGCGACCTTCGGCTTGTAGTCCCAGGGCTGCGGCGTGTTCGGGTCCGCGTACGCGATGCGGTTCGCCGAACGCACACCCGTGACGCTGCCGAGCGGTGTCGTGCAATTCGCATTCGTGTTCAACGGGAAGTCGTCCACGGTCGGATCGAAGTCCGGGTTCTCCCGCTTCATCTGGTCGACGATCGCGTGCGTGCCCTCGTAGCCCTGGGTACACGGCGGCGGCTGGTTCGTCTCCAGGATCAGTCCCTGATGGAGCGTCCCGTCGCCTGGCGCAGCCGTCCCCGCGCCTGCCGCCAACGCGGGCAGGAACGTCAGCAGCGTGTTCAAGGCGAGCGAACGCGGACCGAGTGACGCGCTCACCAACGCCAGATTGCCCAGATCCGTGGTCAGCGCGGGACCGGCCTCGTCGATCAACGAACCGACCTCCTTGCTCGCCGCCGTGCCCGTCTCGATCAACCGACGCAGGTCCGGATCGTTGTCCCGCAACTGCGCCGACAGCCGGTTCAGGTCACCACTGAACTGCCGGATCGCCGACGACTGCTCCGACTGCGTGTCGAGTACGACACGGCCGTCACGAATCAACTGCAAAGTCTGCGGCAGATGCTCGATGCCGACCTCGCTGAGCGAATTCACCGAGTCCACCAACACCTGGAGATCGTCACCTCGGCCGTCGAACGCGCGACCGAGCTCCGTCACCGTGGTGTTCAGCGAATCCAGCGGAACGGATCTCACCAGCGAGTTCGTGCTCGCCAGCACCTCCTCGACCGGCACCGGGATCGACGTGTCGTGCCTCGTGATCTGCGAACCGTCCTCGAGATAGGGCGCCTCGTCCGACGGCGGCTGCAGGTCCACGTACTGCTCACCGATCGCCGACCGGTTCGCGACCACCGCTCGCGCCGACGCCGGAATATCGGGGCCGCCGGAGTCCAGCTCCAGATCGACCTCGACCCCGTCGTCGGTCAGGTGCAGTTCCCCGACCCGGCCGACGGGCACACCCCGATAGGTGACCTCGGCGTTGGTGAAGATGCCACCGGAATCCGCGAAATCGGCCGTCACCCGGTACTGCCCGAACCCCATCAGGTTGTCCAGCCGCACATACGTCGCCCCGACGTACAGCAACCCGACCGCCGCGACCAGGACGAACACCACCAACTGGACACGAACCAGCTTCGACCTCACCGGCCACCCACCCCCAACGAGTCGAGCAGTCCGCTGAGCGGGTTCTGCGGCGTCTGATCCCGCACCGCACCGGCGACCGGTTCGGTGCCGGGCGCGGGCGCCTCACCCGCAGGCGGCGCGGGCGCAGGCACGATCGGCGGAAGCGGCAGCAGTGACACCGTCGGCCACCCCGGACGCGGACCGTTGCCGTTGTAGTACGGGTTCGACGGGTCGACGTTGGGGACGTAGCCGTTGTACCCCGGCGGCGGCGGGACGTAGACGGGGTCGGGCATCCCGACTCCGAGCGCCTCCAACTGCTGCCCCAGGCGCATGTCCAGGGTCAGGAACAGGTTCATCGAATTGCCGTGGATGACCTTCTCCGCGCCGTCCGGGAACGGGAACGTCGGAATCAGCGGCATCACCGTCACCAGGTCGTCCCCGGTGTCGGCGAGTGCCTGCAACGTCGGCCGCAGCGCGCGGAGGTCGGCGATCAGGTTGTCGCGCGACTGCGTCAGGACGTCCGTGCCGACCTCCCCCAGCCGATTCAGCTGGGTGAGCATCTGGATGAACTGCGGCCGCTGCTCGTTCAACACCTGCACCGCAGGAGGGATCTCCGCGAGCACCGCATCGATCTGATCGGTCTGCTCCGCCACCCGGCCCGACAGCGCGTCGAGGCCGTCCAGCGCGCGGGTGATCTCGTTCTTCTGACGTTCCAGACCGCCGATCAGCGTGTTCGCCTCCTCCAGGAGGGCCCGTACACGGTCCTCCCGTCCGTCGAACGCCACCGTCAGCTCGTGGATGATCGGCTGCAACTGGGCGACGCCACCACCGTTGAGCAACAGCGACAGGGCCCCGAGGACCTGCTCGATGTCCGTCGCGTGCCTGGTCCGGTCCACCGGAATCGTGGCACCGTCCGCCAGGCGCGCGGAGGACGGATCGATCTCCGGTGCCTCCAACTCGATGAACTTCTCACCGAGCAGGCTCGTCTGCTGCACACTCGCGACGGCGTTGGCAGGCAGGTCGACAGCCGAATCGACGACAACCGCCACGTCCGCGGTCCACCCGTCGTCCGGGACGCCGATGTTCTCGACCCGCCCGACCGCCACGCCGTCGACCTTGACCGTCGACTGCGGCACCAGATCGAGGACGTCGTCGAACTGCACGGTCAGGTGCATCGGATCGTCACCGATCTCGGCACCACCGGGCAGCGGGATGCTGTAGATCCCCGAACCGCAACCCGACACGACCAGCGCGGTCACGCAAGCACCCGCGCCCATCGCGACAGCCCTGTTCATGCCCTTCAACGGCCACCCCTGCATCATTCCCACCCGCCTCACTGCCCGGACCTGGGAATGTTCTGGTCGCTCAGCCCCGGCGCCTGCGAATTGCCCAGCCGCGGCGAGACCGTTCCCGGCACGGTGCCCGGCTGGGACGGCCGCTGCAGGTTGTCGCCACTGAGAATGCCGAAGGGCAGGTTCAGCGTCGGGGTCTTCACACCCGCGGTGACCTGGTCCATGATCACGTTGCAGTTCTCGATGACCGGGCGCATCTGCCTGCTCAGGGCGTCGAACTCGGGATCGCCCGGCATCAGCTTGCCGAGGTCCATCAGCTTGCACAGGGCACCGAAGGGATCCTGCGTCTCGGGCAGGTTCACCCGCGACGCGAGCGTCCCGGACTCGGCGTCGTAGGAATTGACGACGTTGCTGATCGCGAGGGGCAGCACCGTCAACGCGTCCACCAGGTCCTGTCGATTGTCTGCGAGCGTCTGCGTCACCTGGACCAATCCCTCCGCGTTGCTCGCGACCAGATCCTTGTTGTCGCGAATGAACACCGCGACGTCCCCGAGCGTGACGGACAGCTGGTTCAGCGCCGCGCCGAGATTCTCCCGCTCGCCGTCGAGGAATCCACTGAGGTCCGCGAGCTGCGTGTTGAACTGTCGGACCTGCTCGTCGTTCGCGGCGAGAGCACTGACGAACGTCTGCAGGTTGTCGACCGTGTCGAACAGGTCGCCGCGGCTGTAGTTCAGCGTGGCGGCCGCCTTCGACAGTTCCGTGATGGTGGCGCCGAGGGCCTCGCCGTTCCCGTCGAGGTTCGCCGCGGCGGTGTCGACCAGGTTCGTCAGCGCGCCGTCCTTGTTCGCACCGTTCGGCCCGAGCGCCTCGGACAGTTCCTCGATGCTCGCGTACAACTGGTCGACCTCGACGGGTGTCGCCGTCCGGTCCCGCGAGATCGTCGCCCCGGACTCCATGACCGGACCACCGGAGTACGCGGGCGCGAGCTGGATGTACCGGTCGGCCACCACCGACGGCGTCACCTGCGCCGCCTTGGCGTCGGCGGGAATGTCGACACCGCGATCGACCCGCATCACCACCCGGACCTCGTCGCCGAGGGGTGTCACCTCGTTGACCTCACCGACCTTCACGCCGAGGACGCGGACGTCCGACCCGGAGTAGATGCCGACGGACTTGTCGAAATAGGCGGTGACGGTCGTGGTCCCGGCGCGGGTGAAGGCCCACCACCCGCCGACCGCGACGAGAAGCACGGCGATCACGACACCGACCGAGGTCAGGACCTGGCCGCGGCTGAACTTCGGCAGCCGCCCCGTTGTCATACCGGTCATCAGTTGGCCCCCAGCGTGCGCACCGGATCGCGGTACCCCGGAATCAGGGGCAGCGCAGGCGGCGTCAGATTGACGACGACCTGGTCGAACCAGCGGCCGTTACCGACGATGTTCGCGTACAGCCGGGTGAACGGCGCGTACAGCTTGATCGCCTGGTCCAGGTTGTCGTTGTTGTCCTGCAGGATCTGGACCACACCGCGGAGTTGTTCCAGCGCGGGTCCGATCTGCTGCTCGTTGTCACGCACCAGCCCGGTGAGCTGCTGCGACAGCCGCTGGGTGCCGCTCAGGAGCTGGGAGATCGACTGCTGGCGGGCGTTGAGCTCCCCGAGCAGAAGGCCGGCGGAGGAGATCAGCTGGGTGAACTCCTCGTTGCGTTCCGCGAGGACGGTGGACGTCTTCGCAGTCGCGGCGAACAGCTTCGTCAGCTCCGCATCCCGGCTCTCGATCGTCCGGGACAGTCGCGCGACCCCGTCGAGAGAGGCCCTGACATCGGCCGGGGTGCCCTCGAACGCCTCCGACAGGGTCTGCATGCTCTGCGCCAGCTGCGGGGTGTCGATCTCCTGGATGGTCGTCGCCGCGCTGGAGAAGGCGTCGATGACGTCGTAGGGCGAGGTCGTCCTGTCCAGCGGAATCGTCGCGCTCGGTGAGAGCCCCTCCCCGCCCCGGGGATCGAGTGCCAGGTACTTCTGTCCGAGAATCGTCTTGATCTGGATCGACGCCGTGGTCTGGTCACCGACCCAGGCGTCCTGCACCTTGAACGCGACCTCCACCCGATCGCCCTCGAGGGACACATCGGTGACGCTTCCGACCTTCACACCAGCGATCCGGACCTCGTTGCCCGGTTTGAGGCCTGCGGCCTCGCTGAACTCGGCGCGGTACGTCGATCCCGCTCCGATGATCGGCAGATCCTCGAGGAAGAACGCCGACATGGTCGCGAGGAGCACGAGGACGATGCCGAGTGCCCCGATCTGCGCCGGACTGCGGCGCGGCGCGCTCATTCGCCCGCCCCGTTCGCCGAGCATCGCGGTGCCGAGTTCGTGTACAGCGGCTGGTTCACCGTCGGCATCCCCGTCGGCAGGTTCAGGTACTGCGACTCACCCGGACCCGCGACGACGTCGATGCCGCACAGGTAGAACTGGAACCACGAACCGTAGCTGGCGATTCGGCTGAGCTTGTCCAACTTGACGGGCAGGTTCGCGAGCACCTGGTTCACCGCGTCGCTCTGTGCGTTCAACGTGCCTGCCAGAGTGTTGAGAGCCGACACCGAACCCTGGATCGACGGTCGCGTCGGCTCGAGTACGTCCGCCGCCGTGTCGGCCAGACCGGCGAGCGACGTGACGGCGTCACCGACCACCCCTCGGTCGTTGGCAAGGCCCGTCACCAGCTGCTGCGTGTTCACGATGAGGGAGCTGAGCTCCTTGTCGTGCTCGTTCACGGTCGTGAGGACGACGTTGAGGTTGTCGATCACGTCCCCGATCACCCGGTCCTTGTCCGCAATCGTGTTCGTCAGGGACGCCGTGGTGCGAACGAGTTCCGAGATGGTGCCGCCCTCCCCCTGGAAGACCTGGATGATCTGGTACGACAGCTTGTTCACATCGTCGGCGCTGAGTGTCTGGAACAGCGGCCGGAACCCGTTGAACAGGGTGGTGAGGTTGACCGCGGGGCTGGTGTGATCGAGGTCGATCGTCTGCCCCTCCGTCATCTTCATGCCCTGCGGTCCGTCGCCCTGTTCGAGCGCGATGTAGCGCTGCCCGACCAGGTTGCGGTAGCGGATGGTAGCCGTGGATCCGACCGGCAGCCAGTCCCGGTCGGTCAGCGAGAACTCGACCTTCGCTTCGCGGTCGTTGACGATCGAGATCTTGTCGACCTGCCCGACGCGGACGCCCGCGATCCGTACCTCGTCACCCTTGTTGAGCGAGGTGACGTCGGAGAAGATCGCGTTGAACCGGGTTCCTCCACCGCCGCTGGTGTTCGCGATGGTGAACGCCAGCAGCGCGGTCGCGACGATCGTCACGACGGCGAAGATGATGAGCTTCGTCATCGGGCCCGCAAGCCCCCTCAACTGGGCCTTCACTTGACGCTCACCTCCGCCCCGCGCAGCGCCGGTGCCCCCACCAGAGTTGTCCAGCCGGCCACGTCCTCGGGCAATGTGCCCGTGCCCTCCCCGTAGATCACTGCCAGCGTGTCCTGTTCGTACGTCGATCCGGTGTAACTCGCGGGCGTGGCGCCGGGAACGGGCGCGTACTGCGGCGCCGCGGGCGACGCCACGTACGACGGGCCGGGATTGCGCGACGGCACCTGGTAGGCACCGTCGTTGTAGGACCCGCCCGGATACTGCCCGAACTTCTGGCCCGGGTCCGCGGGGGTGTAGCACTTGGCACCGCGACTGTCGAAGAGTCGCGGCTCGTCCTGGTTCGGCAGGTAGCGGCCCTTCGGGTTCACGAACACCGTCGCCGCACGCGCACCCGGGTGATCCTGCATGCTGCCGTCGGGATTGAGACCGAGGATCGCGTTCGCGCGCCCCACGATCGGCACGAACTGCGAAAACGTGCACCCGAACGTCGGTGACGCCGCAGCGAGCACCTCGAGGGTGTCGCGCGAATCCGCCGCGATCGAGATCAGCGAGTCACGGTTGGCCGTCAGGAAGTCGGCCGTGGTCCCCGCCGTCGCGGTGACGGAGGACATCAGTGCACGGATCTGATTCTGCTGCTGGACGACGGTTGCCCCGGTGGTCCGGAGGTTGTCGAGCGCGCTGACGAGTTCCGGAGCAGCCTCCGAATACGTCTCCGAGAAGTCCGCGAGGCCGCGCAGCGACTCCTCGAGGTTCGGCAGTTCCGCGTTGACGCCGGCGAAGATCGTCTCGAGGCGTTCGAAGCTCAGCCCGATATCGGCGCCGCGGCCGGTCAGTGCCTGGTTCAGAGCACCGAGCGTGTTCGCGAGATCCTGCGGGGGAACCGCCTGCAGCAGCGGCAGCAAGCCGTCGAGGAGTTCCCCGACCTCGATCGCGTTGCCGCTCGCGTCCTGGTAGAGGGTGTCGCCGTCGCTGATCGGAGCCGTCGTGTCCCCTTCCGGAACGATCAGCGCCACGTACCGCTCACCGAACAACGTCTTGGGCAGCAATCGCGCCGTCGTGTTCGCCGGGATCAGTTCGGCCTTGTCCGGTGCGATCGCGAGCTGCGAGGTGACCTCGCCGTCCTTCGTCGTCGACGAGCGAACCTCGCCGACGATGAGCCCACGGACCTTGACGTCCGCGTGCGCAGGCAACGAGTTGCCGACCGTGTCGGTGACCAGGCTGACGTTCACGACCTTGGTGAACGACTTGTTGTACATCCCGATCGTGAATGCCAGGAACAGGGCGAGAACCAGGAAGAAGGCAAGCCCGAGCAGGCGTCGGCGCAGCGCCGAGGTGTCGTTGCTCATCCCGCCACCCGCACGGTCGTCGTGGTGCCCCAGATCGCGAGGCTGAGGAAGAAGTCGAGAACGGCGATCGTGACGATCGCGGTGCGCACAGCGCGGCCGACCGCGACGCCGACACCGGCGGGACCGCCGGATGCGGTGTAGCCGTAATAGCAGTGGACCATGATGAGCACGAACGCGAAGACCAGCACCTTCCCGAACGACCACAGGACGTCGGCAGGCGGTAGGAACAGGTTGAAGTAGTGGTCGTACGAGCCGCTGGACTGCCCGTTGAAGACCGTGCTGATGATGCGGGACGCGAAGTACGAGGCGAGCAGGCCGACGATGTACAGCGGGATGACGGCGACGAAGCCGGCGACCATGCGGGTCGTGACGAGGAACGGCACCGACGGCACCGCCATCACCTCGAGTGCGTCGATCTCCTCCGAGATCCGCATCGCGCCCAGCTGGGCGGTGAAGCCACACCCGACGGTCGCCGACAGCGCCAGTGCCGCCACGATGGGCGCGATCTCCCGGGTGTTGACGTACGCGGAGAGGAAGCCCGTGAGCACCGAGCTACCCAGCTGGTCGAGCGCGGCGTAGCCCTGCAGTCCGACGACGACACCGGTGAAGCCGGACATCATCACGATGACGCCGATCGTTCCGCCGATGACCGCGAGTGCGCCGCTGCCGAAGGTGACCTCGGCGAGCAGTCGCAGCACCTCTCGTCCGTAATGAGTGATGGTGCGGGGGATCCACCCGATTGCCCGGGCGTAGAACGACATCTGGTCGCCCGCGCGGTCGAGCATGTGCAGCGGTGCCCTGCCTGCGCGGCGCGCGAGAATCACGGTGCGGCTGCCGCGGCCCTTGGCGATGGTCATCGACTCACGCCCCCTTCGCCGGAACGATCTGCAGGTACACCATCGTCAGGATCAGGTTCGCGAAGAAGAGCAGCAGGAACGTGATGACGACCGTCTGGTTCACCGCTTCGCCGACGCCCTTCGGTCCGGGATTGGGGTGCAGTCCCTTGTAGGCCGCGACGACACCGGCGATCACACCGAAGATCGCCGCCTTCGCCTCCGCGACGTACAGGTCGGGGAGTTGCGCGAGCGCAGAGAACGAGGCCAGGTAGGCACCCGGCGTTCCGCCCTGCAGGATCACGTTGAAGAAGTACCCGCCCGCGATGCCGACGACCGAGACGAGTCCGTTGAGCAGAAGCGCGACGAGGACCATCGCGAGGACTCGGGGAACGACGAGCCGGTGGATCGGGTCGATGCCGAGAACCTCCATCGCGTCGATCTCCTCACGGATCGTGCGCGAGCCGAGGTCCGCCGTGACCGCCGAGCCGGCGGCACCCGCGATCAGCAGGGCCGTCACGATCGGACTGCCCTGCTGGATCACGGCCAGGACGCTCGCGGCGCCGGTGAATGCTTCGGCGCCGAGCTGTTTGATCAGCGACCCCGTCTGCAACGACACCACGGCACCGAACGGAATCGCGACGAGCGCGGTCGGCAGGATGGTCACGCTCGCGATGAACCAGGCCTGCTCGATGAACTCACGGAACTGGAACGGCTTGCGGAACGTGTTGCGGACGACGTCGACGAACAGTTGGACGATCAGGCCGGCCTGGGTCAACGCTGCCGACAGTGGACTCAGCAGCGTGCTCTTCGATCCCCCCACCCGCGGCTACCCGTGACCCCAGGAAGAGGACTCCGCGCCGGCGTCACTGTAGGCAGGGATCACCTGCGTAGCGGCGTCGTCACTGTCGCCGAGACTCTCACGGATGCTGGCCTGCGCCTCCGGCGGCAGAGTGTGCAGGATGGACCGGACGCGGTCCTGCCTGCGGTGCACGGCCTGCCGGACGGGCATGCCCGGAGTGGCCTGCATCTGCGGAATGACGCCGGACACCTCCTGCGAACCGTCGTGGTGACCGGCTTCCTTCATCGCCAGCTCGGCCGCCATCTGAGAGTCGTCCTTCTCCTCCGACATGCCGATCGGGCCGATCTTGCTGCCGTTGAGGAACTGCTTGACGACCGGCTCCTCACTAGTCAGCAGCACCTCACGCGGGCCGAACATGACCAGCTGCTTGCGGAAGAGCATGCCCAGGTTGTCGGGGACGGTACGCGCCAGGTTGATGTTGTGCGTCACGATCAGGATCGTGGCGTCGATCTGCGCGTTGATGTCGATCAGCAGCTGGCTCAGGTACGTCGTGCGGACGGGGTCGAGACCGGAGTCGGGCTCGTCGACCAGGATGATCTCGGGGTCGAGGACCAGCGCACGCGCCAGACCGGCGCGCTTGCGCATACCGCCGGAAATCTCGCCGGGCAGCTTGTTCTCCGCGCCGAGCAGACCGTTGAGCTCGAGCTTCTCCATCACGATCGTGCGGATGTCGGACTCGGACTTCTTGGTGTGCTCGCGCAGCGGGAACGCAACGTTGTCGTAGAGGTTCATCGAGCCGAACAGCGCGCCGTCCTGGAAGAGCACGCCGAACATCTGCCGGACCTCGTACAGCTCTCGTGAGGAGCACTGCAGAATGTCGGTTCCGTCGATCACGATCGATCCCTGCTCGGGCCGCAGCAGGCCGATCAGCGACTTGAGGAACACGGACTTACCGGTGCCGGACGGACCCAGCAGCGCGCTGACCTCACCGGCAGGCAGCGTCAGCGTGACGTCCTGCCAGATCTTCTGCGAACCGAACGACTTGGTAAGCCCTTCGACCTTTACCTCTACACCCACCACTTACCTCCACGCTGTTTCGACAGGTCCCCCACTGTGGGTTGGGTCACTGTATCGCATCAATGTGGTACTCGTGACCACCGATCCTACTCACGAGTAAGTACGGAGTGCAATAGCCAGCGCGACCCCCTTTCGAACACCTGTTGGCCAGGGCAAACAACGCCACGACCGCACACCCCGACCGACCGAAACGAAAAAGAGGGCCGCTCCCCTCGCGGGGAACGACCCTCTTTCGTCAGACCTGACGCCGAGGCGTCACGCGACAAGCACCTTACTTGATGGTGATCTTCGCGCCAGCAGCCTCGAGCTTCTCCTTGGCAGCCTCAGCGGCGTCCTTGGCGACCTTCTCCAGGATCGGCTTCGGAGCACCCTCGACGAGGTCCTTCGCCTCCTTCAGGCCCAGGCCGGAGACGACCTCACGGACGACCTTGATGACCTGGATCTTCTTGTCGCCGGCACCCTCGAGGATGACGTCGAACTCGTCCTGCTCCTCAGCGGCCTCAGCGGCAGCAGCCGGAGCGCCTGCAGCGGCGACGGCGACCGGAGCAGCAGCGGTGACCTCGAAGGTCTCCTCGAATGCCTTCACGAACTCCGAGAGCTCGAGGAGGGTGAGCTCCTTGAACTGGTCCAGCAACTCTTCGGTGGTGAGCTTCGCCATGATGGCGGTCCTTCCTGTAAGTCCCATGTCGCTGATCCGCGACGAGGTGGGAGTGGTTTGTTACGTGATACGCAAGACCTTGTTCGCGTCCGCGAGGACGCCCGTCCGGTCTCGTGCGGATCAGCTTTCGGCTGCGGAGCCTTCCGCGGCCTTCTTGTCCTGCAGCGCAGCGGCCAGGCGGGCCATCTGCGAAGCGGGGGCATTGAACAGGCCAGCGGCCTTTGCCAAGTTGCCCTTCATCGCGCCGGCAAGCTTGGCCAGCAAGATCTCGCGGGACTCGAGGTCCGCGATCTTGTTGACCTCGTCCACGGACAGCGCAGCGCCGTCCATGTAGCCGCCCTTGATGACGAGTGCCTTGTTGTCCTTCGCGAAGGCCTTCAGTGCCTTCGCAGCGTCAACCGGCTCGCCCTTGATGAATGCAATGGCGGTCGGTCCGACGAACAGGTCGTCAAGGCCCTCGACGCCCGCCTCAGCGGCGGCACGCTTGACCAGGGTGTTCTTGGCGACGGAGTAGGTAGCGCCTTCTCCGAGCGCGCGACGCAGCTGCGTCAGACTCGTCACCGACAGACCACGGAACTCCGTGATGACGGCGGCGGTCGAACCCTTGAACTGCTCGGTGATCTCCGCAACCGCGGTAACCTTCTCGGGCTTTGCCATACTTCGCCTCCTCTCGTGACATCGTGTTGGTGCGTCCTGCCGGACGGTGTGAAACATCCGGCGAAAGGCCCCGTAACACGACAAACGCCCCGGTGCAGGGCACACGGGGCGTAAACGAGGAGGGATGGACACGGCTCACGCCGGAAACCAACCTCTCCCCTACCTCGTCCTCCTGCGTGGGCCGCCGGACCTGCTCCGGACCTTCAACCGATCTCGCTGCTGGGCAGCGCACACCGGTGACCAACGGTCTTTGGTAGAACTTCTTGGGGTGAACTCGAACTAGTCGAACTCTTCGAAGAAGAATACGCGACTCGGGTCGCGACACCAAATCGTGTCCTCCGAGCATCCCGCCGTGACCTCACCGGCCTCCGCCTTCGCCCGCTCCCGGGCGGGCCTGACACTCGTTCCACCGTCGCCGCGTCGGCTGACCGCACACACGAAAAAGCCGGCCGGGAGTGAACTCCCGACCGGCTTCGTTCTCACGTCAGCGACGTACCGCTTACGCCTCGTCCTCGAGGAGGTTGCGGGTACGGTTCGGATCCACCGGGATGCCCGGTCCGGTGGTGGTCGAAACCGTGATCTTCTTGACGTAGCGACCCTTGGCCGACGACGGCTTCGCACGCAGGATCTCGTCCAGCGCAGCGCCGTAGTTCTCGACCAGCTTGGCATCGTCGAAGGACGCCTTGCCGATCACGAAGTGCAGGTTGGCCTGCTTGTCGACGCGGAAGTTGATCTTGCCGCCCTTGATGTCCGCGACAGCCTTCGCCACATCGGTGGTGACGGTGCCCGTCTTCGGGTTCGGCATCAGGCCACGCGGTCCGAGGACGCGGGCGATGCGGCCGACCTTGGCCATCTGGTCCGGGGTGGCGATCGCGGCGTCGAAGTCCAGCCAACCGCCCTGGATGCGCTCGATCAGGTCCTCGGCACCGACGGCGTCCGCACCTGCGGCCTCGGCCTCGGCGGCCTTCTCGCCTGCGGCGAACACGATCACACGGGCGGTCTTACCGGTGCCGTGCGGGAGGTTGACGGTGCCACGAACCATCTGGTCCGCCTTGCGGGGGTCGACGCCGAGGCGAACGGCGACCTCGACGGTCGCGTCCATCTTCGAGGAGGAGGTCTCCTTCGCGAGCTTCGCAGCCTGCAGCGGGCTGTAGAGCTTGCTCAGGTCGACCTTCTCAGCGGCGGCGAGGTACGCCTTGCTGCGCTTTGCCATGTCTTCTGTCCTTACTTCTCACCACTGACCGTGCGGGTCTGCGGTGAATGATTCGGTTGTGGTTGCGGACCTGGCCGGTCCTCCCACGCGTTCTGTTTCTGTTCGGCCGTCAGCCGAAGCAGGAGTGGATCAGCCCTACGGAGCCCGAGGCGGGCTTCGCTTCGCTCAGCCCTACGGAGTCCAACACGGACTTCGCTTCGCTCAGCCCTCGACGACGATGCCCATGGAACGGGCGGTGCCTGCGATGATCTTCGCGGCGGCGTCGATGTCGTTGGCGTTGAGGTCTTCCTGCTTGGTCTTCGCGATCTCGCGCACCTGGTCCATGGTCACGGTCGCGACCTTGGTCTTGTGCGGCTCGCCGGAGCCCTTCTGGACGCCTGCGGCCTTGAGCAGCAGCTTGGCGGCCGGCGGGGTCTTCAACTTGAAGTCGAAGGTCCGGTCTTCGTAGACGGAGATCTCCACGGGGATCACGTTGCCGCGCTGCGACTCGGTGGCCGCGTTGTAGGCCTTGCAGAACTCCATGATGTTCACGCCGTGCTGACCGAGCGCGGGACCCACCGGCGGGGCAGGGTTAGCCTGACCGGCCTGGATCTGAAGCTTGATCAGCCCTGCGAGCTTCTTCTTCTTGGGGGGCATCTTCGTTCCTATTTCTTGCGGGTGTGTTTCTTGCTGCAGTGCAAGTGTATGGGCCGCACCTCGGCGAACCGGGGTCGGATCGTTGGCAACTAGATCTTGGAGACCTGGTTGAACGACAACTCGACCGGCGTCTCACGGCCGAAGATCGAGACCAGGACCTTGAGCTTCTGCTGCTCGGCGTTGACCTCGCTGATGCTGGCAGGCAGCGTCGCGAACGGGCCGTCCATCACGGTGACCGATTCGCCGACCTCGAAGTCGACCTCGATCAGCGGCTTGGCCGCGGCGGCGGACGCACTGTCGCCGGCGACTGCGGCCGCAGCGGCGGCAGGCTTCTTCGCGCCCTGCTGCGGCATGAGGAACTTGACGACCTCGTTGATGCTCAGCGGCGACGGGCGCGAGGTGGCACCGACGAACCCGGTGACACCCGGGGTGTTGCGCACTGCGCCCCACGACTCGTCGTTGAGCTCCATGCGCACCAGGATGTAGCCCGGCAGCACCTTGCGGTTGACCTGCTTGCGCTGGCCGTTCTTGATCTCGGTGACCTCTTCGGTCGGAACCTCGACCTGGAAGATGTAGTCGCCGACGTCGAGGTTCTGGACGCGGGTCTCGAGATTGGCCTTCACCTTGTTCTCGTAACCTGCGTAGGAGTGGATGACGTACCAGTCTCCGGGTGCGCGGCGCAGCGCCGCCTTCATCTCCGCGACGGGATCGACGGGCTCCTCGGACACATCGCTCGCGTCCTCGGCAGCTTCGACGTCGGCGTCGGCTTCGGCAACCTCGGGGGCTTCGTCGACGATCACGCCGTCAGCGGACTCCGCAGCGACCGCGTCATCGGCAACGGGCTCTCCGGCCACGGCCTCATTTGCGTCGTTATCGGGGGTGCTCACTGGCGGGCTCGCTTCCTCTCATTGCGGGTCGGTTGTCGGGGTCAGCCGAACAACCAGGTGACGCCCTTGACGAACGCCAAGTCCAATCCAAAGATGAACGCCACCATGAACGCCACGAAGACGAGCACAACCGTGGTGTAGGTGACCATCTGCTTGCGGTTCGGCCAGATCACCTTGCGCAGCTCGGCGATGACCTCGCGCATGAACCGCCGGAAGCGCTTGAAGAGGTTCTCCTTGCGCGGCTTCTCCGCTTTCTTCGCCGGCGCGGAAGGTCCGGTGGCGGCGACCGTGGTCGCCGCAGACGAGTCCGCGGCCGCGCTGGAACGGCGACCCGGACGCTTGCCAGTCGGTCGAGACGATGCGGCGCTTGCGGCGACGTCGTCGGTGTCCGAGGACCCCGTGGAGTTCTCGGCCTTTCCGCGATCGTCGCTCACCGTCGTTCCTCTCAGTTGCTGACATCCGGGGCAGGGGCGACAGGACTTGAACCTGCAACCTGCGGTTTTGGAGACCGCTGCTCTGCCAATTGAGCTACGCCCCTTTGGTTGAAGATCGTGACCAGGTCACTTTCCGTCAACCAACTCTGTGACCACACAACACGCGCGCCACCCCGGTCGACTCGAATTGACGCCGTAGGGCAGCGCGCAGCGCTGAACAATCCCAGAAATCTCAGTGTACTGCACGGTGGTCTAACAAACCCAATCGGCTCGATTTCAGCCGAGTCGGACGGTTGCGGCAGCTCGACCGAAGATCTTCTTGCCGTCCACCTTCGCCACGATGGCAATCACCGCAGTGCGGTCCGCCTCGTCGACCGAGCGTACCTTACCGGACAGCTCGATCTCGGTGCCCGTGCCTTCGTTGGAAACGTAGACGGGGCTGGTGAAACGGACGTTGTACTCGAGTACCGCTCCCGGGTCCCCGAGCCAGGACGTGATGTACCCGGCTCCGACACCCATCGTCAGCATGCCGTGCGCAACAGCCATTGGCAAACCCACTGATCGGGCGACCGTGTCGTCCCAGTGGATGGGGTTCGGGTCGCCTGCGACGCCGGCGTACTGCACGAGATCGGCGCGCGTCAGCGTCACCACGGACTCCGGCAGTTCCTGTCCGGCGACGACGTCCTCGAATCGCTTGAGCGCCATCACTCGCCCTCCTCGACGTGTCGACCCATCAACGTGGTGTAGGTGGTGAGCACGGGCTCACCGTCCTGGTCGGTGATGTCGTTGCGGGTGACGATGATGTCGCTGCCGCCCATCACCCGGAGTGAGTCCACGAACACGTCGCAGTAGAGCCGGTCGCCGACCTTCATCGGGCGGTGGAAGACCAGGCGCTGATCCGTGTGCAGGATGTTACTCAGGTCCAGTTCCAGGCCGAGCGTCTCGAAGAACTCCTCCTGCGCGAGGAAGCCGAACACCGAGATGAAGGTGAGCGGCGCCACCAGGCTGTCGTGACCGAGTTCCGCGGCCGCGGACTCGTCCCGATGGGCGGCGTTGTCGTCTTTGACCGCGCGCGCGTACTCACGCACCTTCTCGCGGCCGACCTCGTAGTAGTCGCTGAACCTGTGATGCAGGCCAACGAGATCAGCGTTCAGTTTCACTGAAGCGGGACCCTATCTGCAGTGGACGCAGGCCGTGAGAGAACACAGCGATGGGCCGGCCACGGATGCGATCCCGTACCGGCCCTGCGTCGTATCGAAAAAAAATCGCGTGCCCCGCAGGAGCGGGGCACGCGATGAATGCTACTTGGATTCCCGGTGCGCCTGGTGGGTTCCGCAGTTAGGGCAGAACTTCTTCAGCTCGAGGCGATCGGGGTCGTTGCGCCGGTTCTTCTTGGTGATGTAGTTCCGGTGCTTGCATACCTCGCAGGCCAAGGTGATCTTGGGACGAACGTCTGTGGAGGAGGCCACGGGTATGCCTTCTTTCGGAGAAACTGTGGGTCACCCTGATCTCGGTCGACCAGAGTCTTTTCAGGTTTGTAGCGATGGCCGGACTTGAACCGGCGACACAACGATTATGAGTCGTTTGCTCTACCAACTGAGCTACACCGCCTCGATGCATCGGTGCCACTCTACGCGGCACCCATCCAGCGAGCCCCCTAACGGAATCGAACCGTTGACCTTTTCCTTACCATGGAAACGCTCTGCCGACTGAGCTAAGGGGGCGTGCTCCGCTGCGCGTTGTCCGCGCTTCGAAGCCTCCAAGAGGTTACACAGTCTGTGTCCGGAGTTCCAAACCGCCTGGTCAGGACCCATATTCAAACTGTCTAACCACCAGGCCCCAGCGAGCTCACGCTCACTGGGACCCAGGTGTGGCAGGTGTAGGATTCGAACCTACGTAGGCATAAGCCGACGGATTTACAGTCCGCTCCCATTGGCCGCTCGGGCAACCTGCCGGGTGTCATCCAGGAATCCTCGTTCCACCCTTTCGGGCATCCCGGTTCTCCCTGGCGCTTGAGAAGAATACAACCACCGGGGCGGGTAAATGCAAACCGTGTGGTTATCGTGGGTTCCGAACCCCCGAGACCCTTGGCGGGGGACCGACGACATAGGGAGAGTGACGTGGCGGATTCGTCCTTCGACGTGGTGAGCAAGGTCGAGCGGCAGGAAGTGGACAATGCTCTGCACCAGGCGGAGAAGGAGCTGAACACCCGCTTCGATTTCCGGGGCACCGGCGCGAGCATCGAGTGGTCCGGTGAGGAATCCATCACACTGACCGCAGACACCGAGGAGCGACTCAAGGCTGCCCTCGACGTGTTCAAGGAGAAGCTGATCCGCCGGGACATCTCCCTCAAGGCGTTCGACGCAGGCGAGCCCGCCCAGTCCGGCAAGGTCTACAAGCTCACCGGGTCACTCGTCCAGGGCATCACGACCGAGAACGCGAAGAAGATCTCGAAGAAGATCCGCGACGAGGGCCCGAAGGGTGTCAAGGCGCAGATCCAGGGCGAGGAGCTGCGCGTCAGCTCCAAGAAGCGTGACGACCTGCAGGCCGTCATCTCCCTGCTCAAGGGCGAGGACTTCGGCATCGCGCTGCAGTTCGTCAACTACCGCTAGACCCACCGGTGCCGGCGACCACGTCGCCGGTTCACCGCACGACGCCGGGCGCCCATCGCGGGCCGCCCGGCGTCGTGCGTTCCGTGTCCTGTCAGCCCCCGACGACCGGCAGCACCAACTGCTGGCCCGCATCGCCTGCCGCGACGGTCACCTGGCGCGGAACGAGGCCCCCGCGGAAGCTCGAGTCGCTGCCGGACAGGACCAGGCGAACGCTGTGACCTGTGTCGAAGCGGTGCACGATCGCAGGCATCGTGATCGTGACCGGGGCGTTCGGGTCGACAATCCGCACCGGCGCAACCTGACCGTTGATCAGCGTCGCCGATCCGTCCGGGGCCACGTCGTACAGCTTCGCGAAGGCGACCACGGCGTCCAGGTCTCCGGTCACCGGCGTCGGAGTCGAGATCCGCACCGTGGCGGCCGGGGCACCGACCACGTCCAGCGGTGCGTCCAGCGCGGCGCCGGTCCAGGTCACGAAGCTGCCGGGCGGCTGATTCTCGGGTCGTGGTCCCGGCGGGACCTGAACGATGGACGGCGTCGACCCCTGGACCACTCCCCCGACTGGCGTCGACAGCGTCTGCGATCCCGCGCGAATGGCACCGCGGTCGGACACCAGCGTCCCGCCGTCGGACAGGTACAACGACTGCGCGGTGCCGACGTCGGGCGTCGACGCCGTCTCGTAGCTGTCTGCGGTTCCGGCGGCGCCGACCCAGTCCCGGTAGTAGGCGAAGGTGGGACCGGTGTCGACGTCGGCATCCTTGAGGTGGCGCTCGAACCAGTCCAGGTACCGCGCGGTGGTGTACTGCGTGTCCGGATTCGGCCGGGAGGCACCGCCCGACAGCAGACTCTGGTCACCCCCCGAGGAGTGCCCGCGTTTCTGCCAGATCATCTTGACCTCGGTGCCCTGACGTTGCAGTGCCTCGAAGGTCGCGGTGGCCTCGTTGAGGTTGAAGAGGGTGTCCTCTGCTCCCTGGATCAGCAGTGTCGGCGTGTGGATCCGGTCGACGTAGGACGCCACCGACGCGGAGCGCAGGAACTGCACTGCCTGCGGGTCGGGAAACCCCTGCGTGAGTGAGGTGGCGAGGGCGCCGCACGCCGGGTCTGCGAAGTTCGGGCAGCCGAGGACCTTGGTCGGGTCGGCGCGGTAGCCTGCGGCGCCGGGAGCGGTCACACCTGCAGCACTGAAGATCGTCGTCCATGACGTCTTGGTCGCGCCGGGGACCGCCGTGGACACGCCGACCGTCGCGCCGGTGCTGTTGGGTGCCAGCGAGTAGCTCAGGTCGTTCCAGGTGATCATCGGCACGATCGCGTCGATCCGCGGGTCCACGGCGGCCGCGGCGAACTGGATCGCGCCACCGTAGGACCCGCCGACCATGCCGACCCGCGGATCGTCGGGAAGGGTCCGGCCGTCCTGGGCGACGGTGTCGCGGACCACGATGTCGAGTCCGGGCACCGGCCGGGTGTGCGCGGCATCCTCGTAGGCGATCCCGTCGGCGCCGCCGAGGAAGCTGACGAGATCCTGCGCGGCCTGCCCGTCCGGATCGGGGCTGTCGATGGTGACCTTGCATCCGGTGCCGCCGAATCCGAGGCCCGAATAGGCGAGGACCACGTAGCCACGGGCGGCGAGGAACTCCGCGGTCGGCGCCTGCGCGTCCTTGGTCTGACCGAACCCGTGGGTGGTCAGAACGGCCGGCGCGGGCTTGTCGGCCGACACGTCGTCGGGGGTGTAGAGATCGGCCTCGACGTTGCAGTGCCGACTTCCGTCGGGACCGACCGTCGTGTCGAAATAGAGGCTCGACCTGGTGAACCCGGCCGGATCGGCGTGTGCCACACCGGCGGGGAGCGCCGCAGACGCGATCACCGCGAGTACCCCGAACAGCGTCGTCGTCGTTCTCATCTACCGCCCGATCAGTATGGAATTGCTTACCAAACGGTAAAACTACCCTTGTCGGAGTTACTCGGGGAGCCGTCTACCCGCAAGATCTTCCAGGCGTGCGATCCGGTCCGCCATCGGTGGGTGCGTGGCAAACATCCGGCTCATCTTGTCGCCGGCCCGGAACGGGTTGGCGATCATCATGTGCGACTGCGCGGCGATCTTCGGTTCCGGCGGCAGTGGCGCCGCCTGGGTGCCCCGCTCGAGCTTGCGCAGCGCCGACGCGAGGGCCAGCGGGTCACCGGTCAGTTCGGCGCCGGACTGGTCGGCCTGATACTCCCGCGACCTCGAGACCGCCAGTTTGACGACCGTCGCCGCGATCGGCCCGAGCAGGGACACCAGAAGCAACGCCAACGGGTTAGGTCTGCCCTCCCCTCGACCCCCGAACATGCTCGCGTACATCGCCATGTTCGCGAGACCCGAGATCACCGCCGCCATCGCTCCGGCGACCGACGAGATGAGGATGTCCCGGTTGTACACGTGGGACAGTTCGTGGCCGAGGACGGCACGGAGTTCGCGTTCGTCCAGGATCTGCAGGATTCCACTGGTGCAGCACACCGCGGCGTTGCGCGGATTGCGTCCGGTTGCGAACGCGTTGGGAGCCGCCGTCGGACTGATGTACAGGCGAGGCATCGGCTGGTGCGCGGTCGTCGCGAGTTCGCGGACGATCCGGTAGATGACCGGCGCCTCGACCTCGGTGATCGGCTGCGCGTGCATCGCCCGCAGTGCCAGCTTGTCGCTGTTGAAGTAGGCGTAGGCGTTGGCGCCGACGGCCAGCACGACCGAGAACAACAGGATCGTCCGGTTACCGAACAGCGAGCCGATGAACACGATCAGCCCGGACATGACGACGAGCAACCCGAAGGTCTTCAGCCCGTTCGAATACCGATGCACAGCGGCGCCTTCCCGATCAGATCCCGGTCGGCCGCATGCGGCGGCCGACCCGCCACCAGGTCAACGAGGAACCCCGGGACGGGAGTTCCCTCCGGTGAGACGTTACGTCAGCCGACCCGCGCGACCGTGTATTCGACCAGTCGTTTCAGAGCCTCGTTCGCCGGGCCCTGCGGCAGCTCGGCGAGTTGCGTGCGCGCCAGTTCGACGTATTCGTCGAGCTTGGCCTTCGCCGCCGCCATCCCCGGAGAGCGTTCCAGCAGAACGAGCGCCTCGGCCACGTCGGCGTCGTCGGTGACCGGTCCGTCCAGGAGCACACGGAGTCGGTCCGCATCCGGCCCCTCCTCCCGGAGCGCGTAGAGCACCGGCAGA
The DNA here is from genome assembly GCF_005503035.1 of Rhodococcus sp. Q. Lineage (NCBI taxonomy): Bacteria > Bacillati > Actinomycetota > Actinomycetes > Mycobacteriales > Nocardiaceae > Rhodococcus > Rhodococcus sp. Q. Next base: position 20,906 of record NZ_SCOY01000006.1, read on the forward strand.
GTGTGCACGCCCTCCCGCAGATCGGTGCCCGGAGTCTTGCCGGACTGCTCGGTCGCCGAGGAGATGTCGATGATGTCGTCGACGATCTGGAACGCGGTGCCCACGGCGTCTCCGAGACGCTCGAGCCGCGCGACGTCGTCGTCGGACGCGCCGGAGAAGGTCCCGCCGAACCGGCCGCACGCGGCGATCAGCGAGCCGGTCTTCTCCCACACCACCTTGAGATAGTGCTCGACCGGATCCTGGGATTCCTTGGCGCCGATGGTCTCGCGCATCTGGCCCGTGACCAGCGCCGCGAACGTCTCCGCGATGATCCGCACCGCGTCGGGTCCGAGTGTCGAGACCAGCCGCGAGGCGTGCGCGAACAGGTAGTCGCCCGCCAGGATCGCGATGCTGTTGCCCCACCGGGAGTTCGCGCTCGGCGCACCCCGACGCATCGACGCCTCGTCCATGACGTCGTCGTGATACAGCGTCGCCAGGTGCACCAGTTCGACCACCGTCGCCGCCGTGATCACCGGCTGATCGGTGCCGTTCGGGCCGAGCTGGGCGGTCAGCAGGGTGAACAGGGGCCGGAACCGCTTGCCCCCCGCCTTCGCCAGGTGCAGCGCGGCTTCGGTGAGGAAGTCCTCACCGTCGGACAGTTCACCGACCAGCAGTGCCTCGACGTCGGCCAGACCGGTCCGAATGACGCCTGCCAGCGCCTGGTCACCCAGGTCCACACCGGCGACGACGGTGTTCGTCACTTCGCTCGTGCTCACGATCCCAGTACCCATCCTGTTCTCCGGGATGCCCAACCGGACCCCTCACCAACCTGCCGTGGATGCTCACGGTAGTGAACCCGTCGCCCGCACGGCGTACCGGGCTGTCGCCGGGCATGGCGCGACGCCTGCGAAGATACTGCCGTGGTGTCCCCGCAGCCCGAACCCGATCCGCGTGTCATTCCGTCCGGACCTCGTGAACCCGTGCCGTCGGGAGCTCCCACACCCCGGCCCGCCACGGTGCCGGAACACGCCGAGGTCCTGGTCGTCGGCGCAGGTCCGGCCGGATCGGCGGCGGCCGCGTGGGCGGCCCGCACCGGCCGCGGAGTGGTACTGGCCGACGCCGCGACGTTTCCCCGGGACAAGACCTGCGGCGACGGGCTGACACCTCGGGCGATCGCCGAACTCGAACACCTCGGTCTCGGCGACTGGCTCTCGGGCGGACCGGTGAACCGTGGCCTCCGGCTGACCGGCTTCGGGCAGCAGCTGCAACTGCCGTGGCCGGGGGGTTCGCTCCCCTCGACCGGGAGCGCGGTACCTCGCGTCGAGCTCGACGATCGCATCCGCCGGGTCGCGGTCGACGCGGGCGCGACGATGCTGCAGGGCGCGAAGGCCGTCGACGTCCAGCGCGACGGCGGGAGGGTGCGCGCGGTGACATTCACGACCTCCGACGGTCCGCGCACCGTGCGGTGCGAGCACCTGATCGTGGCCGACGGTGTGCGGTCCACACTCGGTAAGCAGTTGGGCAGGCAGTGGCACCGGGACACCGCCTACGGCGTCGCGGCCCGCGCGTACGTCGACTCCGGTCGCAGCGACGACGAGTGGATCACGTCTCATCTCGAGCTGCGCGACGCGGCGGACACGCTGCAGTCCGGCTACGGCTGGGTGTTTCCCCTCGGGTCGGGCCGGGTCAACATCGGCGTCGGGACGCTCGCGACCGCGGCACGTCCGGCGCCGGGCGCTCTGCGTCCGCTGATCGAGCTCTACGCGAGTGCGCGCCGCCACGAGTGGCAGTTGGACGGCGAGATCCGGTCCGTCGCGTCGGCACTGCTCCCGATGGGCGGCGCGGTGTCCGGGGTCGCGGGCCGGAACTGGGCGTTGATCGGGGACGCGGCAGCGTGCGTGAACCCCCTCAACGGCGAGGGCATCGACTACGGCCTCGAGACCGGCCGGATGGTGTCGGATCTGCTGGGGGCGGGTGACCTGACCGACCTGTGGCCGCAGGTGTTGCGGGAACGCTACGGCCGCGCCTTCTCCATCGCCCGCAGGCTGGCCGGGCTTCTCACCGTGCCGCGCGTGCTGCCCACGAGCGGGCCCGTCGCGATGCGGTCGAGGGCGCTCATGACGGTCGCCGTTCGGGTGATGGGAAATCTGGTGACGGACGCCGACGCCGACCTCACCGCTCGGGCGTGGCGGGCAGCCGGCGCGTCGTCCCTTCGACTCGACGCGCGGCCGCCGTTCAGCTGAGCCCGAAGACGGGGAACCGCCCGACGACCGATTCGTGTTCGAAGACGACACGCGCGCCTCGCGGTTCACGGCCACAGGATTCGATCGACGCGTAGATCCACGGCCCCTCGTCGAGTTCGACGATCGCGATGGTGAGCGGTTCGAGACCTCGGTTGCCGCTCCCGGACGCCGCGGGGTCGAGTCGGGTCCATGACACCACCGTGCCGCGACCGGTCGAGGGCACCCATTCGAGGTCGCCGCCGCAGTCTCGGCACACCCACACCTCGGGCGCGAACAGCGTCGCGCAGCAGACGCAGGATCGGAGCATGAAGGCGGTCGCCAGCGGCCGGGTCACGTGGTCGATGCTCATGCCGACACCAGTTCCCCCGACCGCGCCAGCACTCTCTGCACGGTGTCGCCGAATCGGACGGGATCGCTGATCGGCCAGCAGTGCTTCCCACGGACCATCATCACGTTCGGTTCGCCGAGCGCCGCGCGCATGGACGCGAAGCTGGCCTCGGGGATGACGGTGTCGCCGGTTCCCCACAGGAGTGTCACGGGCAGTTGCCGCCGTGCGAGAACTTCGAGTTCGGGTCGCAGGTCGGCGGTGCGAGCGAGGTGCCCGGCCCGCCAGACTGCCATGGGGTCACGGATCACGTTCGGGAGCGCGACACCGGCGATCGCGCCGACGACCTGACCGACCGAGCGGGAGCCGAGGGCATCAGCAGGCAGGTGGAGCATCCAGTCCCAGATCGGGCGTTCGTGGATCGGGCGGTCGACGCCCTCGGACAGCCAGCGTGCCCCTCCGACGGAGTTGACGAGGACCAGTTCGTCGACGTGATCGGGCAGGTCGTGTGCGGTGCGGACACCGACGCCGCCTCCGAAGGAGTGGCCGACGACGGTGACACGGCCGCGGATGCCGACGGCGTCGACGAAACGTCCCACCCACTGCGCGTAGCCGTCGATGGTCCGTTCCCCGACCGGGAGTTCGGGGGTGCCACCGAAGCCGGGCATGGCGGGCGCGTACACGCGGACCCCGCGGTGGGCCAGCTCGTGGAGTGCCGTGCGATAGGTGGCGGGGCCGAGCCCCCAGCCGTGCAGGAACAGGACGGGCCTGCCGTGCCCACCGACTGCGTAGTCCACCGTGGTGCGGCCCATCTGGACCTGCCGCCAGCGAACGTCGTGACTCGGGCGGAGCACGGTGGCCTGCGGCGATGAGGGGGCGGACTGGTGCATCGGATACCTCGGATTCACAACGGCACAGCGACGGTTCAACAGGTGGTTGAGACCTTCATCACAGTGCCGGGTGGAACCCGAATGCACGACGGCCGAACTACGGGGTTATGTACCTGTTTTCGGTAACGGGTACGTGGCGGGAGAACAAACGAGAGGTCACGCTGTCACAACTGGTGAGGACTACTCATCATCATGAGCCTGAATAGACAGGTGCGCCTGCTGCTCGACGACCCACGCTGCGATCTGGGCACGGGAGTTGAAGCCGAGTTTCGACAGGACGTGCTCGACGTGTCCCTGCGCGGTCCGCTGCGAGATGACCAGTTTCGCGGCGATGGCCTTGTTGGTCAGCCCCTGCGACACCAGATCGGCGACCTGCTGCTCGCGACGGGTGAGCGAGACCATGTCGGGTGTCTGCACGGCCTGGGCCTGCTGCTCCCCCAGTACATAGGCGAACGTCTCCTCGGCAGAGAGGCCGCGGCCCTGCCGGAACGCCGCCTCGAACACGGCGTCCGCGAGCGCGTCCCGAGTCCGCTTCTCCGCCTCCTCGTGATGGACGAGAACGTTCGGAACCAGGACGGTGGGGCTGCCGACCGACTCCGCGCGGGACTGGACGGCTCCCATCAGCACCGCCGCCCGTCGGTACCGTCCGTCCGCGGCCGCGATCCACGCGAGCACCTCGGTGCACGAACTGCTGCCGAGAGGATCGTCGACGACACGGGCGAGTCGCAGCGCCTGCTCCAGCAGATCCGTCGCGCCGACGGGATCGTCGGACCAGCAGCTCAGTGCCAGCGCGAGAAGCGAGTACTCACGGAGCGCGGACTCGCCGTGTTCCTCGGTGATCTCGAGAATCTCCTCGTGGTAGGCGATCGCCCTGTCCTCGTCACCGCTCACGCCGGTGGCAACGGCGATCCCGACCAGTGCGGTCGTCAACCGGAAGAGATCCCCTGAGCGGCGGTACCGGGCGATGGCGTACTCGAACTGCGGGATGGCCTCGACCAGACGGCCGGCGAACAGTGCGACCGATGCCGACGCGAGACACGAGATCAGGTCGGCGTCGGAATCGCCCAGAGCTGCTGCCAGCGCTCGGCCGCGAGCGGACAACGCCTCGGCGCGTCGCAGGTCGCCCTGGGTTCCCGCGAGCACGCAGTCGACGGAGATCGCCCGGATCCGGTTCCGTTCGGGACTGTCCAGTTCCACCTCGAGGAGCCGGTCCAGCCAGTGCCTGCCCTCGGTCGACATCCCGCGGCACAACCAGTACGGGTACAGGGCGACGCCCATCTGTAGACCGGCGTCCGCCTCCCCCGACTCGGCCACACAGAAGGTCAGTGCGTCCCGCAGGTTCGGCTGCTCCCGATCGAGTCGCCGGATCAGCTCGACCTGCCGCGGTCCGATCCAGTTCTCCTCGGCGGATTTCGCGAGGGAGGCGTACCAGTCGCGATGCCTGCGTTGCTGTGCGGTGAACTCTCCCGCCTCGATCAGCTTGTCCCGGCCGTACTCGCGGAGCGTCTCGAGCATCCGATACCGCACTCCCTCCCCGGCGTCCTCCCGGATCAGGATCGACTTGTCGACCAGCGACGCGACTCCGTCGAGCAGTTCCAGCGACGGCACCTCGCCGCCGCAGACCCCTTCGGCCGCGTCCAGCTCGAAACCGCCCGCGAACACCGAGAGCCTGCGCCAGAGCACCTGGTCTGCGGTGGTGCACAGTTCGTGGCTCCAGTCGATGCTCATCCGCAGCGATTGTTGCCGGGTCGGGGCACCGCGACTGCCCTTGGTCAGCAGCTCGTAGCGGTCGGTGAGGCGGTCGAGTATCTGTTCGGCCGACATCGCCCGGAGACGGACCGCCGCCAGTTCGATCGGCAGCGGCAACCCGTCGAGCCGCTGGCAGATCGCGGCGACCGCGCCCATGTTCTCTTCCGTCAGCTCGAATCCGGGTACCGCCGACCTGGCGCGCTCGACGAACAGCGACACGGCCTCGTATCGGGGCAGGCCCTGGAGCTGCGTCCTCTCCGGGTCGGGGACGGTGAGCGAGGGAACCCGGAGGACGGTCTCGGCGCCGATCGCGAGCGGTTCCCGGCTGGTCGCGAGGATCCTCAGGTCCGGGCACACCCGGAGCAGCGCCTCGGCGAGGCGAGCGACCGCGTCGATCAGGTGCTCACAGTTGTCGAGGACAAGGAGCGCGGTGCGGTTGGTCAGGTGGTCGGTCAGCATCGTCAGCGGCGGCAGCCCCGGCTGTTCGCGCAGTCCGATCGCGGCCGCGACCGTTGCCGCCACCAGGTCGGGGTCGTGCAGTTCTCCCAGTTCGACGAGCCAGACGCCATCGGTGAAGGCGCGACGGGAGTCCTCGGCCACCCGCAGTGCGAGTCGGGTCTTCCCGACGCCACCGATCCCCGTCAAGGTGACCAGGCGCGACGTCGTCAACGCATGCCTGGCTTCGGTGAGTTCGCGACGCCGACCGACGAAACTGGTCAGCTCTTGCGGCAGATTCCCCCAGGTCACACGACCGGTGGACTCCTTCATGCTCGTGCCTTCCCTCGTCCCCTCGGAGCGCCCCGACTGCGCTCCCAGCGTTACCGGCGGGCTCGATGCAGTGCGACGATCCCACCGGTCAGGTTGCGCCACTGTACGTCTCGCCACCCCGCCGCCTCAATCGCTAGGGCCAACTCCTCCTGCCGGGGCCAGGCCCGGATGGATTCGGCGAGGTAGACGTACGCGTCCGGATTGGAACTGACGGCCTGCGCGACCCGGGGCAGGGCCCGCATCAGGTACTCCATGTAGACGGTTCGGAAGGGCCCGAACGTCGGTGTGGAGAACTCGCTGACGACGAGCCTGCCGCCCGGTTTGGTGACACGGGCGATCTCACGAAGCCCCGCTTCGAAGTCGGAGACGTTGCGCAGCCCGAACGAGATGGTCGCGGCGTCGAAGACGCCGTCCGCGTACGGCAGCGACATCGCGTCGCCCGCGACCATGGGAACTCGGCGCGACACGCCCGCCTTCAACATGCCCTTGGAGAAGTCGGTGGCAACGACCCAGGCGCCGGAGCGGCCGAGCTCGACGGTCGAGACGCCGGTACCCGCGGCCAGATCGAGGACCCGCTCGCCGGGCTGGAGGTCGAGCGCCTCGCGCGTCGCCTTCCGCCAGCCGCGGTCCTGCCCGAACGACAGGACCGTGTTCGTCAGGTCGTAGCGCTTCGCGACCCCGTCGAACATCGACGCGACCTCGTGCGGTTCCTTCTCGAGCGAGGCCCTGGTGCTGTTCTGTGCTGCCACACCGCAACCGTACAGGCGCGGTGGCTCACGCCGTCCGGCGCGCCGGTGCGGGCGGCGGACCGATCACCTGCTCGTAGTGTCCGAGCAGTTCGGTGCACACGGCAGGCCAGGTCCGGCCGAGGACGGATCGGCGGGCGGTGATCCCGAATCGGGCCCGGAGCAGCGGGTCCCGCAGTGCCGCGACCACGCTCGGGAGCTGGTCGGTGAAGCTGTCGACGGGCAGTCGGTAGCCGTTGCGGCAGTGCTCGATCAGGTCGCGGGGCCCGCCCGCGTCGGGTCCGACGACGGGGACACCGCTGGCCAGCGCCTCCTGGACGGCCTGGCAGAACGTCTCGTGTTCCCCGGGATGAACGAAGACGTCGAGGCTGGCGTACGCGCGAGCGAGGTCGTCGCCGCCGAGTTGACCGGTGAACACCGCGGACGGCAGGTCGCGGGCGAGGCGTTCGCGTTCCGGTCCGTCGCCGACGATCACCAGCTGGACGGCGGGGGCGGCCGCCAGGACGGCGAGCCGTTCGACGTGCTTCTCCGGCGCGAGCCTGCCGACGAATCCGACGATCATGCGGTTGCCGGTCGGATCCCAGCTCGCGCGCAGGGCCACGTCGCGCCGGCCGGGCGCGAACCGGATGGTGTCGACTCCGCGCCCCCACCGGTGCACCCGCGGGACGCCGCGGGCGATCAGGTCGTCGGCTGCGGCGGTCGAGGGAGCGAGGGTGCGGGCGGCGCCGCGGTGCAGTCGCCGGGTCCAGCTCCAGGCGGCGCGGCTGGTCGGCCCGAGGCCGTAGCTGCGGGCGAATCCGGCGACATCGGTCTGGTAGACCGCGACGGCAGGCACCGAGAGCCGGTGCGCGGCGGCCAGTCCGCCCGCTCCGAGGACGAACGGGGACGCCAGGTGCACGACGTCGGGATCGAAGTCGCGGAGCGCGCCCAGCATCGACGGCTGCGGAATCCCGACAGGAAGCGAACTGACGCGGGGCACCATGATCGCGGGCACCCGGTGCACGGGAACGCCCTCGTGGACGGTTGGTGCAGGTGGCCCCGACCGGGACCGCCCGCCGGGGACTCCCGGCGCCACGATCATCGTGGGGTGTCCCGCTCGGCGGAGATGCTCGACCACCCGGACGACGGAGTGGCTGACCCCGTTGACGTTCGGCAGGAACGATTCGGCGACGACGGCTACGCGCACGACTCCGAGTGTGCGCGCCACGCACGACGGGTCGGGGCGCGGCGGGTGACGGTGCCGCGAACACCGGGCGACGAGTGGGTTGCCCTATCCGGCGACGTCGGCGTCCGGTACGGCGGCAGCACGACGGCGCACGTACCACAAGGTCGGCGCCGCGAGCAGCCACGTCACGACGATGACGGACCCCGCGGGGACCAGTGCCACCCGCACGTCACGGCCCGACACCCGGACGAGGTCGGGGTCGGCGCGGGCGTACTCGACGTCGATGCGCTGTCCGACGGTCAGGTTGGTCGGGTACAGGACCCCGAGGCGCGGGTTGTGCGTGATGCCGTCGGGGGTGACGAAGCTGACCGCCGATCGCAGCGCTCCCGCGGACAGCACCTCCGCGGTCGCAACGCCCTTGTCGGAGTTGATGGTGTGGTCGTTGCGCCATGCGGCGAGCACGAGGAGCACGGCCAGGACGGAGACCGACACCGCGACGATCAGTACCCCCCTGGTGACGCGGCGCGCGGCCACCTCCGTCACAGCTGCGCCCGGACGGCGGCGTGCAGTTCACGCAGACCCGACCGCTCGGTCGTGACCTCCAGGACACGGATGCCGCGACCGAAGGGATGTGCCAGTTCGGTCGCGAGTTGATCGGGCGTGACGTGGTGGTGTTCGACGCGGTACGCGGCACACAGCGCCGACAGATCCATGCCGTGCGGGGTCCCGAAGATCCGTTCGAAGACGCCCGCGTACTGCGGGTCGCCCTGTTCGAGGAGCTCGAAGATGCCGCCACCGTCGTCGTTGGCGACGACGATCGTGAGGTCCTTCGGTCGCGGTTCGCCGGACCCGATCAGCAGCCCGGAGGCGTCGTGGAGGAAGGTCAGGTCACCCATCAACGCGATGGTCCGGCCGCCCCCGGACGCGTCGGCGGCGAGGGCGGCGCCGACAGCGGTCGAGACCGTTCCGTCGATCCCCGCGACGCCGCGGTTCGACAGCACCCGCACCCCCGGCCGCGGATGGCCGACGAGGGCCGCGTCGCGGACGGGGTTGGACGCACCGAGCAGGAGTTGGTCACCGTCTGCCAGCGCGTCGGTCACGACGGCGGCGACGTGCAGCCCCGTCGGGGTCGCGTGCGCGGAGAGCTGCTGCCGCACGGCCTTGTCCGCGTGTTCGGTCAGGTGCCTGCAGCGTTCGAGCCACGCCTGACTCGGCGCGCCCCGCACGACAGCGCGGGTTCCGGTGGCGAGGACGTTCCCGGAGACGTCGGGCCAGCGGGGGCCGGTCGTCAGCGCGTACACGGCCACTCGGGGGTCGGCGAGCAGCGCCGACACCGGGCGGTGCAGCGTCGGCCTGCCGGTGATGATCGCCTGCCGCGGATTGAGCTGCGGCAGCGCGAGCGGATGAAGGGCCACCCCGTGCAGCGGCGCCGTCGGCTCGGCAACGGTCGGGAGTCCGGCCAGTTCGGGGCGGTGCGCGGCGCCGTGCCCGGAGATGACGACGGTGTCCGGAGTGAGATCGATCTCGAGCGGCACGTCCAGGGTCGCGTGCTCGGTGGTCGTCCACGCGGAGCCGTCGGGCCTGCCCTCCGGAACCGGCCCCTGCGGGTGGGCGTCGGGGACGAGGGGTTCGCGCAGGGGGATGTCGAAGTGCACAGGTCCGGCATTACCGGAACGGGTGCCGCGAGCGGCGGCGAGCACCCGGCACACCGCGGAGCGCCACTGACTGTTCTGGTCCAGGCGGTCCTCGGCGAGCCCGAGGCTGATGGTCGCGCGGACCTGGGTGCCGAACAGACCGAGTTGCTCGATGGTCTGGTTGGCGCCGGTGCCGAGCATCTCGTAGGGCCGATTCGCGGACAGCACCACCAGGGGCACGCGTGCGTAGTTGGCTTCGAGGACGGCGGGTCCGAGGTTGGCGACAGCGGTGCCCGAGGTCATGACGACCGGCACCGGGCGTCCCGCCGACACCGCGAGTCCGACGGCGAGGAATCCGGCGGTGCGCTCGTCGATCCGCAGGTGCAGCCGGATCCGCCCCGCGGCGTCGGCGGCCTGCAGCGCGAACGCGAGCGGGGCATTGCGCGACCCCGGGCACAGCACCACCTCCCGCACCCCACCTCGAATCAGTTCGTCGACGACTGCGGCGGCCTGCGCGGTGGACGGATTCACGGTGTCCAGGGTGTCAGACGTTTCGGCGGGGGTGCCGGTCGGCTGGCACCATGTGCCGATGCGCACCGTCTTCCCCGCCGACGAGGTTTCGACGAACCGGATGTACGCACTGCTCACCGCGTCGGTGGTGCCACGGCCCATCGCTTGGGTGTCGACGTGCGCGGTGGACGGCACCGCGAATCTGGCGCCGTACAGCTTCTTCACGGTCGCATCGGTGTCGCCGGCAGTCGTGCAGTTCACGTCCGTGACCCGCAAGGACAGTCTCCGCAACATCGAGGCGACCGGGGAGTTCGTGGTGAACCTGGCGTCGGCGCCGCTGATCGACCGGGTGAACGCGACGTCGGCGCTGTTCCCGTCCGACGTCGACGAGTTCGCGGCGGTCGGGCTGACCGCGGAACCGAGTTCGCTGGTCGTGCCGCCGCGGGTCGCCGAGTCGCCCGTCGCGATCGAGTGCGGGCTGCATCGGGTGATCGAGGTCGGGAACAGTTTCGTCGTGATGGGTGAGGTGCGGGCGATCGCGGTGCGTCCCGAGTGTCTGGCGGAGGACGGGTTGCCGGAGTTCGCGGCGATCGCGCCGCTGAGCCGACTCGGGCGAACCGAGTGGGGTCTGCCGCCGCAGGTTCGGGTGCTGGAGCGTCCGGGACAGCCGTGACACCACCGCCAGGTGAAGTTAGCCTTACCTCAATAAACGGCAACTTCCGAGGACGGATACATGGCCAAGCGCCCCAAGTACGTCAGGCCCGAACACCGCGAGTTCCTCCGCGCGACGGTGGCGGGCAGCAAGCAGATCAGCCCGCACTTCGTGCGGGTGACGGTCGCGGGCGAGGATCTGCGCTCACTGACCCCGCTGGGCAATGATCACTGGTTCCGCCTGTTCATTCCCACCCCCGACCAGGACGAGCTCCGACTGCCGACGGCGACGGGAAATCTGCTCTGGTACGCGCAGTACCTGGCGATGAGCAAGGCGTCCCGGCCGATCGTGCGCAACTACACGATCCGCGCGTTCCGGCCTGCGGAGAAGGCGTTGTTCGGGAACACCCCGGAGATCGACATCGACTTCGTGTGCCACGGGTCGGGCGACGACGCGGGCCCGGCGTCGAACTGGGCGCAGGCGGTGTCGGTCGGCGACGAGTTGGCGCTGCTCGACGAGGGACTCATCCACAACCCACTACCCGAGGCGAGGCGGTTCCTGCTGGTCGGTGACGAGAGTGCACTCCCGGCGATCGCGGGCATCCTGGAGTCGGCGACCCCGGACATCACCGGCGATGTGTTCCTGGAGATTCCGTCGGCCGACGACGAGCAGGAGCTCACGGTTCCCGACGGGGTGACACTGACCTGGCTGCCGCGGTCGGATCCGCATGCACGGCCGGGCGAGCTGGCACTGGAGGCGGTCCAGGCGGCCGAGTTGGCGCAGCTGCCGGACTACGTGTTCGTGGCGGGCGAGCAGGCCCTGGCGGCCGGAGTGCGACGGCACCTGGTCAACGATCGTGGCGTCCCGAAGGCGGACGTCGTGTTCACCGGTTTCTGGCGTCACGGCCGCGCGGCAGGCTGAGGCGCCTGCGGCGCTCGTGCGCGGTGTGCGCGTCCAAGGACTCGCACACCGCGCACGAGCAGCAGAGCTGCCTAGTTGGCGTGCTTCTCGACGAGCGTTCCGAGGCGCGGCAGCGCCTCGACGACGTTCTTCTTCGCCGACGGACGCAGCGAGGAGTAGACCTTCTTGACCGCGGCCTTGCTGGTGCCCTCGATCTTCTCGTCGGTGACGCCGAGCAGCGCGTCCGCGACCTCGTCGCCGCGCGCGACCAGGAAGTCACCGAAGCCGGCGCCGCCCACGGTCCGGTAGTCCTGCCAGAACGGCTCGAGACGAGTGACGAAGCTCGGCAGCAGGCCCTCGACGGCCTCGGGAACGATCGCCGGTCCGACCTTCTTCACGGCACCGTAGCCGCCCTTGAGCGCGAGACCCGATGCGCCCGACTTGTCCGAAACCTCGGCGTCGATGAGCTCCTGGACGTCCGCGACGACGGCGGGCAGCCGCGCCGGGTCGAGCAGGGTTTCGTTCAGTGCTGCAACCACTTTCAATGCCTCCGAGTTTTGCGTGAATGTCGAGCGCGACCTTATACGACCGCCCGACACCATCATCAACTCCAGTCACCACCATCACAGCAGCCACGTTGGTCACTCGGTGCACCATTCGCTGACCAGCAATTTCACAGCGCATTCACAGCAGAGCATGACATCGGGCCATCCGGTCGAGCCACCAGGCAGTCCGCTCCGGCGTCGCCGCGAGCGCGGCGAGTCGGTCGGGGTCCGGCGTCACCGCAGCGACCGCGAGTTCCCCGTTCGACATCGCACGCGCTGCCGCGATGTCCGCGTCGAAAAACCCTCCGGTTCCCAGCCCACATGCCAGGTCGAGGACCGGGAGGGCCGCCGCCGCGGACAGCCCCGCTCCGATCCCGACAGCGGTGTCCAGCGCGCTCGACACGACCACCTTCGCCCCGCGGCCGGCGAGCTCCTCAGCGAGCCGCACCACCGCCCGCATGCCGCCGAGCGGCGCGACCTTGACGACCGCGACGTCGGCGGCTCCCGCCCGCACGACGCGCAGCGGGTCGTCGGCGCGGCGGATGCTCTCGTCGGCGGCGATGGGCACCGCGACGCCCCGTTCCGCGAGTCGGCGACGCAACTCGACGAGCTCCTCGACGGTCGCGCAGGGCTGCTCCGCGTACTGCAGTGCGCCGTCCGCAGTCAGGGCTGCCAACGCCTGCACGGCGTCGTCGACCGTCCAACCGCCGTTGGCATCGACACGCACGTGGTCGACGTGCTCGCGGACGGCAACGACGCGGGCGACGTCGTCGGCGAGGGTCTGCCCCTTCTCCGCGACCTTCACCTTCGCGGTGCGGGCACCGGGAAACCGGGCGAGGATCTCGGGCACCCGCGCAGCCGCGATGGCCGGGACGGTGGCGTTGACGGGGATCGACGTCCGCAGAGGTGTGGGCGGACCCTCCCAGGCGCTCTCGATCGCCGACCGCAGCCAGGCCGCGGACTCGACGTCGTCGTACTCGGGGAACGGCGCGAACTCGCCCCACCCCGCGGGACCGCGCAGCAGCAGCGCCTCACGAACCGTGATGCCGCGGAAACGAACCCGCATCGGCAGGGCGACCACGGTCGCGGTGGCGCGCAGTTCGTCCAGGGACGGCACGGTCAGGGTTGCCCGGGGAGCAGCACGACCATCAGCGCCTCGGCGTCGGCGAGCAGGGTCCCGTCGGCGTCGGTGAGGCGCGCCGAGACGAAGGTCTTGCGTCCGTCGACGCTGTCGACCCTCCCCTCGACGAAGAGTTCCGTCTCGATGGGGGTGATCTTGCGGTAGTTCACGTGCAGGTAGGCGGTCCGGCTGATCGGCCTGCCCGCGGCGTGGGTGACCATCCCGAACAGGTCGTCGAACAGCAGGGGAAGGACGCCGCCGTGGGCGGCACCGTTGCCGCCCATGTGATACCGACGGAAGACGCCACTGGCGCGTACCCCGTCCGCTCCGAATCGCTGAGCCTCCCACGGCAGCATCAGGAGACTGCCTCGGCCGGGCAGGGCGATGGACCGTCCGGACGGCGACCGGCCTTCGGGCACCCGGTACTGCCCCAGCAGCGCGGCGAGGGCCTCGGCCTGTTCGGCCGCTCGCTCGATGACGTCCTGCGGCGGCGCGGTGGACACGGCCAGGTCCTGGACGACGCGCAATGCCTCGACGAGCCTGCCGAAGTGCGGGCCACCGTTGTCGGGGTCGGCCCGGTACACCGGGAATCCACCGTGCTTCTCGTAGTCGCCGTCCCGCTCGGTCTGCTCGCTCATGTCCTGCACGGTAATCCCCGGCCGCATCGCCGCGCGCAAGGTCAGTGCGCGTCGGCCTATCCTTGGCGTCCGTGACCTTCAATCCCCAGCTGTGGCGCCCCGTCCCCGGGTTCGAGAACCTGACCGACATCACTTACCACCGGCATGTCACCGAGGGTGTCGTCCGGGTGGCGTTCGACCGGCCCGAAGTGCGCAACGCGTTCCGCCCGCACACCGTCGACGAGCTGTACCAGGCACTCGACCACGCCCGCATGACGTCGGACGTGGGCTGCGTGCTCCTCACCGGCAACGGTCCCAGCCCGAAGGACGGCGGCTGGGCGTTCTGCTCGGGTGGCGATCAGCGGATCCGCGGCCGCAGCGGCTACCAGTATGCGGACGGGGAAACGGCCGACACCGTCGACAAGGCCCGCGCTGGGCGCCTGCACATCCTCGAGGTCCAGCGGCTGATCCGCTTCATGCCTAAGGTCGTCATCGCCCTCGTCAACGGCTGGGCCGCGGGCGGCGGACACAGCCTGCACGTCACCTGCGACCTCACGCTGGCTTCACGCGAGCACGCCCGCTTCAAGCAGACCGACGCCGACGTCGGCAGCTTCGACGGCGGCTACGGCAGCGCCTACCTCGCAAAGATGGTCGGCCAGAAGTTCGCCCGCGAGATCTTCTTCCTCGGCGACACCTACACCGCCGAGGACATGCACCACATGGGCGCCGTGAACCGGGTCGTCGACCACGCCGAACTCGAGAACGTCGCCATCGAGTGGGCAACCAAGATCAACGCCAAGTCCCCGCAGGCGCAGCGGATGCTCAAGTACGCCTTCAACCTGCAGGACGACGGCCTGGTCGGCCAGCAGCTGTTCGCGGGCGAGGCGACGCGGATGGCCTACATGACCGACGAGGCCGTCGAGGGCCGGGACTCGTTCCTCGAGAAGCGCGACCCCGACTGGTCGCCGTACCCCTGGTACTTCTGAGCGGCTCGCGGCCGAGCACACACCCTTTCCCGCGTCCACACGGGTTCTGCACGCACAGAAGTCCTGCGCGTACATCAGAACCCGTGTGGACGCCGGGAGCCGGCGCTACCGCGTGAGTCCCAACGCCCGCTCCAGCGTCGGCCACGCCTTGGGCAGCTGGTCCTTCCAGTACGCCCAGGCGTGCACCCCACGCGCCTCGTACTCGACGGTTGCGGGAATGCCGAGATCACGCAGCTTCTGGTCGAGGCGCTTGGTGCAGCGGTTCGCGACGGCCTCGATGGCGCCGCCGACGACGATCCGTTCGAGATCGGTGCCCGGCCCCTCGTACCGGCCGGCGAGGCCGGTGGCCACCGACATGTAGATCGGCTTGCCGCGCAACGCTTCCGCGTGCCGCACGGAGTCGTGTGCTTCCCAGCCCGATCCGCCCGGCGAACCCCACACGTTCCGGATGTCGCCGCCCCGGGAGGAGACCGTGAACTGTGTGCTCAGCCGGCCGACGTCGTCGGTCGTCGAGTAGCAGCCGCTGAACACCGCGATCCCCCGGTACAGGTCGGGGCGCCGATGGGCGAGCATCATCGCGCCCTGCGCACCCATCGAGTTGCCCGCGATCGCGTTGACGCCGTTGGTCTTCAACCGTGCGTCGATGAGCGGCGGCAACTCCTCGGTGATGAAGGTTTCCCACTTGTGTACGCCGAGGTTCTTGTCGGGGCTGTCCCAGTCGGTGTACAGGCTGGCGACGCCGCCGTTGGTCATCACCACGTTGACGTTCTTGTCGGCGAAGAACTTCGGGGCGTCGGTCATGTACATCCAGCCGGACTGGTCCTCACCGCCGCCGACCCCTTCGAGCATGTACAGCGTCGGCCGCGGCGCGCTCGTGTCGGCGGGGAGCAGCACGTCGACGCCCACCACCCGGCGCAGGGACGGCGACGCCACCAGGAAACGCTTGACCTGTGGGGAGGTGACGGTCTCACCGACGATCTCCGGCACGACGATGTCGTCACGCAGCGGGGGCAGCGGCCCCGGATCGTCCTGCCAGACTTCGGGCACCGTCGACCCTGACGTGACACTGCCGGCATCCATGCTGCCGAAACCCGAACTGCCCGAGCTCGCACTGCCGCTCGACGCGGGTTCCGCCACGGCGTGGCCCGCCCCGGCGAACACCGCGACCGCGGCGAGCGATGCCGCCGCCCATGACGTCCGACGTCCCACCCTGCGCATCAAAGTCCCCTCCCAGATCCCCATGTCGTCGTCGGCAGAAGGTTTGGCGAGCGCGGAACGCGGACCCCGTGCACGTGCGCTGCCACACCGACAGGCGCACGCTACCGGCCCCCGGAACCTACGCCGGGCGTACGGTCGAGGTGCCCACCGTTACGTGGCGAGTGTCACAGTGTGACGACTTTGGAAGTCGGGATCGGGTGCGAGTCGGCCTTGATCCAGCGCATCGCCCAGGTGCCCTCGGCGTGGCCGTCGGTGTTGATCCAGTTGCCGAAACCCGGGTCCTTCGCCGACACCACGATGGTCAGCGTGCCGTCGTCGTTCAGCTTCGCGGTGTGGTTGTTGATGTAGATGTTCGTCCGGTGGTAGTCGAGGGACTCCACCCAGAAGTTCTGCAGCACGAAGTTGTAGTACTCGCAGTTCGGGACCTCGGTCTCGATGACCCACGCCTCGTCCTCGGCGAGCTTCCAGTACCCGTGGAAGTAGAAGATCGTCGGATCGCCGCCGGCCTTCTGGAACTGCTCCTGCCCGCGGTCGAATATCTCGTTGGGCTGCGGCATGAAGTCGCGCGACCACTCGAGGAACGTGGCGGCCGAGCCCTTCAGCATGCCGATCGCCCGGTCCAGTCGCCCGCCCAGCTCGTCCTCGGTGAGCGGAACGAATTCGCCGTCGGGGTCGAGGCATTCGATGGACAGCTCGCCGGGCACCTCGGCGCGCCGGTCCGCGTAGGTCTGCCGCACGGAGATGAGGTTGCTGTCCGGTGCGAGCGGCAGCCACGCGCCCTCGGCGGGCTCGTCCACGCTCGCGATGAACTGGAAGCGTCCGTTCTCGTCGACCTCGAGGTCGTGGATGTGCAGGTCACCGGTCTGCAGCATGGTGCCGTCGATGTGGTAGCGGTTGACCCGCGAACCGAAGGTGATCAGCGGGATCGTGCCCCGGGTTCCGGTGATCCGGTACGTGTACTTCCCGGAGATGTTGGCGCGCATGTAGATGTTGTCCGGATTGTCGGCGCCGATCTTGGTCATCATGTTGGGGTTCGGCGCGGACGTGAACTGCGGCCAGCGCGGGTCGGTGTACTCGACGCAGTTGATCGTCGCGTAGCGCAGCAGGCGCGACAGGTAGCGCACGCCCTCGGCCTGCGTCAGGGGATCCTGCGGCACGATCGGGTCCGACAGGATGTTCCCGACCTCGAGCAGGTCGGTGCAGAATTTTTCCCAGGTGGCGTTCATCGTGAATTCCTATCCGGTGAGAGGGGTCAGGCGGTGGCGAACGTGGCGTCGACCTCGGCGGCGGTGATTCCGAAGTCTTCGAGCGAGTACGTGTGTGACGGGCGGCGGTGGTCGGCGAGGCTGGCCTCGTGGGCATCTGCGATCGCGCGACGCGCCTCGTCGGAGAACGGCAGGGAGAACCGGTCGTAGACCATCTCGGCCGACCCGATCGGGTCGGCCACGAAGTCCCGGTAGTCGATGTCGATGAACTGCTCGGGGTTGTGGCGGGCCCGGGCCTCCTGGAAGTTCGCGTTCCCGCGCGCCCACAGATCCAGCTGGGTCCGTCCGATGGTCTTGCGGTCGAAGGCCCGCGACATGTCGTGCCCGCCCTGCTCGGCGAGGCTGAAGGTCGACGCCATCGAGGTGTGCGGGTCACGGAAGGTGCGAACGAACAGCGCATCCGGGAAGACCTTCACGATGTCGTCGATCGCGAAGACGTGGCTCGGGCTCTTCAGAACCCAGCGGCGATCACGATCGTTCATACCGATCAACTGCAGGTTCTTCTTGTACCGGGCATAGGTGTCGGTCCAGTCCTGCTTCGCCAGCCATGCCGTGTACGACGGCACGTACGCCACGGTGTCGAACGCGGTCGAGAGCATCGTCTGCTGGAGCAGTCGCCAACACTCCTCGACCTCCTCGGCACCCATGAAGTGCACCTTCATCAGGTCTGCCTCGTTCGCCTGACGCGCCCGGTAGAAGGCGTCGGCGCGGAGGAAATCGGGGTTCGCTGACCACGTCTCACGGGCGGGACGGGGCTGCGGCGCCTCGGCCAGCCACATCTCGACACCCTGGTGGGCAGGGTCGGCGCTGAGCAGGCGATGCAGCGCGGTGGTGCCCGTGCGGGTCAGTCCGCACATGAAGATCGGCCGCTCGATCTCGACGTCGACATGCTCGGGGTGCCGCGCGAACGCCGCCTCGCTGATCAGCCGGCCCCGGAGCGCGGACAGGATCATCTTGCGGGCGACCACCTTTCCGTGCGGGGTGAGGTCGGCTTCCCGCTCGAACGAGTCGAGCAGCACCGTCAGTCCCTCCAGGTACTCGTCGCTGCCGAAGTCGCCGAGGCCGGCCTCCGTGCGCGCCTGCGCGTGAAGCTCCTCGATGGAACCGATTCCGTCGTAATCCTGAGACATTCCTACATCCTTGTGAAAGTGGATCAGTGGTGGGCGTGGCCGCAGTTGACGTCCAGGCACTGCCCGGTGATCGCGCGGGCGAGGTCGGAGGCCAGGAAGATCACCGCGTTCGCGATGTCGTCGGGTTCCGGCAACCGGCGCAGGTCGGTGCCTGCCGCGATCTCGGCGTAGACCTCGGCGGGGTCGACGCCGCGCTGCTCTGCCTGCTTCTGGACCATGGCCTTGACCCGGTGCGCCCAGATGTAGCCGGGAGCAACGGAGTTCACTCGGACACCCATCGGGCCCAGCTCCACCGAGAGACTGCGGGCGAGGGCGAGCAGTCCGGCCTTCATCACCCGGTATGCCCCGAAGTTCGGCAACTGGTTGCGCAGCACCATCGAGTTGATCACCACGACCGACCCCTCGGACTTCTCCAGGGCGGGAGCGAGTTTGCGGGTCAGGTTGAGCGAGGCCAGCAGGTTGATGTCCAGGCCCTGCCGGACCGATTCGAACTCGGCGTCGAGGAGCCTCTCGTGTGGCGGCTGCACGAATGCGTTGTGCACCACCGTGTCGACCGCTCCGAACTCGGCCAGCGCCGCATCGGCGAGATTCGTCACCGACGCGTCGTCGGTGAGGTCCGTCGGCACGGACACCGCGGTACCGCCGAGTCCCCGGATCTCGTTGGCGACCTCCGTCAGCCGGGACTCGGTCCGCGCGGCCAGGACGACCCGGGCACCGGCGAGGGCGCTGCGCACGGCGACCGAGCGTCCCAACCCCTCACCGACACCGGAGACGATCACGACCTTGCCGTCGAGCAGCGCCGGCATCACCGGCGCTGCTCGCAGGCCCGCGCTCACACCTGAGCCTTGGGGTCCAGGACGACGCTCAGCGAGACGATCTTCCCGTCGTCACCGAATTCGAACAGGTCGGTGGACAGGAAGTCGGGCATGCCCTCGCGCTGGACGCGGAGCTGCATCGCCGCGAACCGGCCGGTGACGGTGATCGGCGAGTACCGGCTCACCGTGAACGCCACCTTCGCGTTTCCGGTGCCGAAGGCCCGGATCTCGTCGATGCCACGGAAGGTCTGCACGCCCAGCGGCTCGTGCTGGACCGCGTCCGCCGCGAACAACGACATCAGTTGATCGACGTCGTGATCACCGAGATGCTTGACGTACGAATCGATCACCGAACAGATTTCGTCTCGGGTGGGCACAGGGAACGCTCCTAAGGTGTGGTTGGTGGAACGGGCCGGGTCAGCCGATGACGCCGCGGATGCGGAGCTTCTCGACAATCTGAACGGCGGCCTCCGCGGGAGTCGTCACGGTCGTGTCGACTCGCAGCTCGGGGTTCTCCGGCGACTCGTACGGGGAGTCGATGCCGGTGAAGTTCGTCAGGTCGCCACGCCGCGCCTTCTTGTAGAGCCCCTTCGGATCCCGCGACTCGGCGACGTCGATCGGGGTGTCGACGAACACCTCACAGAAGCGGTCCTCGCCGATCAGCTCGCGGGCCGCCTCACGCTCGGCCCGGAACGGGGAGATGAACGACGCCAGCACGATCAGTCCGGCGTCGGCCATCAGCCGGGCGACCTCGGTGACCCGGCGGATGTTCTCCACCCGGTCGGCCTCGGTGAAGCCGAGGTCCCGGTTCAGACCGTGGCGGACGTTGTCGCCGTCGAGCAGATAGGTGTGGCAGCCGCTCGCGTGCAGTTGCCGCTCGAGCTCGTTCGCGATGGTCGACTTGCCGGACCCGGACAGACCCGTGAACCACAGCACCTGCGGCCGGTGACCGTTCAGGACCGACCGGGACTCGGCGTTCACGTCGACGGCCTGCCAGTGGATGTTGTCCGACCGGCGCAGCGAGTGCGCGATCATGCCCGCACCGACCGTGGTGTTGGTCAGCCGGTCGATCAGGATGAACCCGCCGGTGTCGCGGTTGTCGGTGTAGGCGTCGAACGGGACCGGCCGGTCGAAGCTGATGTTGCACACGCCGATCTCGTTGAGGGCGAGGGTGTTCGTCGCCGTCTGCTCGAGCGTGTTGACGTTGATCTTGTACTTGGGCTTGGTGATCCGCGCCTGCACCGTCATCGTCCCGATCTGGCAGACGTACGGGCGTTCGGGGAGCATGTCGTGCTCGCCCATCCACACCAGCTGCGCCTCGAACTGATCGGCAACCCCCGGTAGGGCGTCCACAGCGGCGAGGACGTCACCGCGGCTGACGTCGATCTCGTCGGCGAGAGTGATCGTGACCGACCGGCCGGCGGTGGCCTCCTCGAGGTCGCCGTCCATCGTGACGATCCGCTCGACCGAGGACTCAGTTCCGCTGGGCAGCACCCGGACCCGGTCGCCCGGACGCACCACGCCGCCGACGACCTGTCCGGAGAAGCCCCGGAAGTCGAGATCGGGCCGGTTCACCCACTGCACGGGCATCCGGAAGGGCCCGGTGCGCAGGTCGTCGTCGATGTCGACGGTCTCGAGGTGTTCGATCAGCGACGGACCCTGGTACCAGGGCGTGTTCGGGCTGCGCTCGGTGAGGTTGTCACCCATGTACGCGGACATCGGGATCGGGACGACGCGGTCGAGTCCGATCTCGGCCGCGAATGCCGCGTACTCGCCGTCGATCCGCTCGAAGACCTCCTGCGAGTAGTCGACGAGGTCGAGCTTGTTCACCGCGAGCACGACGTTCCGGATGCCGAGCAGTGACACCAGGTAGGAGTGCCGGCGGGTCTGGGTGAGGACGCCCTTGCGGGCGTCGATCAGGATCACCGCCAGATCCGCGGTCGACGCACCGGTGACCATGTTGCGGGTGTACTGCTCGTGGCCCGGGGTGTCGGCGACGACGAACTTGCGCCGCTCGGTGGTGAAGTAGCGGTAGGCGACGTCGATCGTGATGCCCTGCTCCCGCTCGGCCGCGAGACCGTCCACGAGCAGCGCGAAGTCGAGGCCCTCGCCCTGGGTGCCGACCTTCTTGGAGTCGCTCTCGAGCGCGCTCAGCTGGTCCTCGAAGACCAGCTTCGACTCGTACAGTAACCGGCCGATCAGCGTGGACTTGCCGTCGTCGACGCTGCCGCAGGTGATGAACCGCAGCATGGACTTGGTCGCGTGCCGCTCGAGGTACTGCTCGATGTCGTCGGCGATGAGGTTGGACGAGTGAACCATCAGAAGTACCCTTCCTGCTTCTTCTTCTCCATCGAGGCGCTGCTGTCGTGGTCGATCACGCGGCCCTGACGCTCCGACGTGGTGGTGAGCAACATTTCCTGGATGACGTCGGTCAGGGTCGCGGCCGTGGACTCGACCGCGCCGGTGAGCGGGTAACAGCCGAGGGTGCGGAACCGGACGCTCTTGAGTTCCGGAACCTCCCCGGGGCGCAACGGCATCCGGTCGTCGTCGACCATGATCAGGGTGCCGTCTCGCTCGACCACCGGCCGCTGCGCGGCGAAGTACAGCGGCACGATCGGGATGTTCTCCTGCCGGATGTACTCCCATACGTCGAGTTCGGTCCAGTTCGACAGCGGGAAGACGCGCAGCGTCTCGCCGGGCGACCGCCGGACGTTGTACATGCGCCACAGTTCGGGTCGCTGCCGCTTGGGGTCCCAGCGGTGCTCGGCCGAGCGGACCGAGAAGACCCGCTCCTTGGCACGGGACTTCTCCTCGTCCCGGCGGGCGCCACCGAACGCCGTGTCGAACTTGTGGAGGTCGAGGGCCTGCTTGAGCCCCTCGGTCTTCCACATGTCGGTGTGCGTCGACGAGCCGTGCGTGAACGGGTTGATCCCCTTCTCCACGCACTCCGGGTTCTGGTACACCAGTAGATCGAAATCCCCTGCGGCGGCGGACTCGTCGCGCAGCCTGTACATCTCCCGGAACTTCCACGTCGTGTCGACGTGCAGCAGCGGGAACGGCAGCCGCGAGGGGAAGAACGCCTTGCGGGCGAGGTGCAGCATCACCGCACTGTCCTTGCCGACCGAGTACAGCATCACGGGATTCTCACTCCCCGCGACGGCCTCCCTCATGATGTGAATGCTCTCGGCCTCGAGTCTCTCGAGGTGGGTCAGCGCACGTGTCATCGCGCAAGTACCTCCAGTGCTGTGCCGGCCAACTCCGGGCGGCAGATCAACAGGTCGGGCAACCAGGGGTTCTCCTGGTTGTAGACGGGTTCGGAACCGTCGATTCGCGAAACATGCAGTCCCGCAGCACGGGCCACGGCAACCGGAGCAGCCGAGTCCCACTCGTACTGACCTCCGGTGTGGGCGTAGACGTCCACCTCGCCGCGAACCACCGCCATCGCCTTCGCGCCGGCGGAACCCATCTCCACCAGTTCGGCGCCCAGCGCGGTCGCCATGGCCATGACGGGCTCGGGCCTGCGGGTCCGGCTGACGACGACCCGGGGTGCGGCCGGCGCGGGTTCGGCGGGCGTCGGTACATCCAGCGTCGAGTGGGTGACACCCAGCGCGGGCAGGGCCACCGCGCCGACGGTCAACCGTCCGCGCTCGACGAGCGCGACGTGCACGGCCCAGTCGATGCGGCCGAACTCGCCGAACTCCCTGGTCCCGTCGAGTGGGTCGACGATCCACACCCGGTCGGCGGTCAGGCGCGACGGATCGTCGGCTCCTTCCTCCGACAGCACCGCGTCTGCCGGAAAACGTCGCGCCAACTCGACGACGAGGAACTCGTGGGAGATGCGGTCACCGATGCGGCGCACCTCGCCCGGGTCGAGACGCGAGAGTTGCGCGTCCGCCCGGAAATCCAGGAGCAGTTCCCCTGCCGCGGTGGCCATGTCGGCTGCAGCACGGGCATCTTCGGAACTGTGAACGGCCGGTGGGTGCGGCGCGGAGGCCGCGGCGTCTGTGGTCACGATTGTGACCGTAGCAACAGAATGAACAATGTTCAATCCTAGATTGAACATTGTTCATTCACTGAGGTGAGGCGAGCCCACGCCGAGCCGCACAGATACGGTGGCGTGGTGAGCGAATCGAACGGCAAGTCGATCTACGGCGATGCGGACGCGCGGCGCCGCCGCACCCTGGACGCGGCAGCCGCCCTCCTGGACGAAGGCGGGTACGGCGCACTCACGATTCGATCGGTCGCTCAGCGATCCGGAACCAGCACCGGCCTGATCTACCAGTACTTCGCAGACAAACAGGAGATCTTCATCGCGCTGCTCAACGAGAGCCAGATCGAATCCGCCGCCTTCGTGTCCACCCTGCCCCGAGACAGCGGCGTCGCCGCATTGATCGCGGCGGCCATCCCGAACTCGGTGCGACAGTGGGCGCGCGTGGGGCGTATGACCGCAACCTGGCGCGACATCGAGGGCGCCGCGCGGTCCGAACGCGAGTCCGTTCGCGAACTGCGGGTGACTGCGGAGCAGTACAACGAGGAACTACACCGGGCAATTCTCGAGGCCGCTGAGGCGGAGGGGCGAACGCTCTTCAACGATCCCGCGCTCATCCGCTTCGTCCTGTCCGGACTCATGGGCGTGTCCGACACGATCGTCAACAATTGGGCGGCACCACTCGATCCGTCCGAGCTCATCGCCTTCTCCGCTGCCGCCATCACTCGCGGCATCACCGCTCCGCCCGCAGCCGACTGAGTCCCCTGCGAGCGGCCGACGCATGTCGGAACCGACAGCACGACGCCGCGCACGCGACTCGGGCACACTGACAACATGAGCGATGTCGCCGCGCACGACCCTCGCGAGCACCCGACACCGGAGCACACGCGCCCCGACGGGACCACGGACGCCGAGGTCGCGGCCGTCGGCAAACTGTCGGAGGCGTTGGAGACCGTCGAGCGGGCCCGCGGTCACCTCTACGGGTTCCACCAGCTGATCGGCCACGCGGACCGGCAACTCGGCGAAGCGGTCGACGCGCTGCGCGACGCCGGCCATCGGGACCTGGCCGCGGCGGTCGAAGCGGATCTACTGGGCCGCAACGTGCTGCCGGGTCGGTGGACGTTCCAGGTCGTCGAGGAGTTCGACGACGGCTACTGGGAGCCGTTCCGGACGTGGGACCGGACGGTCCGCGACGCGGCACTCGGCGGCAGGCGTCACGTGTACGAGTCCGAGATGAAGGAGGCGCGCCGCACACACGGCCGCGCCGGCCACGAGTCCCGCCCGACGGAGGAGAGCTGACGTGGAAATCCTGAGCAGTCGAATCATCTTGCGCCCCAAGGACTACCAGGCGTCCCTCACCTTCTGGCGGGATGCCCTCGGGCTGGCCGTTGCACGCGAGTATCCGGGCGGCACCGTCTTCTTCGCCGGCCAGAACCTGATCGAGATCGCCGCACACGGCGGCTCGGACGTCGAGTCGACCTTCGAGGGCGCGATCTGGTTGCAGGTCCGGGACCTCGACGACGCCGCCGCCGAACTCGCGTCGGAGGGCGTTCGCATCGACCGCGAACCGCGAGTCGAGCCGTGGGGTCTGCGCGAAATGTGGATCGCCGACCCCGACGGCGTGCAGATCGTCCTGGTGCAGGTGCCCGCAGACCATCCGCTGCGCCGCGACACCCGCTGACCCGCCCGGTCACCCCGCCGCTGCACGCCACTCCCCCGGTTCGACCGGATGTGGCGTTCGGTCACTCCGAATGACCGAACGCCACGTTCGGTCAGCTCTCCGGGTGGTTGGTGGTCGACCCTGCGGGGGTGGTGGGTTCGACGGGAGTCGGCGGCTCGACGGGAGTCGGCTCGACGGGGGCGGCCGGTGCCGCGCGGGCGGCGAGGGCGGGCCTGGCGAGCACTTCGACGGCGAGCAGCGCGGCGAGCGCGATCAGGATGGTCACGATGACGACCGTGCCGGAGGGGTACTTCCAGAACACCAGTGTCGCCACGGCGATCACGACGATCGCGATGCGCAACGGGAGCCGGAACGTCGCGGCGTACGTCTCGACGGGGCGGGGTGCGCGGTCGGTCGACGGAGACCGAAGCCGGTCCATCGCCTTCGTGTAGGTACGTCGGATCGCAGTCGCGGAGGCCGACGCTCCGGACAGGTAACCGATGAGGCCGATGAGCACGGCGAGCACGAACACGGCGCGCAGTGTCGTCCGGAGGGGCTGGACGAGCGTGTCGAACAGGATCGCGGCCGCATCCGGACTCAGGACGTCGGGCGGGAGTTCGGAGAGGTAGACGGAGCGCCCGATGCTGATGCCGACGGCGAGGATTCCCATGGCGATGGCGAGGGTCGCTCCGACCAGCGACACCGCACGGCGTCGACCTCCGGGGGGTGCGGCCCAGACAGCCAGCGCGGCGGCGAGCAGGGTCAGCCACGGCAGGACCGCGGACGCCTTGTCGAGCCAGTTGACGAGGCGCTGAGCCTTGACCAGATCGGCGGACTGGAAGACGACGAAGGACGCGTCGACGTCGGGGATCCGGTCGACGAAGCTGAAGCCGCGGTTGACGAGGTCCGCTTTGACGGTGTCGATGATGGCGGCGAGGTTGACGCTGACCTGTCCGCGGTCGTCGATGCTGACGCTTCCGGAGTTCTCGCCGGTCGCGACGGACACCAACTCCTCGTGTGCCTGCCGGTTGGCCTCGATCCACATCGTCTCGAACTGGCTGGATTCGACGAGTTTCGTGGCGGCGTTCCTGACGAACGTCTCCGCCTGCCCGGCGATGACCGGCGCGAGCCCGACGACCGCGCTCGGCACCCGCGGCGCGACCTCCGTCAACCCGGTGAGGGCGTCGGCCGTCATCTGCTCGACGTCGACGCGACTCATGATCTGGTCGGTGATCTCGTTGGCGAGCGCGGACTGCAGCGCCGGTTCGGATGCGAGTGGCGCGACGGTCTGCACGTAGCGGTCGGTGTCGAGGACCTGGCTGCGTGCGAATCGGGCCGCGACGGCACCGATCCCGAGGACCGCGACGAGGACGAGCAGCAGTGCCGCCGCCGTCCATCGCAGTCCCGGGTGGCCGGATGCCGCGGCGGCTCTCGCCTCGGGTAGTGGTGCGGCGGCGCTCGACCGGAGGTCGGCGACCTCCTTACGCAGGTGTTCCAGTTCGGCGCGCTCGTCCAACGAGAGCGGCGCGGTCGAATCTCGATTGTTCCCGGTGTCGGCCATGGCGAACCCCTATGCGTCCGGTCGTGGGGCTGCGCACCCGCCGCCCTGGTCAAGCCCAGCACATCTCGCGGTCCGGCGACTCATCCGCGGCGGGTGAGTCGGGCCCGCCATCGATCGGCGAACGACCGCGGTCGAGTCCGATCGGGATCCTCGGGCGGAAGGGTGAGCAGGGCCGCGCCGAGGAAGCACAGCGCTCCGAGGAACGTGCCGAGATTCGCGACCGTGGCGTTGCGAAGCTCCCCCGTGCTCGGGACGACGAACGCGGCGACGGCGGACACCCCGAACGCGATCGAGCCGAGCATGCCGAGCCAGCTGCTGACCCAGTTCCGGGCGCGCGGATCCCAGAGCTTGTCGGTTTCGGTGGTCGCGACGACGGCGAGCGCGCTGGACACCAGGAAGGCCGTGGACCCGACCATGTCGGGCCGCCACACCCAGCGGCGTTCCTCCTCGGCGGTCAGCGACACCACGAGCGCCGCGCCGGTACTGACGTTGAAGGCGAGGGTGCCCGCGAACTGGATTGCCGCGGAGTACCAGTCGTATCTGTCGACACGGTGGGCTCCGCTCGATGGTGGGATCCGGCCACTGAGCCACAGTTGGATCGCGGCGGCGGTCGTGAAGAACAGGGAGCCGACGAAGTAGGTGACGTTGTCGGCCCGGATACCGACGGCCTGCGCGTATCCCGGGACGGCGCCGACCGCGAACAGCACGGAGCCGATGGCGAACCCGATCGATTCGCGCCGCAATCCGAGCACGGGCTTCGGGACCATCGGCGACCTCCACTCGCGCGGACACGATCCGGGTTCGACTCTGCCCCGGCGAACCGGGTCGCCGACTCACCCGCTGCGGATGAGGTTGGTTCGTCCCGATTGACGGCCTGGGCCTGGAGGCGAACCATCGACCGGTGCGGCAGCACGTGCCGCAGCACGACCATCGATACGCGAGGCGCCGATGAGATCGACCGCGACACCGTATGCCCCGACGACCTCCACGTCGGCCGGATCGAGCTCGTGACCTCCACCGGAACGAGCCGCGCCGCGGGGGCCACCGCGTCCGGACTGGTTCTCACCGTTCTCGGGGCCGGCCAGTTCCTGATGACGCTGGACAGTTCGGTGATGAACGTGTCGATGGCGCAGGTCGCCTCCGACCTGGGCACCACGATCACCGGCATCCAGACGGCGATCACGCTGTACACGCTGGTGATGGCGACGTTGATGATCACCGGCGGCAAGATCGGCACCATCCTGGGCAGGCGTCGCGCCTTCGGGATCGGTCTGGTGATCTACGGGATCGGCAGCACGACGACGGCGTTCGCGCCGAATCTCACCGTGCTGTTGCTGGGGTGGTCGCTGCTGGAGGGCATCGGCGCGGCACTGATCATGCCTGCCATCGTCGCGCTGGTCGCGGCGAACTTCGCAACCGAGCGACGACCGGCCGCATACGGATTGATTGCGGCGGCGGGCGCGATGGCGGTGGCGGCGGGCCCGCTGATCGGCGGCGCGGTGACGACGTTCGCGTCGTGGCGGTACGTGTTCGCGGGTGAGGCATTGATCGTGGTGGCAATCCTGCTGGTGCTGCGACGCATCGCGGACGTGCCGCCGCAGCGGGTGCACCTCGACATTCCGGGCGCGTTGCTGTCGGCGGCGGGACTCGGCCTGGCGGTGTTCGGTGTGCTGCGGTCCAGCGAGTGGGGGTGGGTTCTCCCGCGCGCCGCCGGCCCCGACCTGTTCGGGCTGTCTCCCGTGTTCTGGTTGATCCTCGCCGGACTGCTGGTGTTGTACGCGTTCGTGCGCTGGCAGTCGCACCTGACCGAAACCGGAGGCCAGCCGCTGCTGGATCTGGCCCTGCTGCGCAACCGGCAACTCACCGGCGGCCTGACGATGTTCCTCGCGCAGTTCATGATTCAGGCAGGCGTGTTCTTCGTTGTCCCACTGTTCCTGTCGGTGGTACTCGAACTGAGCGCCCTCGGCACGGGCATCCGGCTGCTTCCGCTGTCGCTGGCCCTGCTCGTGACCGCGATCGGCGTCCCGAAGGTGTGGCCACATGCGAGCCCGCGCCGCGTGGTGCGCGCCGGCCTGGTTTCGATGCTGGTCGGCATTCTGATCCTCGCCGCGGGCATGGACCTCGGCGCGAACGCGGGCGTGGTGGCGATCCCGATGCTGCTGATGGGCCTCGGTCTCGGTGCGCTGTCGTCACAGCTGGGGGCGGTGACGGTGTCCGCGGTCCCGGACGAGAAGAGCCCCGAGGTCGGCGGTCTGCAGAACACTGCCACGAACCTCGGAGCGTCTCTCGGCACGGCACTGATCGGGTCGGTGTTGATCGCCACGCTGAGCGGTTCCGTGGCGGCAGGAATCGCGAGCAGTCCGGAGGTGCCCGCCGCAGTCCAGGAGCAGGCGAGCACCGAACTGAGTTCTGGTGTGCCGTTCATCTCCGACACCCAACTGGAATCGTCGCTCGCCGACTACGGGGTGCCTCCCGAGACCGCGGAGGCGATCCTGGACGTCAACGCGCAGGCGCGGATCGACGCGCTACAGGCGGCCTTCTCACTCGCGGCCCTGCTGACCGCGGGTGCGCTCTTCGCGACGGGCCGAATACGACGATGAGTTCCGCACGGCTCCCTTTCGGCCAGGCCATGGCCGGGCGCCGACGAGTGCCGACGCCCAGCCTGACCTCCTACGCGCCGCGGACCGCTTCGGCGATCCGGTCGGCCTGCTCGCGGCCCTCGTAGAGCTGACGCAGCAGCCACAGGCGCAGCACCCGCGACACCGCACCTGCCAGGTACAGCGCGGCACCGATCACGGTGACGGCCAGCAGCGCGGTCGCGAGGATCTGGTACGACGCGATGTTGCGCAGGTCGTCCTGGCTCAGCGAGGAGAGGTAGACGCCGAACGCGGCGACCGCGCCGACGACCATGAGCACGAGCCCGGCGATGCGGACCTTCCCGTCACCACCGCCGGTGCCCTCGGTCTTCAACTTCAACTCGGACACGTCCTTCTTGAACTGGTCACGACGGTCCTCCGCGAGTGCGGTCATCGTTGGCCTCCTAGGTAGCTGGTGGAAAGTTCTCGGTCGATTTCGGCGGGGTCGCCGGTCCGGACGACACGGCCCTGCAGGATCAGTGCCGCGGACGTCGCGATCGGCAGGACCGCGCGGGCGAACTGTTCGGCGACGAGGATCGACAGGCCCTCGGCCGCGAGCCCGCCGACGATGTCGTACATCTCGGAGACGACGCGCGGCGCGAGCCCCATCGACAGTTCGTCGAGGAGCAGCACCGTCGGGCTCGTTCCGAGAGCGCGGGACAGCGCGAGCATCTGCTGCTCTCCGCCGGACATCGACCCGGCGAGCTGGCCGCGGCGCTTCCCGAGGATCGGGAAACGTTCGTACGCAACCTCTTCGAGGTCCTTGAGGGAGACGCCGGTGCCGGTCGCCACCCACAGGTTCTCGCGGACGGTGAGGTTGGCGAAGATGCCGCGCCCCTCGGGGATCGTGCAGATCCCGAGTCGGGCGAGCGCGGCGGCGTCGGCGCCGTTGACCGTCCGGCCTGCGAGCCGGAACTCGCCGCCCGTCACCGGCAGGATGCCGGAGCAGATCTTCAGCGTCGACGTCTTGCCGCCGCCGTTCGGGCCGAGCAGCGCGACGACGGCACCGGGCGCCAGCGCCAGGTTCACGCCGTGCAGGACTTCGATCGCGCCGTATCCGGCGCGGACGTCGACGAGTTCGAGCAACGGTTCCGGCTGCGGCGCGGCGTTGTTCGTGTCGGCGGCGGGTGCCGTCATGCGACCTCCTCCGTTCCGATGTAGGCCGCGATCACCGCGGGATCGTTCTGGATCTCGGACGGCGTCCCGGAGGCGATGAGCTTGCCGTAGTCGAGGACGTGGATGCGCGAGCACACCCGCATGACGAGCGGCAGGTCGTGCTCGACCAGGCAGATCCCGAGTCCCTCGCCGGAGAGCCGAAGCAGCAGTTCGGCGAAGTCCTCGGTTTCCTTCTCCGTCTGACCGGACGCCGGTTCGTCGAGCAGCAGGACCCTCGGCTCGGTCATCAGCGACCGCGCGACCTCGACGACGCGTGCGCGTCCCGTGGGGATGTCGGAGACGTCCTGGTGCGCGACGTCGGCGAGCCCGGTGAGCTCGAGCAGCCGGTCGGTTTCGGCCTCGATGTCCCGCCTGCCGCGCAGGCCGGTACCCCGCAGTCCTGTGTGATGGATGTCGCCGGCGACCCGGATGTTGTCCCGCACGGACAGCGACAGGAACAGTTCGAGGCGCTGGAAGGTGCGGGCCAACCCGAGCCGCGCACGCCGGTACGGGGCCTTGCGGGTGACGTCGACGCCGTCGATGAGCACCCGCCCCGACGTCGGCTTCTGCAGTCCGGTGACGGTGTTGAACAGGGTGGTCTTGCCTGCGCCGTTGGGCCCGATGAGCCCGGTGACGCTGCCGGCGTGGACGGCGATGCCGACGTTGTCGACGGCGACGTGACCACCGAACCGGACTGTCACACCGCGGGTTTCGAGGATCGGCTGGGTGCCGAAGGTGGGGTCAGGAGACGACATCGGTGAGCTCCTTCACGGGCCGGGTGCGGTCGACGGTCGGGCGTGCCGGACGGGTGTCGGCGGGCAGGCCCAGTTCGCGGTCGACGCGGGCCATGACCTCGTCGCCGTAGGGGACGTCGACACCGATTTCCTCGGGATCGATCGGCCGGCGTCGCTGCGCTTCCTCGGAACCGAGAACGGCTGTCGGCATGACCATCTCACCGACGACGGGAAGCGCGAACACCGTGACGATGGTGATCGAGGCGAACCACCAGTTGTCGAGGACACCGGTCAGGGCCAGCAGGTACGCGACCGCGACGACCGCGGCGCCGCCGACGAACACGGGCTTGGCATCGCGCAGCTTGCGGTAGCCCTCCACGACCTGGTGCACGCTGCCGGACGGGTTGTGTCCCACGCCGATACCGATCAGGGCCGGGCTGACGGCGGCGATGTTGCCGAGTAGCAGGTACAGGCCTTCGAGGTCGGGTTGCGCCTTCGCGAGGTTGTTGAAGGACACCATGATGATCGAGAAGCCGACACCGGCCATGACTCCACCGAAGAAGGCGCCGCTGACGTAGCCGATGCCCGCGACGACGGTGAGCATCAGCAGCGACAGGCTGATGACGATGGTGAACGTCTCGCCCGAGACCGAGCCCATCGCGGACGACATCAGGATGCCGCCGAGCCCCGCGATGCCCGCGGAGATGACGAACACGCTCAGCTTGAGGCCGACCAGGTTCTGCCCGAGCATCGCCGATGCGGCGGGGCTGTCCTTCATCGCGGTGAGCCTGCGGCCGTATCCGCTGTTGCGCAGTGTCACGAGCGCAACGCCGAGCACGGCGAACAGGACGGTGACGGTCATCAGGAATGCGGTCGGATCGGCCAGGTCCAGCGGACCGATCTGCAGCGGCGGAATCACCAGGGTGCCTCCGGTGAAGATGGAGAACTTCATCCCGAACAGTTCGTGTTCGGTGGTGTCACGCAGCACCATGTTGGACAGGAACACTCCGAACGCCATCGTCGCCAGCGCGAGGTACAGGCCGCGCAACCGCAGTGCGGGCAGCGCGACCAGTCCACCGACGAGTGCGGCGACGATCACGCCGAGGATCACCCCGACGAGCGTGAGTCGTTGCGCCAGACCCGATCCGGTGATCCCGAAGTGGAAGGCGACGATCGTCGCGATCGCACCGAACGAGAGCGGTGCCAGATTCATCTCCCCCGCGTAGCCGGTGAGCACCGTCAGCGACAGCGCGATGATCGCGAAGCAGATGCCGATGGTCAGGGTGGTGACCGCGGACTCGACCATCAGCAGGCGGATCAGGTACACGATCACGACCAGGGCCACGCCCCAGCCGACGGCCTTGCGGACGGACGGCACGTGGTACCGCTCGCGGGTGCGGACGGCGGCGCCGCGCAGTCGGTCCTGCGGTAGCACGATCAGGACGACGAACAGCGCGATCATCGGCAGCGAGACACGCAGATTCGACGTCCAGGTCCACGCCGAGGGTGCGTAGCCCAGCAGATAGGTGCCCGCCAACCCGAGCACGATGGCACCGACGAAGGTTCGCGGGATGCTGCGCAGGCGTCCGAACATGGCCGCCGCGAACGCGTCGATCACCAACAGCGTCAACAGGTTCGCCTCGAGGGTTCCGCCGCTGATCGGGGTGACGAGGATGCCTGCGAGGACAGCGAGCATCGAGCTCAGCGCCCACGAGAAGCCGGCGATCCGCTCCGGGTTGTGCCCGCTCAGGCGGAGCAGGTCGGGGTCGTCGACGACGCCCCGCATCGTCGCGCCCATCCGGGTGCGTGTGAACAGCAGTCGCAGGCCGACGGCGATCGCGATCGCAGCGACGAGGCAGAGGAGTTCGTGCACGCGCACGGTGGCGCCGAGGACGGTGAACTTGGCGTCGTCTCCGAAGAACATCTTCAGGGTGCGGGGATCCTCAGGATGCCAGAACCACTGCGACAGGAAGAGCATGCCGAGCATGATCGAGACGGTGACGACGATCTTGGTCACCTCGGCGGTGTCCCGCAGTCCCCGCATGATCAGGAAGTACAGACCAAGGCCCATCAGCGGACCGAAGACGCCGAGCACGAGCACGAGCGCGATCGGGGTCGGCACCCCCCATTCGACGCTGAGCTGCCAGTAGACGAACGCGCCGAGCATGGCCTGTGCGCCGTGCGCGAAGTTGAAGATGCCGGAGGTGTTGTAGGTGAGCACCAGCCCGGAGGCGGCGATCGCATACACGGAACCGAGCACGAGGCCCAGGATCGTGAATGTCACGAATGTGTCCATGTGAGAACCCTTGGTCGAGATCGGGGGCGGCGTCCGCTGTGGGCGCCGCCGCCCCCGATGCGAGTCCGTGAGTCAGACCGGTCCGGTCAGACCTGCGGCTTGATGACGTTCGGCCCGAGGTACTTGGTGGAGGTGCGGTCGGGTCCGAGCTCCGTGCCCCAGGTCGCGGGGTCGGTCTTGATCAGGTACTTGTCGCTGCACTCGAACTCCGCGGACTCCGCCGGGAACACCTGCGTGTACTCGGCGCCCTCGAGCGCGACCATCAGGCCGCACTGGGCCGGCATGTTCTTGCCGGGGTCGGTGACGGCGTGCAGTCCGCCGCCGTCCCACTCGTGGATGCTCGACAGTTCGTTGACCATGCACTGCCTGGTCAGATCCGAGCCGCACTCCTTGGCCGCGGTCGCCCAGAGCAGGAACGACGACGTGGACTGCATACCGAGCAGTGCGGTCTTGCCGCCCTCCGCCTCGACCAGTTCCTTGTACTTCGCGACGGCGGGAACCTTGTCGGCGTTCTCCAGCATCTGGAACGTCATGTCGGCGTTCAGGTTGTTCAGCAGACCGGAGTCCTTGTTGAAGGCCTGCGCGGAGGCGCCGTACCAGGTGGCCTCACCGAAGATGATCGGATCCAGGCCGACCTGGTCGATCGCCTTGAAGAAGTTGAACTCGTTCGGCACCGGCGAACGCGAGGTCCACAGTCCCTTGACGCCGCACTGCTTGTACTTCTCCGCGAACGGAACGTACGTCGGCTCACCCTGGTAGTTGATGGTGACGCCGCAGTCCTTGAGCTTGAAGCCCGCGGCTTCGGCCATCGACCGGGTCTTGGCCAGCGACGTGATGATCGTCGGCATGGTCGATCCGACGAGGTCGAAGTCGTTCAGCATGTCGGGGTGCAGCTGTGCCATCTGGAACCAGGCGGCGCCGTTGGCGTAGTCCACCGGGAACGGCACGCCCTGGTAGGTCATCGGACCGTTGGCGGCGTCGGGCGAGACCGTGAAGCCGGGGACCGCAGCCATGTTGCAGGCCACGCGGGTCTGCTCGGCGGTCTGGTCCATCGCGAAGCCGTGGCCGACCATCATGAACTCGGAGCGGCATGCCTCCTGCATGACGGTGTTCGCCTGCGTCATCGCCGCGTCGTAGTCGGTGCCGACGATAGTGCGGCCGTTGATGCCGCCCTGCTCGTTGCACCAGTCGATCATCGCAGCGACGGCGTCGGACATCTCCTTGTTCAGGCCCGGGCTCTGCGCGTAGCCGCGGTCGTCGCCGTAGCCGATCCTGATCTCGGTGTCGCTGACGCCCTGATCGGTCGCGCCCTTCGCGTCGCCGGCCCCGCACGGTGACGCGAGGGTGCCGAAGTCGGTGTCGGCTGCGGATGCGGACGCGGTGCCGCCGGAGCCGCTCGCGGTGGGGACGCCGGCGTCGCCGCCCCGGTCGGTGGCGCACGCCGAGGCGAGCGCGGCCGACAGGGCGAGGGCCGCAAGTAGCTTCGCGGTCTTTCGTGGTTGCACGTTCGGGGTCTCCGTTCTTGACGCGGGCCAGATGCGATGGTCCGCAAAAGTGTTCTGCGTCACTCGATGCGGGGACGCTAGCCAGCGAAACGAACGCGATTTCCGCGGTTCCCGGTGAGTGAGACCGTGGCGTGAGCGCCGCCACACCAGCACCGATCCGTCACCTCTCACGTGGCATTCCGGTCACGCGGACCGTGCCTCCGGGAGCTCCGCAACCGCCCTGCGACACGGGGTGGAGACCCTGTGCGGAATCGCACGTCAACGAGGCCGTGGCCAACTCGACTTTTACGCGGTCGTAACGGAAGATTGAGTTTTGTGAACGCGGAACTCATCGTTCTTCTAGTCGTGGTCGTCACAGCCCTTGGGTTCGACTTCACCAACGGCTTCCATGACACCGGCAACGCGATGGCCACCTCCATCGCCACCGGGGCTCTTCGACCAAAAGTCGCAGTGGCGCTGTCGGCCATCCTCAACCTGGTGGGCGCGTTCCTGTCGGTCGAGGTCGCCGCCACCGTCGCGAAGGGTGTCGTCAACCTCAGCTCGACCGGCGGCGAGGACCTTCTGGTCATCGTGTTCGCCGGACTCGTCGGCGGCATCCTCTGGAATCTGATGACGTGGCTGTTCGGCATACCGTCGAGTTCCTCGCACGCCCTGTTCGGTGGGCTCATCGGCGCCGCACTCGCGGGCATCGGCGTGAACGGTGTCGAGTGGGGCGGTGTGCTGAGCAAGGTCGTCCTGCCCGCGATCCTCGCGCCGGTCGTCGCGGGACTCGTCGCGGCCTGCGGAACCTGGCTGATCTACCGGATCACCCACAGCGTCGACGACGGCACCAAGGAACGCGGATTCCGCCTCGGCCAGATCTGCTCGGCGTCACTCGTCTCGCTCGCGCACGGCACCAACGACGCCCAGAAGACGATGGGCGTGATCTTCCTGGCCCTGGTCGCCCATGGCACCATCACCGAGAACACACCGATGCCGTTCTGGGTCAAGCTCAGCTGCGCACTCGCGATCGCGCTCGGCACGTACCTCGGAGGCTGGCGAGTCATCCGCACCCTCGGCAAGGGCCTCGTCGAGATCGCCGCACCGCAGGGCATGGCCGCCGAAGCGTCGTCGGCCGCGATCATCCTCACCTCCAGCCACCTGGGTCTGCCGCTGTCGACCACCCACGTCGCGACCGGCTCGATCATGGGCACCGGAATCGGACGCAGCGGCGCCGAGGTGCGCTGGGGTGTCGCGGGCCGAATGGGTGTGGCGTGGCTCATCACCCTGCCGTCCGCCGCGATCGCCGGAGCGCTCTGCTGGGGCATCGCGAGCCTGATCGGCGGCCTGGCAGGCGTGCTCGTGGTCTTCGCGATCCTGCTCGCGCTGTCCGCCCTGATGTACCTGCGCTCGCGCCGTCAGCCGGTCGACCACAGCAACGTCAACGCCGACTGGGACGGCCGACTCGAACCCGCGGGCGACGCCACCTACGCCGAGCTCGCCGCCCTCGACGCGGAACTCGTCGACGAGATCCCCTCCCCGCCCGCGCCCCGACCCGACAACGTGTCGGCCTGACCGAGGGGAAGATTCATGGACCTGTTGACGAAGATTGCCGAATCGCTCTGGCAGGTCATTCTCGTCGGCCTGCTGCTCGGTGCCGGACTGCCCGCCCTGTTCGCCTTCGGGCTTCGCCTGCTCGGATCCGGCACCACCGCGACCGTTGACGCGTCGGGCACGCAGGTCCGCACACGACATCCGCTCGCCACCATCGGCGCGGGCGTGTGCTTCGCGATCATCGTGATCGCGATCGTCACCGGAATCCTGTTCATCATGGCGGACTTCCTCGACCACACGTTCGGCATCCAGCTGTTCTGACGGCGATGGCGGTGCTGCGAGACCAGGCCCCGAGAGGCAATCATCTGTGACCACTGACAAACCGTCGTTCCCCGTGTCGGTCCTGACGTGGCTGCGCGCCGGCTATCCGGAGGGCATCCCGCCGAAGGATCGCATCCCGCTCGTCGCCCTGCTGCACCGGCAGCTGACCAGTGAGCAGATCAAGGACGCGGCCGTTGCCCT
The DNA here is from genome assembly GCF_005503035.1 of Rhodococcus sp. Q. Lineage (NCBI taxonomy): Bacteria > Bacillati > Actinomycetota > Actinomycetes > Mycobacteriales > Nocardiaceae > Rhodococcus > Rhodococcus sp. Q. The sequence goes on from NZ_SCOY01000006.1 coordinate 57,753, forward strand.
TGCGGAAGCGGCGGGACGGCTACAGCATCCGACCATCACGCGCGACGAGATCACCGACCTGATCGAGGAGGTCACCCACACCGAACCGTCGGCCGAGGACATCGCGCGGGTCGCGTCCGTCCTCGCCGCCGCAGGGTGGCCCCTCGCGGGCATCGACCGCGACGAGCTGTACACAGAGACCAACCCGAACGAGACCGACCCGGACACCGACACCACCGACGAATTCTGACGAGAGGGGGTACCCCGTGAGCCTCGCACCGTTTCTCACGTCGATACTCGGCTGGCTGCGCGCCGGGTACCCGAACGGTGTTCCCGAGCAGGACTACGTTCCGCTGATCGCGCTCCTGCGACGCAGGCTGTCCGACGACGAGGTCCTGGCGGTCACCGGTGAGCTGGTGAACCAGCCTCCGTCGACGATCGACCGCATCGACATCGGTGTCCTCATCACCAAGGTGACCGACGAGATGCCGCTCGAATCCGACATCGCACGGGTACGCGCGCACCTCGCTGCGGGCGGCTGGCCGCTGGCCGACGCGTCCGACTGGGCTCACGAGGACCCGACCGACACGCCCTGATCGCGCGCGACCGGTACCCGCGTTCCTCCGTGTCCGGGCGCCGAAGTCGAGTGGTCGCCTACTCGTGCCGGGCGGGCAGCGGAGACGAACACTGGCGGTATCCGCAAGTGTGAGGAGTCCGTGATGGCCATCGTTGGAGAGCATGCCGTCGTGATCGGGGCAGGCATCGGAGGGTTGCTGGCGGCGCGAGTGCTCGGCGAGCATTTCACCCGGGTGACGGTTCTCGAACGCGACACCCTTCCCGCCGATCCGGTTGCACGCAAATGTGTTCCACAGGGCAGGCACGCCCACGCGCTGCTCGCGCGCGGTGCTGCGGCGTTCGACCGCCTGTTCCCCGGATTCACGGAACAGCTGATCGAGCGGGGCGCACCGACCGGTGACGTGGGCACCGGCGCCCGATGGATGCTCGGCGGTCACCGATTCGCGCCCTGTGCCACCGGGATCCGGGCCATCGGGGCGAGCAGGCCACTGATCGAGTGGCAGTTGAGGGAGCGGGTGCGGGCACTACCGAACGTGGTGATCGCCGAACACCGCACCGCCATCGGCTTCACCGGAGACCGAGGCCGCGTCACCGGCGTCATCACTCGCTACGCGGGCAGCGACCTGGGCGAGATGGTCGACGCCGACCTGGTCGTCGACGCGTCCGGGCGTAGTTCGCAGACGCAACCGTGGCTCGAGGAGTTCGGCGGCGCGCGGCCGCTGGAGGAGCGCATGACGATCCGTCTCGCCTATGCCACCCGGCACTTCCGCCGGGAACCGGCCGACGACGGACGGACCGCGCTTGTCGTCGGCGCGACGCAGGAGCTGCCCCGCGGCGGTCTGGTCCTCGCTCAGGAGGGCGACGCGTGGGTCGTCACGCTGGCCGGATACGGCCGGGACGAGCCTCCGATCGAGCCGGACGGGTTCGCGGCCTTCGCCGCGACGTTGCCCGACCCGGAGTTCGGGCGGTTCGTCGCCGACACGGAACCGCTGGACGAACCGACGCGCTACCGCATCCCCACAACCATCCGGCGGCACTACCATCGGGTCGCGCTGCCTGCGGGATACCTGCCGTTCGGCGACGCCATCTGCTGTTTCAACCCCATTTACGGGCAGGGCATGTCGGTCGCCGCTACCGAAGCACTCGCGTTGCTCGGCTGCCTGAGCGCCGGGACCGCCGATCTCGCACCCCGCTTCCTGCACGACATCCGATCCACCGTCGCCAACGCCTGGAGCGCAGCCGCGGACTCCGACCTCCGGATGCCGTGCGTCGAGGGCACTCGCAGTCCTCGCACCCGTCTGGTCAACGCGTACACGGCCCGGGTGTACCGCGCCGCGAGTGCCGATCCGGTGGTGGCGACGCGGTTCCTGCGGGTCTCCAACCTCGTCGACCCCCCGACCGCCCTGCTGCGACCCTCGACGGTGTGCCGGGTGATCCGCGGAAACCGTCGCCGTACAGCAGTTCCCGACTCCAGGTGGCTCACGACCACGCGGTCCGGTGACGAGGCCCGGGTCGTGCATGTTCGGCCGTCCGCCACCTCTGGCAGCATGGGTGGGTGAGTTCCGTCCTGCAGGCCCTGCCCGTCCCGACCGGTGAGGCCGCCGCGGCGATCCTCCCGTCCCTCGAGCGAATGCTCGCGGGAACCGGTCCGGCACTGCTGCCCGTCCCGGCAGGTGACGCCCGGGAGACCGCCCGCCTCGCCGACGCCCTGCGCCCCGGCGAACCGATCGACGACGGCGTGGCACTGGTGGTCGCGACGTCCGGTACGACCGGCGTTCCGAAGGGCGCACAGTTGTCGGCGTCCGCGCTGCGCGCCAGCGGCACCGCCACCCACGACCGGCTCGGTGGTCCGGGATCGTGGCTGCTGACCCTCCCCGCGCACCACATCGCGGGCATGCAGGTCCTGCTCCGGGCCGTCCTCGCAGGCACCGACCCGGTGGTCGTGGACGTCTCGGCCGGATTCGACCCGACGGCACTGCCCGACGCGATCGCGCGGATGTCCGGTCCGCGCCGGTACACGTCGCTGGTCCCGACACAGCTCGTGAAGGTCCTGCACGATCCGGGTGCCACGGCCGCACTCGCCGAACTGGACGCCGTCCTCCTGGGCGGTGCCGCCACCCCCGCTCCGCTTCTCGCCCGGGCCCGCGCGGCCGGGATCGCCGTCGTCCGGACCTACGGGATGAGCGAAACGTGTGGCGGCTGCGTGTACGACGGGATTCCGCTGGACGGGGTACGACTGCTGATCGGCGACGACTCGAGGGTCCTGCTCGGCGGTCCGACACTCGCGTCGGGGTACCGCGGCCTGCCCGAGCACCCGGCATTCGCCGAGCCCGGCTGGTTCCGCACCGACGACGCCGGTGTCGTCGAGGACGGGGTGCTGCGCATCCTCGGTCGACTCGACGAGGCCATCTCCACCGGCGGACTCACCGTCGTCCCGCAGGTCGTCGAGGCTGCGCTCGTGACGCATCCCGACGTTGCGGAGGTCGCGGTGTTCGCGGTACCCGATACCCGGTTGGGGCAGCGAGTGACGGCCGCGATCGTCCCGGTTGCAGGTCAGACGCCCACACTGGACGCGCTGCGCGAGCACGTGGCACGGACCCTCGATCCGACCGCGGCACCCCGCGAACTGCACCTGCTCGATGCACTGCCCGTGCGCGGTCCGGGGAAGGTCGACCGCCGCGCGCTCACCGCGCTGTTCTCGTCGGAGCCCTGACGCAAGGCGCGTGCAAGGCCGCTGCAAGCGGACGGGGTGACGGTGGTGTCCACACAGATCGAAAGGACACCGCATGAACTTCTCGACTTCGCCCGCGATCGAGGCGGAGGGGCTCGTCAAGCGTTTCGGTGAGTTCACCGCGGTGGACGGCGTCAGCCTCACCGTCCCCACCGGCTCCGTCTACGGCGTGCTCGGGCCCAACGGCGCGGGCAAGACCACCACGATTCGTATGCTCGCGACATTGCTCCGACCCGACGCCGGCCACGCCCGCATCTTCGGGCACGACGTCGTGGCCGAGCCGACTGCCGTCCGCTCGCTCGTCGGTGTCACCGGTCAGTACGCGTCCGTGGACGAGGACCTCACGGCCACCGAGAACCTGATGATCTTCTCGCGCCTGCTCGGGCTCGGTCGCGCCGACGCCAAGCGCAAGACCACCGACCTTCTCGAGGAGTTCGCGCTGACCGAAGCGGCGAACCGGCCACTGAAGAACTTCTCCGGCGGCATGCGACGGCGCCTCGACCTCGCGGCCAGCCTCATCTCCCATCCACCGCTGCTGTTCCTCGACGAACCGACCACCGGTCTCGACCCCCGCACCCGCGCGCAGATGTGGGACACCATCCGCCGGCTCGTGTCCGAGGGGTCGACCGTGCTCCTGACCACGCAGTACCTCGACGAAGCCGACCAGCTCGCCGACCGGATCGCGGTGATCGACCGCGGACGCGTCATCGCCGACGGCACTGCCGACGAACTGAAGGCATCCGTGGGGACGTCGTCGCTGCAACTGACGCTGGCGGACCGAGCGGACGTGGACGCCACCCGCGTGCTGCTGTCCGAGGCGCTCCGCGTCGAGGTGGTCGTCAGCCCGGAGGCCGCGCGGCTCACCGCGCCGCTCACCGACACCTCCATCACGCCCGAACTGCTGATCCGGTTGCGCGACAACGGCATCACCGTCGACGAGATCACGGTCAGCAAACCCAGCCTCGACGAGGTCTTCCTCACCATCACCGGCCACGGCGCCGATGACACCACCGACGCAGAAGGGAGCGCGGCATGACCACCGCAGTCGCCACTCCGCCCCGCACACCCACTCACACCGCGGCACCCGCCGCCCGCACCGTCGGCTTCGCCGACACCGTCCGGCAGTCCCTCACGATGGCCTATCGCGGCCTGGTGAAGGTCAAGCACAATCCCGAGCAGCTGTTCGATGTCGTGATCCAGCCGGTGATCTTCACCATCATGTTCACCTACATCTTCGGTGGCGCGATCTCCGGTGACGTGGCCTCGTACCTGCCGATCATCATCCCCGGCATCCTCGTGCAGACGGTGATCACCGCGTCCATCGTGACCGGCACCCAGCTGCGCGAGGACATGGACAAGGGGGTGTTCGACAGATTCAAATCCCTTCCCATCGCACGCATCTCACCGCTCGCGGGGGCGCTCCTCGCGGACATGGCACGGTACGCGATCGCCACCACGATCACCTTCGTCACAGGATTCGCGATGGGCTTCCGCCCCGGCGGCGGCATCCTCGGTGTCCTCGGTGCCGGTGTGCTGGTGATGGTGTGCGCGTTCGCGATCAGCTGGATCTTCGCCCTGATGGGTGTGGTGATGCGCAAGGCGTCGACCGTGCAGGGCGTGTCGATGCTCGTGCTGTTCCCCCTGACGTTCATGTCGAACGCGTTCGTGCCCGCCGACACCATGCCGGGGTGGATGCAGGCCTTCGTGAACGTCAACCCCGTCTCGCATCTGGTGACCGCGGTCCGTGAGCTCGTCAACGACGGCCACGTCGGCATGCCGGTGGTCTGGTCGCTGGTCGGCGCCGCGGTGGTGATGGCCGTCTTCGCTCCGATCGCGGTCCGCGCCTACATGCGAAAGGCCTAGTCCGCGTGCGTGAGTGTGGTGGTCGGAGCCACCACACTCACGCGTGGGCGCGAAGCGCATCCAGGATGAGGTGCCGGGCCCGGCTGCGCGACAGACCCGCCACGTCCGCCAGCGCCTCGTCGACCCGCGCGACCCCGAGGACGGACCGCGCCAGATCCAGGTGCCGAGCCAGCTGCATCGACGGGAAATCCTGCCTGGCAGCCGATCTCGTCGCCAGAGCGAGCAGTCGCAGTCCGCTCACGGGGTCGCCTGTCGCAATGCGGAAACTTCCCATCGCGCAGGCGACCGCACCCGTCTGGGGCAGGTCCCCGTGCCCGCCCGGACCGAGCTGATCGACCATTCGAGCGGTGAACCCGTCCACGACGTCGGCCAGGTCCGCGGCATGGCCCGCGAGGGCGTGCGCGTCGACGGCCGCGGCGACCAGCATCAGCCCGAACGGGTCGGGATTGTCGCTGCCGACCAGACCGAGCGCCGTCCGGTAGCCACGGAGCCCGGCGTCGACGTCGCCGGACGCCAATTCCATCTCGGCGCGGCTCACCGCGATCGCCGCTGCTCCCTGGGAGCGGTCGCCCAGCGCCGAACCGTCCGAGGTGGCGGCGAGCGGTCCGGCGAGCTCCAGTTCGCGACCGGCCTCCTCGACCCGGCCGAGCCCCAGCAGGGCTGACGCGATGTAGCCGTGCAGGGCGGCGGACTCGTCGTACGCGTGCAGATCCCGCGTCAGCTCGGCGCTCTCCCGGTAGTAGCGGACCGCGTCCTCGTATCGCGCCGACTGCGCGGCGAGGCTGCCGAGATGCTGGGACGCCATCGCCACCGTCCACGCCTCCCCCGCGTCGCGGGCCAGTGCGAGGACGGCCTCCCCGTCGGCTGCGGAGCCGCGCAGGTCGCCGCCGTTCTCCCGCAGGTTCGCGCGCACCATCAGTGCGACTTCGCGTGCTGCGCGGTCGGGGTGCCGTACCGCGGCCACCAGCACGCGAGCGCCGCGGCGCCCCGCCGCCGAGGACACCAGCAGCGCAGCGCTGGTCGCGACCGCCGGATCGAGGTCTGTTCTGTCACACGCAATCGCTCGCAGCCTGACCCGAGCCCGCGCCAGTGGCCGGCTGACGCCGGTGAATGCCAGGATCCCTGCGACCAGTAGGTGACTCAGCGCGAGAAGGTTGCCGGGAACCTCACGCCACTCGTCCCCGGCCGGGTCGACGTCGAGGATCCGAGGCGCCCACGCGAGCACCTCGGAATGCGTACCGCGCAGTACCCACAGTGCCCCGAGGACCGGAAACACCGTCATCGCCGTCCGGTCGCGGCCGAGCGCCAGCGCCTGCCGCAGCACCGCGAGCAGATTGTCGTGTTCCGCATCGACATCGTGGGAGACGGCGGCCTGGTCGCCGTCGAGAAACCTGCGGGACGCGGTGCGACAGAATCCCTCTGCCCAGTCGAAGGTTCGTCGGTCGACTTCCGAGGCCTCGTCGACGCCGGCCAATGCCAGCTGTTCCTCGCCGTATTCGCGGACGGTTTCGAGCATCAGGTACCGCAGGCCCGTCTGGTCCTCGACGACGGTGAGCATCGACTGACCGATCAGCCCCTCGATCGCGGCGGCAGCGTCGTCGACATCGCCCCACTGCGCGACCGCCACCGCGGCGCCCAGGGTGAACCCGGCAGGGAACCTGCACAGCCGACGCAGCGCCGCCCGCTGGCCGTCCTCGAGAAGGTCCCAGCTCCAGTCGATCACGGCATGCAGGGTGCGGTGCCGCTGCGGCGAGGTCCGATCCCCCGAGCGCAGCAACGCGAACCGGTCGGCGAGCCGTTCGTTGATGTCCTCGACCGTCATCGTCCGCACCCGGGCGGCGGCCAGTTCGATCGCCAGCGGCAGCCCGTCGAGGGTGCGACACAGTCGCGCCACCACGGCCGGGTCCAACCGCACCGACGGACGCACCGCCTGGGCGCGGACCCGGAACAACTCCGTTGCCGGTGAACCACTTTCGTCGATCCGCAACGGCGGCAGCGGGTACACCGCCTCGGCGGTGATCGCCATCGGCGCACGACTGGTGGCGAGCACCGTCAGCCCGTCGCTCGCCGCAACAAGATCGGCGACGACCTCCGCGACGTCGTCGATCAGGTGCTCGCAGTTGTCGAGGATCAGCAGCGAAGGCCGCCCCGACAGCGCCTCCCGTAACCGGTCGCGGGCGTCGTGGATCCGAGCCCGCGTCAGGGCGGTTCCGGGCGCGAGCTCCACCTCGCCCACGCCGAGCGTGGCGCTGATGGCCGCGATGATGTCGGCACCGCTGCGCAGCGACGCCAACTCCACGAGTGCGACGGGAGCGCGGCGCGCGGCGCGCAATCCCAGCTCGTGCGCGATCCGGGTCTTGCCGGTTCCGCCCGGCCCGAGAATCGTCACGACCCGGGCAGCCGCGAGAAGATCCTCGATCTCGACGATGGCATCGTCGCGGCCCAACAGCGCGTTGGGCGCCGCGCGCAAGCCGATCGACGTGGAATCCTGCCTCGCCACAACGGGGTTCCGTTCCTCGAGCGCCGGACGGGCGGCGACGGGAGCCGTCCCGGTGAGCACCGCCGCGTTCAACTCGACCAGCCGCGGCGACGGGTCGGTGCCGAGCCGCTCCGCCAGCCGTGCACGCAGTCCCGCGTACACCTCCAGCGCCTCGTTGCCGAGCCCGAGGCCGTGCAGCACCAGCATCAACTGCCCGTGCGCCTGCTCGTCCAGCGGAGCCCGATCCGTTGCGGAACGTGCCAACGGCAACGCGTCCCGCAGCGCACCCGCCGACACCAGCGCAGTCAGCTCGACGAGGTCCAGTGCGTTCGCCCGCGCGGCGGCGTCGTCGGCGAGTTCGCGCGCCAGGTCCCCGGACGGCAGGTCCGCACCCGGCTCCCCCCGCCACAGCGCCTTCGCCTGTCGCACGGCATCGACGGCACCGCCGTGGTCGCCGTCCGCATTCCGCTGCTGCGCCTGCTGCTCGAGTACCCGAGCCAACGTCAGGTCGACCTGGGTCCGCGACAGGTCGAGTCGATAGCCGGCGGGCCCACTCTCGAGCGCCCCGTCGGGCAGCGCCGCACGCAGGCGGGAGATCTGGGTGTGCAGCGCGTTCGCCGGTGACCGCGGCGGGGCTTCGCCCCAGACGTCCTCGATCAGCGAAGCCGCGCTGCGCACCCGGCCGGGGGTGCGGGCGAGCGCGACGAGCAGGCTGCGGGCCCTCGGCCCCGCGACGGGAACCAGTTCGCCATCGCGGCGCGTCGACACCACGCCCAGCAGTGCCACCTCGACACAGGTGGACGCAGCCACGGCGAGGTCGTTCGTATCGGGGTGCACCGCCGCCAATGCTAGCCACCCGCGCGGGTCCCCGGCCCTGTGGTGAAGCCGGTGGGGAAGGATCGGGGTATGGCTTCAGTTTCCGAGTGGATCGAAGGCGCCCGCCCGCGCACCCTCCCGAACGCGATCGCCCCCGTACTCGCGGGCACCGGCGCCGCCGCGGCACTGGACGGCGCGGTGTGGTGGAAGGCGCTGCTGGCGATGGTGGTGTCGATGGCGTTGATCGTCGGGGTGAACTACGCCAACGACTACTCCGACGGCATCCGCGGAACCGACGACGAGCGCGTCGGCCCCGTCCGGCTCGTGGGCGCCAAGCTCGCCTCCCCGTCCGCCGTCAAGCGAGCTGCCTTCATGTGCTTCGGGATCGCCGCGGTCGCCGGTGTCGCGTTGGCGCTGACGTCGGCGTGGTGGCTGATCGTGGTCGGCGCCGTCTGCATCGTCGGCGCCTGGTACTACACCGGAGGCACGAACCCCTACGGCTACAGCGGCTTCGGCGAGATCGCGGTCTTCGTGTTCTTCGGTCTCGTCGCCGTCCTCGGCACCCAGTACGTGCAGGCCGAACGCGTCGACTGGGTCGGACTGGTCGCCGCGGTCGCGGTCGGGTCGATGTCGTCGGCGGTCCTGGTCGCGAACAACCTGCGCGACATCCCCACCGACACCGAGTCGGGCAAGCGGACCCTCGCCGTACTGCTCGGCGACGCCCGCACCCGCGTCCTGCACCTCGCGCTGATGACCGTGCCGTTCGTCGCGACGCTGGTACTCGTGGTGCGCACGCCGTGGGCGCTGCTCGGATTGCTGGCGGTGCCTCTCGCCGTCAAGGCGAACGCACCGATCCGCTCCGGCGCACAGGGCATGGCACTCATCCCCGCGCTCGCCGGCACCGGCGCCACGATGCTGGTGTGGGGCGCCGCCACCGGCCTCGCGCTCGGGATCGGCTGAACCCCAGCCGCGGGAGTCGGCGGGCGGGTTCACGTCGACGGACGCCGTGAACCCGCGGCCCTCACTTCATCGGCATCATGTGCATGGGCGGACTGACACCCATGGACTGAAGCCACATCATCAACTGGTGGCACATCATCATCAGCTGCTCGTTCACGACGGCTCACCTCCTCCCCGGCGACGACACGTCGACCGCGCAGGTCCGACACCTCTCAGCATTGCACTCGGTGCGGGCCGCGACCAGGGCCGATGGTTCAGCGCTTCGCGCTCGGGAAGACCGCGGTGAGCACGATGTTGACCAGCGAGATGATGAGAGCGCCCCAGACCGCGGTCCAGAAGCCGTCGACCGAGATGCCGAGGCCGGTCGACTCGGTGATCCACGCCGTCAGCAGCAGCATCAGCGCATTGATCACCAGCGTGAACAGCCCGAGAGTGAGGATCAGCAGCGGCAACGACAGCAACTGCACGATCGGCTTGACGAAAGCGTTCACAACGGTGAACACCAGCGCGATGAAGAGGATGACGACAACGGGGTTGACGTTGTCCTTCGTCGCGATGTCGATACCGTTGACCCACTCCGAGGCCAGCCAGATCGCGATCGCGTTGATCACCAGACGCAACAGGAAGCTCATGCGCCCATGCTGACACACACGATGGACAGGGAGCCATGATCAGAACCGCGACCATCGCCGACCTCACCCTGCTACCCGCGATCGAGGTGGCCGCAGGTGAACCGTTCCGCGCGATCGGCATGGCCGCGGTCGCCGACGACGCCCCACCCACGGTCGCCGAGCTGGAGCCCGCCCTGCGCGACGGCCGACTCTGGGTGGCCACCGCGTCCGATGACGAGATCGGCGACACCACGGTCGGTTACGTGATCTCCGACGTGGTCGACGGGTGTGCGCACGTCGAGCAGGTGTCGGTGGATCCGCGCTGGGCCGGTCGTCGGCTCGGTTCCGAACTGATCGACGAGGTCGGACGGTGGGGCGTCCGCAGTGGCCTGCGGTGGCTGACCCTGACGACGTTCGCGGACGTCCCGTGGAACGGCCCCTACTACCGTCGGTTGGGATTCGAGCCGATCCCCGACGCCGAGCTCGGGCAGCAACTGCGGGCGGTCCGGGCCCGCGAGGCCGCGCACGGTCTCGACGCCTGGCCCCGGATCGCCATGCGACGCGCCCTCGACCGTCAGGCCACGCGGTCCAGGACCGCGACGACCTGACGCCGCAACTCGTCGGCGTCGACGTGGGGGGTGATCACGGCGAGCGCCGCGGGATCGGCGCCGCGCAGCAGTCCCAGCACCACGTGTTCGGCGCCGATCGTGGAGTCCTTGCGGGCCAACGCTTCCCGCAATGCGAGTTCGAGCGCTTTCTTCGCCTGCGGGGTGAAGGGGACGTGCCCGGTCCGGCGTGCGAACCACCCCTTCCGATCGCCGGACTCCGCGTCGGCGGCGAGCGCGTCTGCCCCGAAGCTCGCCTCCAGGCTGTCGCGGACGGCGTCGAGGTCGATGCCGATGGACCGCAGCGCGGCGGCATCGGCCTCACCCAGTGGTCGTTCCGCGGTGCCGCGGGCGAGATCGGCGCGCACCTGGTCCGGCGTCAGGCCGATCCCGGCGAAGACCTCACCGAGCGGCGACTCCGATTCCACGACAACGACTCCGAGCAGCAGATGCTCGGAGCCGATCCGTGACGCGGACAGTTCCCTCGCCTCGACCTGAGCCGCAACGACCGCAGAGCGCGCCTGCGCACTGAAACGTTCGAACATGGTCACTTCCGTCCTCGTCGATTGTGCTTCTGATGTACGGCCTGCCTGCTGACCTCGAGTGCGTCGGCGATCGCCTGCCAGGACCAGCCCTGGTCGCGGGCGCTCTGCACCTGCAGCGCCTCGAGCCGTTCCAGCAAGCGTCGGAGGGCAAGCACCGCACGCAGGCCTACCTGGGGATCAGGACTGCCCGCGGCTGCCGCGAGATTCGTTGCCTCGGTCATACATGTCAATCTAGGTTGACGACCCCGGCATGTCAACAAAAGTTGACGCGCTACCGTGGAGTGAGTCAACCGAACCGAGCAGGAGAATCAGAAATGGCACTGCCCAAGACCGCCGTATCGGCCCTCGCCGCAGCCGGACTCGTCGGCGGATACGCCGTCGCACGACAGACCGGTAACCGCCCCCTCGGAGGAGCGGTCCTCGCCGCGGTCGGCACGGTGTGCGCGACGAACTGGGCTCGGACATCGGGGCCCGCCCGCACCGCGGCGCTCGTCGGCACCTACGTCGGCGCGTTCGGGGGCTCGCACCCACTGGCGAAGAAGATCGGCGCGTGGCCGTCCGTTGGCGTCGTCGCCGCGGGCACGGCCCTCGCATCCCAGGTGATCAGCAAGGGCTGACGACGCGAGCGGCGCCGCCACCGGAGTCGGTGTGCGGCGCCGCAGGCGTCAGAGCGGGAGGGACGTCAGACGCCGAACTTCGGGGTGATGTGCGCGACGATCGTCCGGATCGATCCGTCCGTGATCTCGAACGTCTCCGCGATCTCGACGGTCATCAGCTTCGCGCCCGCGAAACCGGCGTCGAGGAGGAAACGCGCGGACACCACGCCGTTCCCCTCCGACAGTTCGAGGTCCCGGATGCCCTGGATGACGCGGTACTGCGGACCGTGGTCGAGGTCCCAGCGCAGCTGCGCACCGTTGAACCCGGTCTTGAGGCCGGCCTCGACGCGGGTCGCGTCCGGCGCGAAGGGCACGGCGGACGCGTCGTGCGTGACCAGGGCATCGATGTAGGAACGGGCGATCGCCTCCAGTTCCGAGTCGACGCGCGTCGGGTCGGCCGACACCGCCGGGGTGGCCGAGGCGGGTCCCGCGGTGAGGACGAATGCCGCGGCAGCGGCGGTCACCGCGAGAGCGGACATGGCGAAGGTACGACGAATGCGCATGGGCTCAGACCCTAGCGAGAACCTGTTCCAGATGGGGACCCCTCACCGCAAATTCCCCTCGACCCGGGACCGGGTGCGGGACGATGGGTGCGGAGAAGAGCGTTCCGAGGCGCCGCCCCACCGCGAGCGCGCCCCGAGGGAACTGACACCGCCGAACCGACGAACCGACGAACGGACACGGCCATGCGCACCTCGACACCCCGTCTCACCACAGCCGGAGCCCTCGCCGTCGCCGCGACGATCGGTTTCACCGCACCCGCAGCCGCGACGCCACCGCAGGGCGTCACCGCGGAGACACTCGCCGAACTCGAACTCGCACCCTCGCTGATCCCGCCGCCACCGGCGGGCCATCCCCCGGTCCCGGACGAGGTCGAGGGCACACTGCGGCGCATCGAGATCGCGCCGGGCGGGAGCACCGGCTGGCACCACCACAACGGACATGTGCAGGGTCTCGTCGTAGCGGGAACGCTCTCCCGGGTACTCGCCGACTGTTCGCGGGTCGACTCCCCCGCCGGGTCGTGGGTCACGGAGGAGCCCGGCGGCGACCACGTCGGGCTCAACCTGGGCACGACCCCCCTCGTCATGCTCGTCACGTACGTCCTCCCCGACGACGAGCCCTTCGCCGAGGACGCGCCCGCCCGCTGCCCCTGAGCTTCGGGACTGTTCATCGCTCCGTTTCGGGATTGTCGGACGCAGTCCGTACGTTGCACACGGAAGTACACGTAGGTGACGAGCGGAGTCGGTCATGAGCACGAGCGGGGCGCGACCATGAGTATGGAATCGGTCGCCTGGAATTCCATGTACCGCATGATGAACGCCCAGAACGACCGCAGGCCGTTCTCGATGGCGACGGTGCGGCGCATCCTGACGTTCGCGAGGCCGCACCGGCGGGCGATCACACTGTTCCTGGTCGTCAGCGTCGCCAGCGCGGCACTGGCGGTCGCGACTCCGGTGCTGGCGGGACGGGTGGTCGACGCGATCGTTTCCGGTACCGACGCGTCGGTGGTCGTGTGGCTGGCGGTGGCGATCGCCGTGATCGCCGTCGTGGAAGCGGCGCTCGGCCTGTACAACCGGTACCTGTCGTCGAACATCGGTGAGGGCCTGATCCTCGACCTGCGCACGACGGTCTTCGACCACGTGCAGAAGATGCCTATCGCGTTCTTCACCCGCACCCGCACAGGTGCCCTCGTGAGCAGGCTCAACAACGATGTCATCGGCGCGCAGCGCGCCTTCAGCGACACCCTGTCCGGGGTCGTCGCGAACCTCGTGACGTTGGTGTTGACGCTGATCGTGATGCTCGGGATCTCGTGGCAGATCACGGTCCTGTCGCTGCTGTTGCTACCGGTGTTCGTCCTGCCTGCCCGCCGGATCGGCGCGAAGATGGCCGTCCTGCAGCGGGAGGCGGCCGATCACAACGCGACGATGAGCACGCAGATGACCGAACGGTTCTCCGCGCCCGGCGCCACCCTGGTCAAGCTGTTCGGCCGGCCGCGCGAGGAGTCCGCGGAGTTCGAGGTCCGCGCGCACCGCGTCCGCGACATCGGTGTCCGCACCGCGATGACGCAGTCCGCGTTCGTCACCTCGCTGACGCTGGTGTCCGCGCTGGCGTTGGCGCTGGTGTACGGCCTCGGCGGCTGGTACGCGCTGAACGGCAGGCTCGAGCCGGGGTCCGTGGTGGCACTGGCACTGCTGCTGACGCGTCTGTACGCGCCGCTGACCGCACTCGCGTCGGCCCGCGTCGAGGTGATGAGCGCGCTGGTCAGCTTCGAGCGGGTCTTCGAGGTCCTCGACCTGCGCCCGCTGATCGTCGAACCCACCGATCCGACGCCGCTGCCGGACGGGCCGCTGTCCGTCGAGTTCGACCATGTGCGTTTCGCGTATCCGGCTGCGAGCCAGGTGTCGCTGGCGTCACTCGAAGAGGTCGCCACCCTCGACAATCGCGGCGGCGTCGAGGTGCTGCACGACGTCTCGTTCCGCGCCGAACCGGGCCAGATGATCGCACTGGTCGGGTCGTCCGGGGCCGGCAAGTCGACGATCGCGCAGCTGCTGCCGCGGCTCTACGACACCGACAGCGGAGCGGTCCGGTTCGGCGGTGTCGACGTTCGCGACCTGTCCGCGGATTCGATCCGGGCGGCTGTCGGGATGGTCACCCAGGACGGCCACCTGTTCCACGAGTCGATCCGGGCGAACCTGCTGCTGGCGGGGCCGTCGGCGACAGAGGCGGAACTGTGGGAGGTGCTCGGCCGGGCGCGGCTCGACGAGCTGATCCGGTCACTACCCGACGGACTGGACACCGTGGTCGGTGAACGCGGGTACCGCCTGTCCGGCGGGGAACGTCAGCGGCTGACCATCGCCCGGTTGCTGCTCGCACACCCCCGGGTGGTGATCCTGGACGAGGCCACGGCCCACCTGGATTCGACGTCGGAGGCGGCGGTGCAGGAGGCCCTCGGTGAGGCTCTCGCGGGCCGGACGTCGGTGGTGATCGCGCACCGCCTGTCGACCATTCGCGCCGCCGACCAGATCCTGGTCGTCGAGGGTGGTCGCGTCGTCGAACGGGGCACGCACACCGAACTCCTCGCCACGGGCGGCCGGTACGGGGAGCTCTACCGCACCCAGTTCGCCGACACCGACGAGCACGCTGTCGTCACACCGTGACCCGGGTGCTGCAGCGCCTTTGCCGTGACGGATCGAGTCAGCCGGCGGTCCAGCGACCCGTCGCGGCGAAGGTGTTCAGGACGTCGGTCGGCCCGGTGAGGTCGAACCCCTGGTCCCGCACCCAGTCGTCGTCGAAGTACGTGTCGGCGTAGCGTTCGCCGCCGTCGCAGATCAGCGTCACCACGCAACCACTGCGCCCGCTC
The DNA here is from genome assembly GCF_005503035.1 of Rhodococcus sp. Q. Lineage (NCBI taxonomy): Bacteria > Bacillati > Actinomycetota > Actinomycetes > Mycobacteriales > Nocardiaceae > Rhodococcus > Rhodococcus sp. Q. The sequence goes on from NZ_SCOY01000006.1 coordinate 72,935, forward strand.
GCGATCATGTCGGCGAGCAGTGCGAACGCACCCCACAGGTTCGTGCCGGTGGAGCCGCCGACGCGACGCCCGATCACGGTGCTCGCGTGGCGGGCGGCGGCGATGGACGCGGCATCCGGGACGGTGGTCATGCGATCGACGACCTGGCCGACGAACGACGGCTCGACGCGAGGCCGGCCGATGCCCTCGATCCGGGACGGCATGCCGGTCTCGTAGTCGCTCGAGCCGGTCTCGTAGCCGCCGATGAACGCCGAGTTCTCGGGGTCGACGACGAGGAGTCGGGTGGCGTGGCGCCGGTATCGGATGTAGCGGCCGATGGTGGCGCTCGTGCCGCCGGTGCCCGCACCGACGACGACCCAGTCGGGTACGGGGTGCTGCTCGAGTCGCATCTGATGGAAGATGCTCTCCGCGATGTTGTTGTTGCCGCGCCAGTCCGTCGCGCGTTCCGCGTGCGTGAACTGGTCCATGTAGTGCCCGCCGACCTCGTCGGCGAGCCGCTGCGCCTCGCTGTAGATCTCGGAGGGCCGGTCGACGAGGTGACAGCGTCCGCCCTGCGCTTCGATGAGCGCGATCTTCGCGGGACTGGTCTTGCGGGGCACCACGGCGACGAAGTCGAGGCCGAGCAGTTTCGCGAAGTACGCCTCGCTGACGGCGGTCGATCCCGACGACGCCTCGATCACCGTGGTGTTCTCGGTGATCCAGCCGTTGCAGATCGAGTACAGGAACAGCGACCGTGCGAGCCGGTGCTTGAGGCTGCCGGTGACGTGCGTCGACTCGTCCTTGAGGTAGAGCGCGACGTTCCACTCGGGTGGCAGCGGGTACCTCAGCAGGTGGGTGTCGGCACTGCGCTGGGTGTCCGCGTCGATCAGCCGGACCGCGGTGTCCACCCAGTCACGCGGCCCACTGCGATCGACGACGGACGGGGTCACCGGTCGCCGCGCAGCTTCGAGCGGAGTTCGTCGCGGTCCTGTCGGCGCTGGGCGTCGACGGCGGAGATCTGCTCGTTCACCTGTGTGCGCAGCTTCTTGAACAGCACCAGTGACAGCGGCATCGCGATGATGACCGCGAAGATCGCCGCGACGAGGAGCGGGATCTGGGCACCCACGAGACTGCTGACGCCGAGGATGATCGCGGCGATGACGACGACCAGGGCGAGCCGGGCGAGGGTGTAGAGCGCGAGGTTGCGTGCGAGTTTGTTCTTGGGACTGGACGGGGTGGAGCCGGGGGTGGGTGTATCAATCACCCTCCCAGGTTACCGACCTCGACGCCGGCACCGCAGACTGCCGGACTTGACCGATTTGCGAATTACCTCCCCTTTACCGAACTTAGACAGTTCGAGTACCCGGGGGTCCGAGTGCCACCATGTGCAGCACTGTCGTCCGACCTGCTACCCAAGGAGGGTTTCGATGAGCGTTCCCGCGTTCCACGCCACCCAGGAATCACTTCTGACCCCTGGTCAGGTGGCTGCCCTGTTCCACGTCGACCCCAAGACGGTCACGCGCTGGGCGCACGCCGGACGTCTCGGCTCCCTCCGCACCCCCGGTGGCCATCGCCGCTTCCGCGAGTCCGAGGTCATGGCACTGCTGCAGTCGCTCACCACCGAGGCCACTGTCGTCCACTAGGCGGAGCCGACGGTCCTAGTCGGGCTCCGGTGGCGTCTCGGCGCCGTCCCGCTCGTCCCGGTCGGCCCACTCGAGCAGGGTCGCGATGTCGTACACCGCATCGTCGATGCCCGCATGCAGGTCGCCGAGCCGCGCGAACCGGTCGGGCATCGTCGCGAGCGTGAAGTCCGCCGGGACGGCGTCGTTCACCTCGTCCCAGCGCAGGGGCGCGGACACCCGCCCGTCGGGGACGCCCCGCACCGAGTAGGCCGCAGCCATTGTGTGGTCCCGGGCGTTCTGGTTGTAGTCCACGAACAGCGCCGCCGGATCCCGATCCTTGCGCCACCACGTGGTGGTGGCGTCGCCGGGTGCGCGGCGCTCGACTTCCCGCGCGAACGCCAGTGCCGCACGCCGAACGTCGGTGAACCCGTGGTCCGGCGCGATTCGCACGTAGACGTGGAGTCCGTGGCCCCCCGACGTCTTCGGCCAGCCGACGGCGCCGAGTTCGCCCAGCACCTCCCGCACCACGCCCGCGACCCGCAGCACCCGTTCCCACGTGCAGTCGGGCATGGGATCGAGGTCGATGCGCCACTCGTCGGGCTTCTCGACGTCCGCGCGCCTGCTGTTCCACGGGTGGAACTCGACGGTCGACATCTGCACCGCCCAGATGACGTCGGCGAGTTCGGTGACGCACAGTTCGTCGGCGTCGCGGTTGTAACGCGGGAAGTGGACGCGGACCGTGTGCAGCCAGTCCGGCGCCCCGCGCGGCACCCTCTTCTGGTGCACCTTGCCGCCGTCCAGCCCGTCGGGGAATCGGTGCAGCATGCACGGCCGCTCCCGGAGCGCGCGGACGATGCCGTCGCCGACGGCGAGGTAGTACCGGGCGAGGTCGAGTTTGGTTGTCCCGCTCGCCGGGAAGTAGACGCGGTCGGGGTGGGAGATGCGCACCGACCGGTCGCCGACCTCGATCGAGGTGGCGTCACGCGAGCCGGCGGCGGCCATGCCGCTCAACCTATACCGGGATCTCGCCTCTCGCTGGCCGGGAACTCTCCCTCGCCGCGGACCGAATTCGTGTAATACTGCAACACGTTCTACCCGTTCGTGTCGTGATCCGAGCGGGTTGCCCCAGCAGATGAGGACGTTGATGAGCGACGCGACCCCCGCCGTCGAGGGCTGGTTCACCACCGGCCCGGAGCCGGCCCTGATCGGAAGTTCGTGCCGGTCCTGCGGCACGATCTCCTTCCCCCGGGAAACCACTTTCTGCAAAAACCCGGCGTGCGCGGGCGAGGAGTTCGACGACGTCGAACTGTCCCGCCGCGGCACCGTCTGGTCGTACACCGACGCGCAGTACAAGCCGCCGGCCCCGTACATCCCGACCACCGACCCGTATGTGCCGTTCGCGCTCGCCGCGGTCGAGCTCGCGGAGGGCCTCGTCGTCCTCGGCCAGGTCGCCGACGGCTTCGGCGTCGCGGACCTGAAGGTGGGCAACGAGGTGGAGCTGGTCGTCGAGACGCTCTACACCGACGAGACCGGTGATCGCACGATCTGGCGCTGGAAGCCGGTCACCGCACAGAACGGGGCACAGGCATGAGCAGCAACCACGATGTGGCGATCCTCGGCGTCGGCATGCACGCCTGGGGCAAGTGGGGTCAGCCGTTCGTCAGGTACGGCGTCGCCGCGGCCCGCGCCGCCCTCGCCGACTCCGGCGTCGACTGGCAGGACGTCGACTACATCGTCGGCGGCGAGACCGTCCGCAACGGCTACGGCGGATACGTCGCAGGTGCGACGTTCGCCCAGGCACTCGGCTGGAACGGCGCCCGCGTCGCCACCTCGTACGCCGCCTGCGCGACCGGCGCACAGGCCCTCGACACCGCCCGCGCCCGCATCCTGGCCGGCCTGTCCGACGTCGCGCTCGTCGTCGGCGCGGACACCACACCGAAGGGCTTCCTGGCCCCGAACGCGGGTGAGCGCTGGGACGATCCGGACTGGCTGCGCTTCCGCCTGATGGGCATGACCAACCCCGGCTACTTCGCGCTCAACGCGCGCCGCCGCATCGACCTGTACGGAGCCACCGTCGAGGACTTCGCCGCGGTCAAGGTCAAGAACGCCAAGCACGGCCTGAACAACCCGTACGCGCGGTACCGCAAGGAGGTCGCGGCCGCGGACGTGCTGGCGTCCCCGATGGTCGCGGACCCGCTGCACCTGCTCGACATCTGCGCCACGTCCGACGGTGGCGCCGCGATCGTGCTGACCTCGATGGAGTACGCCCGCAAGAAGGGCATCGTCGATCCGGTGAAGATCAAGGCGATCTCGACTGTCACGCCGACGTTCCCGCAGACGATCATGGACATGCCGAACTTCTCGACCGAGTCGGCATCGGCCGTGCCTGCGCCCGAGCGCACGTTCAAGGAGTCCATCGGGTACGCCGCCTACGAGGAGGCGGGCATCTCCCCCGAGGACGTGGACGTGGCCGAGGTGTACGACCTCGCGACCTCCGTCGAACTGGACTGGATGGAGGATCTCGCGCTGTGCAAGCGCGGCGAGGCCGAACACCTGCTCCGCGCAGGCGACACCACGATCGGTGGTCGGATCCCGGTCAACCCGTCCGGTGGTCTGGCGTGCTTCGGTGAGGCCGTCCCGGCCCAGGCGCTCGCGCAGGTCTGCGAGCTGACCTGGCAGCTGCGTGGGCAGGCCGAGGGCCGTCAGGTCGACGGCGCCCGCGTCGGCATCACCGCCAACCAGGGCCTGTTCGGCCACGGCTCGTCGGTGATCGTCTCCGTCTGACAATTCCATGGTGAAGGGCACCTTCGACCGGTCCGGCCGGCCGAAGGTGCCCTTCGCCCTGTGACGGGCCTGTCCGTGCGACTAGCCTGGGATGAAGGAGGTGCGTCGTGATCTACCTGTTGGCGCTCATCGGACTGGTGACGCTTGCCGTGCTGCTGTGGAAGGGATTCGGGCCCGACACAAGGACCCCCGCTAGAGGAGTGGTCGGGCCGGACGACGACCCAGAATTCCTGTGGCAGGTCGACCGGCAGAATCACCGCAAGTCCGGCGAGACACCGGACGGGAACGCGAGCGACCCCAAGGAGTGACCCGTCGCCCGACCGGTCACTCCGACGGCTTGGCCAGTGCCTTGAACAGCCGGTCCGTCACCTTGACCGCGAGGTCGCTGCCGTCGGCGTCCTCGACGTAGACGGCGAACGCGAGGTCGCCCTTCGAGCCGTAGAACCACTGGTCGTCGCCGTGGTTACCGGTCGCGCCGATCAGGTCACCCCAGCCCGCGAGCAATGAGGCCGGACCGCCGTGGACGGTCGCGCGCATGATCCCCCGCAACTGGTCGGTGACCGGTGCGGGCAACTGCGCCAGCTCCTCGTCGGTGGTCGCGGGCTGCCCGGCCGCGATGATCGGGACCGTCGGGGCGCCGCGCGCGATGGACGCCGCGACCAGTGCCATCCCGAACGGGCTGACCTCGGCGTCGTCGTCACGGTCGGAGGTTCCCCGCATCAGGTTGGGGCCGTCACCCGCGAAGGACACCGTCTCCTGTTCGAGGTTGGGAATCTTGTACTGCAGACCGATCCCGAGCTGCTTCGCGGCCTGCTCGACGTCGACGCCCTGCGCCTGCGCGGCGGTGCGCACCAGGTCGAGGGTCGATCCCGCCGGATAGGTGCCGGTGAAGGCGATCGGCCCGACCTCGCTGGCCTGATTGTTCTGCGCGGCTGCGAGGATCGCGCCCGTCGACGGCTGCATCACGACGATCGCGGACGGGGTTCCGACGCTGACCGCCGCGTCGGCTGCGGCCATCTGCATGCGCGGCTCGATCGTGGACCGGATGTCGGGTCCGGGCGGTCCCTGGTGGCCGGTGAGCCGGGTGACCTGTCCGTTCGGGTCGACCGAGTTGATCGCCCAGCCCTGCGTCTCGTCGCGGTTGGCCTGCCACACGCTGCGCATCGCGTCGACGACCGGTCCGTACACCCGGCGGTCGATGGTGATCAGGCGCGGGTTGCTCTCGACCACGACGCCCGGAACCCTGCGCAGGTCGTCCTCGAGAACGGCGTAGTCGCCGTCGCGCAGGTTGACGGCCGTGATGCGCTCACCGTTCGACGCCGCGAGTTCCTGCTGCAGTTCCTCCGCGGTGATCAGCGGCGCGACCGGCTCGATCGCCTTCGCGAGCGCGATCGAGCTGGCGATCGGATCCCGGGTCAGGGTGGGGTCGAGGCGAACCGCGTTGATGGTCTGCTCGGTCATCATGGGCTTGCCCGCGATGTCGAACACCGTGGGCGGGGCGGCGTCGGTCCGGTCCAGCCGGACGGTCCGTCCGTTGCCGATTCCCGGCATGAAGGTGCCGGGGTTCCACGACACTCGCCACCCGACGGAGAGATGGCGGACCCAGCCGTCCACGTTGTAGGTCCAGGACCTGTCCTTGCCGAGATTCCAGGTGGCGACGCCGTTGAACATTCCGGAATCCACGTCGAGGTTGATGATCTGGTTGACCTCGAACTCCACCGACTCCGGCGACAACGCGTCGAACGCCTGCGCCATCGCGTCCCTGGCGGCGTTCGGATAGGACGTCAGCTCGGCGGCCTCGTCGATGTCACCGTCGTTGAGGGCGTCCATGTAGCTCGCGAGCACGGTCGGGGCGTCGTCCTTCGGCTTCGAGAAGACCCCTGAAACGACACCGACCACCAGGAGCAGCGCGGCACACAGGGCGACCACGCCCAGTATCCGCAGTCGGCGCCCACGCCCCCTTGTCCGCATGCCTCGATCATCCGTTACCAAGTGTGTCCAGTACATGCACCCACCTGAGATAAGCGGTAACAAGTCCGCCACGGTTCCGCGCACGTAGCGTTATCCACTCCGTGCGGTGACGTGAACCGAACGTCCGCCATCCGACGAAAGGTCAGTTCAGACCGGCATAGGAGTGCAACCCGGACACCACCATGTTGATGATGAAGAGGTTGAACAGCATCGCGACGAAGCCGGCGACATTGATCCACGCGGCGCGCGTGTCGCGCCAGCCCGCGGTCGCACGTGCGTGGAGGTACGCGGCGTAGATGACCCAGGTGATGAAGGAGACGGTCTCCTTCGGGTCCCAGCCCCAGAATCGACCCCACGCGGCTTCCGCCCAGATCGCCCCGAGTACGACGCCCGCACCGAAGATCGGGAACGCGACGATCGTCGTCTTGTAGGCGAGCCGGTCGAGGGTCTGCGCGTCGGGCAGCCGGGCCGCGAGCCGGCCGAGGAGACCGGTCGACTCCTCCCCCTTGGGCTGCCGGATGCGCAACAGGAACAGAATGCTGGCGACGCCGGAGACGAGGAAGATGCCACTGCCGACGCTGATGATGGTCACGTGGATGGGCAGCCAGTAGGACCGCAACGCGGGGACGACGGGTGCCGCGTCCGCGTAGAGCACCGTGCCCGCGAGGAACATCAGGATCAGCACCGGGATCAACAGGAACGCCCACAGCGACCGGTACTGCTGCTTGCGGAGCGTCGCGACGCCGACTGCAGTCGCCACGGCGACTGCCATGCTCACGAACTCGTACATGTTGCCCAGCGGGAAGCGCTCGGTGGCGAAGCCGCGCAGGACGATGGCCGCCCACTGCAGGACGACACCGACGACGAGCACGGACATCGCCATGTTGCCGAGCCGCTCGGACATCGGCTTGCCCTGCGGCTCGCTCACCCTGCCGGGGACCTGCGCGGACGACGCGGCGGGCACCCCGCCTGCGGCGACCAGCTCGCGCTCCTGAACGGCACGGGCCCTGGTCGTCGCGTACTGCGCAATGAGCAGTACGAACGCCAGAACGAAGATCGCGAACGCGGATTCGAACGCCAGGTCGCTGTAGTGCGACAAGGTCTCGTTGATCGGCATGCTTTGTCTCTCCTGCGCGTCAGTCGCGGCTGTGCGGTGTGTCGGTCGGTCGCCCGAGGTCTTCGAGCAGCCGCTCTGCGAGCCGGTCGAACTCGTCGCCCCAGCCGGCTTGATCCGTGCGGGCGAGCCCGCCCAGCTCTACTACGGTACGTCGTGGTTCCTCGACCAATGTATCCGACACCGTGTCGGCATCCTGTCCGGCCGGCGCCGGGTACACACGCACCCAGACGCGACGCCGCTTGACCAGCAACGACACCAGCAGCCCACCCAGCATCGTCACCGCGAACACCAGCACCCATGTCTGCGCCGGATCGTGCGACACCTGCAGGTTGACGAAGTCCGTCGCGCCGTCGAACCGGACCACGGTGCCGTCGGACAGGGTCGTGGACTCGCCCGGGTACAGATTCACCCGGGCCTCCTTCACCATCCGGCCCTGATTCACCAGTTCCTTGCTCAGCGAGAAGATCGACTGCGGGTTACCGGTGTCGAGTCCGGTGTCGCCCTTGTAGACGTCGATGGCCACCGCGGGATCACTGAGGGCCGGGAAGCTCGACGTCAGCAACTCGCCGTGGAACAGCGCCGTCGGAGCGAACAAGCCCTCGATACCGATCTGGTTCTTCCGGCGTTCCGTCTCGTCCGGATACATGCCGCCCGGCGGATCGAACCGCATCGCACCGCTCGACAGGAACGTCGTCGCGTCGTCCGGGCGCCACTGCAGCGTCTCCGTGCGGGTCTCCCCGTTCGGGAACGTGACCGTGAAGGTCGGCGCGTAACCGTGGCCCTGCAGGTAGACGCGGTCGCCCGCGACCCGAAGCGGATGGTTGACGCGCAGCTGGGTCTCGCGCCACGTGTCGGTCGCGAGGTCGTCGCCCGCCTGGTACTCGACGTTCGAGGTGAACATCTCGGCCTGACCGTTCTCGAGGTAGTCGGCGGTGAAGTCCTTGACCTTCACGCACAGCGGCGTCATGCCGGTGCCGTCCTCGACGTTGCCCGCGCGGAACGAGTCGAACGCGGCGGGCGAGGTCGTGCAGATTCCGGGGCCGCCGTCGGCGATGACGATGACCTGACCTTCGTAGCCGAACAGCTTGCCGACGGCGATCGCGGCGAGAAGTCCGACGAGCGACAGGTGGAACACGAGGTTCCCCGCCTCGCGCAGGTAGCCCTTCTCCGCGGACACGGTGATCTCTCCGGGGCGGCCCCCGCGCAGGTCGTCGCCCGAGCGGGTGACGGTCTTCCAGCCGCGCAGCCGGCTCAGCGCACCCGTGACGACCTCGTCCGGGGTGGCGGCGACGACGGTCTCCGAGTGGTGCGGCAGGCGCGACAGCCTGCGCGGCGCCGCGACCGGTTTGGTGCGCAATGCCTGGAAGTGCTCCCAGCACCGCGGGGTGATGCAGCCGATCAGCGAGACGAACAGCAGCACGTAGATGGCGGTGAACCAGAAGCTGCCGAACACGTCGAACAGTTCGAGGCGGTCCATCCAGGGACCCAGCGTCGGGCGGTTGGCGATGTACTCGTCGACCTTGCCCGCGTTGAGACTGCGCTGCGGCAGCAGCGCCCCGGGGATCGCCGCGATGGCGAGCAGGAACAGCAGGACCAGCGCGGTCCGCATCGATGTCAGTCCGCGCCAGGTGTTGCGCACGAGGGCAACCAGGCGTCCCGCGGCGGACTGCCGTGGAACCGCGGTCCGGCTCTCGTCCGTCACTGCGTCCTCCTTCTCGTCTGCCGTCATCAGATCGGCAGCGTCACATCCGAGACGAATGCATCCCGCACCCATCCCACGAACACGTCCCAGGCACCGGTCACCAGCGCAACACCGACCGCCACGAGCATCACGCCACCGAAGACCTGGATGACGCGGGCATTGCGGCGAAGCCAGCCGACTCCGCGCAGCGCGCCGGCCGACCCGAACGCGAGGATCACGAACGGCAGACCGAGCCCGAGGCAGTAGGCGATCATCAGGACCAGTCCGCGGGCGGCTGTGGCCCCTTCGGTGCCTGCGGCGACGGTGAGCACACCGGTCAGCGTCGGGCCGAGGCACGGCGTCCAGCCGAGTGCGAACACGCCGCCGAGCAGCGGCGCCCCGACCAGTCCGGAGATCCGGCGCGGCTCGAACCGCACGTCGCGTTGCAGCGCGGGCACGAGTCCGATGAACACCAGGCCCATCGCGATCGTGACGACGCCGCCGATCCGCTGGAACATCTCGCGGTTCACCGACAGCGCCGACATCGTCCCGAACACCGTCATCGTGGCCAGCACGAACACGACCGTGAAGCCGGCGACGAACAGCCCCGCCGCGCCTGCGACCCGCAGTCGTGCGGTCCGCGTCTCGGTGCGCACGACGGCCTGCTCGGCGGTCACCGGCGGCGCCTCCGCTCCGACGACGCCGGCCAGGTACGACAGGTAGCCGGGGACGAGCGGCACGACGCACGGCGACGCGAACGAGACGAGCCCGGCGAGGATGCAGACGAGGAACGCGAGCAGGAGCGGCCCGGACGCCGCGGTGGACTGGAAGGTCTCGCCGACGCCCTGCGCGAGAATCATGCTGTTCACTGCTCCGCCGCGATCCTCTCCACCACGGGCTGCAGGTCGTCAGCGAGCAGCGCCGTCAGGTACACGGCCGCGACGCGGTGTTGGCGGTCGAGGATGAGCGTGGACGGGATGACGCTCGTCGGGTAGCTGCCGCCGAGAGCACCGAGGCTGCGCATCGACGGATCCCAGATCGACGGGAAGGTCACGCCGTAGTTGGTGACGAAGTCCTGCGGCTTGTCGCGCTGTGGGTCCTTGACGTTGATGCCGAGGAACGCGACGCCCTGGTCCTTGGTGGCCTCGTAGACCTTCTCGAGGTCGTCGGCCTCGCCGCGGCACGGTCCGCACCACTGGCCCCACAGGTTGACGACGACGACCTGGCCCTCGAAGTCGGACAGGGACAGGGTCTGCCCCTCGTCCATGAGGTTCTCGCCGGTGAGGTTGCCGATGGTTCCGCGGTCGGCGGGCGGGTCGTAGAGGATCTCCGTCTGGCCGCCGGGCGAGACGAAGTCGAAGGTGCCGCCGGTCGCGACGGCGTCGTCGCCGGTGGCGCAGGCGGTGGCCACGGTCCCCAGGACCAGGCACGACAGCAGGGCGGCGAGCGCTCGTGCGCGTTTCGGTGGTCCAGAGACCCCGGAACCGCGGACGAGCGCGAAGCACCTGGTCATGCCCCGGTCACCGTCGGATCCGACGCTCCTGCCGGCTCGGAGTAGACGATGTCGACGAGGGTGTCGCCCTCGTAGACGAGGGAGGTCAACGACGCCAGCGCGCACTGCCGGTTCCGCGGGTCGTGCCAGAGCCGCTCACCCTCCAGGAACCGGCGAAGCGTCCACACCGGCAGCTGGTGGCTGACGCAGACGGCCTCGTGCCCGACGGCCGCGACGCGGGCGGCGTTGACGGCGGCCAGCATCCGGTGCGCGATCTGCAGGTACGGCTCACCCCACGACGGCGTGAACGGGTCACGCAGCTTGAGCCAGTGCCGCGGGCGACGCAGCGCACCGTCCCCGACCGACACCTTCAGGCCTTCGAAGTCGTTGGCCGCCTCGATGAGGTTGTCGTCGGTGGCGAGCGTCAGCCCGTGCGCGCTGGCGATCGGGGTGGCCGTCTCCTGGGCGCGCTGCAGCGGCGACGCCACGACATGGGTGATGTCGTGGCCCGACAGCACCGACGCGACCGTGCGGGCCTGCGCCTGCCCCGTGACGGAGAGCCGGTAGCCGGGGAGTCGCCCGTAGAGGATGCCCTTCGGGTTGTGGACCTCGCCGTGGCGCAGGACATGGACGATCGTGCGGGATGCGGCGGGCTCTGCGGACGGCGTCTGCTGGGGGCTTGTCACGTGGTCTGCTCCGGGTGCGTGGGCGTGGTCTGTCAGGTTCGGGTCAGCTGCTCGGCGTCGCCGCTGCTGCGGCCGCTGCCGCGGCGGGGACGGCCTCGGCGATGCGGTCGAATGCGGCGTCGTCGAGCGCGGACGAGACGAACCATGCCTCGAACGCGCTGGGCGGTGCGTACACGCCGCGGGAGAGCAGCGCGTGGAAGAAGGCGGGGTACCGCCAGGTGTCGCTGGCCTTCGCCTCCGCGTAGTTGGTGACGGGTCGGTCGGCGAAGAACACGCTCACCATGGTGCCTGCAAATTGCACCTGGTGCCGCACACCTGCCTCGTGGAGTGCGTCACCGAGCAGGCGGCCGAGCGTCGCGGCGTTCCGCTCGAGGGCGTCGTAGACGTCCTGATCTGCGGCTTTGAGGCTGGCAAGGCCGGCGGCGACGGCGACCGGATTACCCGACAGGGTGCCCGCCTGGTACACGGGACCGGCAGGCGCGAGGTGGTTCATGACGTCGGCACGGCCACCGAACGCCGCGGCGGGCAGGCCGCCGCTCATCACCTTGCCGAAGGTGGTGAGGTCGCCCGCGACCCCGTCGATGCCGTACCAACCGGAGCGGCTGACGCGGAAGCCGGTCATGACCTCGTCCATGATCAGCAGAGCACCGTGCTCGGTGCACAGTCGGCGCAGGCCCAGGTTGAATCCGGGCTGCGGCGCGACCGCGCCCATGTTGCCCGCGGCGGCCTCCGTGATGACGCAGGCGATCTCGCCGGGATGGGCGGCGAACACCTCTTCGACCGCGGCGAGGTCGTTGTAGGGCAGGACGATCGTGTCGGACGACTGGGCGCCGGTGACACCGGGCGAGGTGGGCAGCGCGAACGTCGCGAGCCCGGAGCCGGCCTCGGCGAGCAGAGCGTCGACGTGACCGTGGTAGCAGCCGGCGAACTTGACGATCTTGGTGCGGCCGGTGAAGCCGCGGGCCAGGCGGACGGCACTCATCGTCGCCTCGGTGCCCGAGTTGACCAGGCGAACCTGCTCGACGGACGTGCGGTTCACGATCAGTTCGGCGAGTTCGATCTCGCCCTCGGTCGGGGCACCGAAGGACAGTCCGCCGACGGCGGCCTCGCGCACGGCCTCGACGACAGCGGGGTGCGCGTGTCCCAGGATCATCGGTCCCCACGAGCAGACGAGGTCGACGTAGTCGTTGCCGTCGACGTCGGTGAGGGTGCTGCCCTTCGCCGAGGCGATGAACCGCGGCGTGCCACCGACCGACCCGAACGCGCGGACCGGGGAGTTCACGCCACCCGGGATGACCGCGGAGGCCCGTTCGAAGAGTTGTGCGGACCGGGACGCATCAGGCGGGGTGACAGTCACGACCCCCAGTGTCCCAGTTCCCGATATCTGGACAACGACAGGGTGTCGTTGATGCGTGGTCGACGGGCCGGTCACGAACGGGTCGAGGCCCGGGACGCAGGGTCCCGGGCCTCGACCGGAGCGTTGGTCGGTCGGTGTCGATCAGACGGCGGGGCCGGCGATCAGAAGACGGGGCTGGGCGCGTCCACGATGAGTCCGTGGCAGACGCCGGTGGGCAGGCACACCTCGTTGATGCGTGCCATCGAGATGCGGACACCGTCGACGACCCGATAGAACGAGAAGTTGCGGCCGTCGATGCTGTGGGCCAGCACGCCGGGGATCGTCGTGACGTCCTTGTTCGTGTAGAGCAGGTCGTCCTGGGTGACGACGGGGTTGACGACGAATTCGGTGTGCGACCCGCCGGCCAGTGGTGTGAACCGCTCGGCCACCGACGCGGCGGTCGGGGCCGCCGTTGCGACGGCGGCGGTGGAGGCAAGCACGGCGACGGCTCCGGCCGCGACCGTGCCGATTCGTGCGATGCGAGTGACTGCGCTCATAGTCCCCCGATGAAACACGATGCGGGCTCCGTTCGCCACCGCAACGAGACCGAACGACGACCTCCACCGGCGAACGCGGGTACCCGCGACTCCCCTCGGCCCGGGCGAGAACCGACGCGGCGGCCCGGCGCACCGGGGTCCGACGGCCGCCACCGTCGTCCCGGGGCGAGCAGGTCAGAGGTTCCCGCGCGCCGCCTGTTCCCGCTCGATCGACTCGAAGAGCGCCTTGAAGTTTCCCTTGCCGAAGCCGAGCGAGCCGTGCCGCTCGATCAGTTCGAAGAACATCGTCGGCCGGTCGCCCAACGGTGTCGTGAAGATCTGCAGGAGGTAGCCGTCCTCGTCGCGGTCGACGAGGATGCCCCGCTCCTTGAGCTCGTCGACGGGCACGCGGACCCGGCCGATCCGGGCCCGGAGCTGCGGGTCGTCGTAGTACGAGTCGGGTGTCGCGAGGAACTCGACGCCCTCGGCTCGGAGTGCGTCGACGCTGGCGAGGATGTCGTCGGTGGCCAGTGCGAGGTGCTGGCAGCCGGGTTCGCCGTAGAAGTCGAGGTACTCGTCGATCTGCGACCGTTTGCGCCCGACGGCGGGCTCGTTGAGCGGGAACTTGACGCGATGGTTGCCGTTCGCGACGACCTTGCTCATGAGCGCCGAATACTCGGTGGCGATGTCGTCACCGACGAACTCGGCCATGTTCGTGAAGCCCATGACCTCGTTGTAGAACCGCACCCAGTGGTCCATCCGCCCCATCTCGACGTTGCCGACGGCGTGGTCGAGTGCCACGAACACCCGCTCGGGCGATCCGGATCGGCGCGTGAATCCCGAAGTACGGGAATCGAATCCGGGTAGGTACACCCCGCGGTACCCGGACCGGTCGACGAGCGTGTGCCGGGTGCTGCCGTAGGTGGCGAGCGCTGCGAGGCGGACGACGCCGTCACGGTCGCTGACGTCGTGCGGTTCGTCGAGGACGACGGCTCCGTGACGACGTGCGTGCTCGACGCAGCGGTCGACGTCGAGAACCTCGAGGGCGAGGTCGACGACGCCGTCGCCGTGCCTGCGGTGATGGTCGGCGAGCGGACTGGACGGGTCGACTGCGCCGCTGAGCACGAACCGAGCCGACCCCGATTCGAGGACGTACGACTTGTGGTCGCGTCGACCGGTTTCGGGCCCGGCGTAGGCGACGAGGGTCATCCCCCATGCCGACGTGAAGTAGTGCGCGGCCTGGGTCGCGTTGCCGCACACGAACTCCACCGCGTCCATCCCCACGACGGGGAACGGGTCCGCGGCGTCGTCGTGGTCGACGAGTCCGACGAGTCGCCGCAACTGTGCGGAACGCAGGTGCGCGGCACGTTCGTGTGAGGTCAACCTGGCGGCGGTCATACAGCTCACTGTCGGACGCGCAGGCCGGCTGTGCAATCACGAGCGTTGACGCTGGTCATTGTGTACAGAATGCTGGGCACTACGCCCTCGAGTCTGGACAAAGTGATCAGGAGATCGCCATGACACCGGATCGCCTCGACGCCATGCTGCTGGAACTCCTGCACGACGAACCGAGAATCGGGGTGCTCGAGGCGTCACGGCGCCTCGGGGTCGCGCGAGGAACGGTGCAGTCGCGGCTCGACCGGCTCGAACGGTCCGGCGTGATCGCCGACCGCTCCCCCACCCTGGGCGCCGCGGCGCTGGGATTCCCGGTGACGGCCTTCGCGACCTTGGAGATCGCGCAGGGGCAGGGGCACAGCGCGGTCATCGAGCACCTGTCCGCGATCCCCGAGGTGCTCGAGGCCCACACGACCACCGGCGCAGGCGATCTGCTGATCCGCGTCGTGGCTCGCACGCACGCGGACCTGCAGCGGGTGATCAACGAGATCGTCGACGGCAGGCACGTGTTGCGCTCGTCGACGGCGATAGCGCTGGAGACCCCGATCCTGCCGCGGAGCGTGCAGCTGGTGTGGGCCGCCGTGCCCGAGCCGCGGTGACGTCAGCCGTTCTCGCCCGGCAGGTGCGGTTCGATCTCGCGCAGGATCGCGACCCTCGACTTCGCGCCGACGAGCCGGACGACCCGTTCCCCGCCGACGAACAGCGCCAGGGTCGGCGTGCCCATCACCTGGTACTCGCCGGTCGCGACGGGGTTCGCGGCAACGTCGAGCGACACGATCCGCATTCGGCCCTGGTGCTCGGCCGCGATCTGTTCGAGTACCGGGGCGATCATCCGGCAGGGCCCGCACCGCTCGGCGGTGAAGTCGACGAGGACCGGTAGGTCGGAGCCGAGGACGTCGGCGGCGAACCGGGAATCGGAGGTGGTGGCGATCGTCACGAGCGGGCCTTCTTCCTGTCGGATGGAGTGATCATCGGTTGACCTGGGCGAGAAGCCGTTGTCCCGGAACGACTTCCGTTCCGCAGTCGCACACGAGGCGAATGCCGACGTGACCGCCGCAGCCGCCGTGCCGGTAGGCCACGTCGGGCACCGCGCCCGATTCGAGGTGCCGCTCCCCCCATTCCGTGAGTGCAGCGAGAACCGGAAGCAGCTCCAGGCCCGCGTCGGTGAGGGTGTACTCGAGCCGCGCCCGGCTGCCGGGGACGCAGTACTCGCGGGTGGCCAGCACCCCCGCCGCGACGAGCCGGTGGAGCCGATCCGAGAGCACGGTGCGCGGCGCCCCGGTCGCGTCCCGCAGCTCGTCGAAACGCCGCAGTCCGAGCGACACCTCGCGGACGACGAGCAGCGCCCACCGTTCACCCAGCAGGGACAACGTGTCCGCCAACGTGGTCATGCAGCTGAGTCTACATTCCATACTCAGGAGATGCCGCCCGGAGGAACCCACTGCCCGGCCGATCGGATCCGGGCCTCGGGGCAAACGGAAACAGTGGGTGGGCATCCGTCACACACCCGCAACATCGGAGAACGGACCGCGAAACATCGGTCGTCGACGATCGATCGTGTCGGACCGAAGCCGGCGGGCGACCACAACAACAGTCGGCCAGGAGTCATGGGCGGAGGACGCGTGGGGAAAACCGGGAGCGATGACAGGGTCGAGACACTCTGCGCCTACTGCGGCGTCGGGTGCGGTCTCGTCCTGGACATCACCACGGATCCGGAGACCGGCCGAAGACGAGCGGCGAAAGCGTCGGGACACACGGACCATCCGACGAACTTCGGTCGCCTGTGCACGAAGGGGGCGACGACCGCCGATCTGCTGGCCGCACCCGGCCGCATGGAATCGGCCTACCTGCGACCGCGACGAGGGGCTCCTGCGCAGGCCGCATCGGCGGACACCGCCATCTCCCGAACGGCCGCCCGACTGCGCGCGATCGTCGACGAGCACGGGCCGGACGCGGTCGCCCTCTACGTCTCGGGACAGATGTCGCTGGAAGCCCAGTACCTGTCCAACAAGCTGGCCAAGGGCTTCATCGGCACCAACCAGATCGAATCGAACTCGCGGCTGTGCATGGCGAGCGCGGGCACCGGCTACAAGCAGTCGCTCGGCGCGGACGGCCCACCGGGCTCGTATCAGGACTTCGACCACGCGGACGTCTTCTTCGTGATCGGCGCCAACATGGCCGACTGCCATCCCATCCTCTTCCTGCGGATGATGGACCGGGTCAAGGCGGGCGCGAGACTCATCGTCGTCGACCCCCGGCGGACCGCGACCGCGGAGAAGGCCGACCTGTTCCTGCAGATCGCGCCCGGCACGGACCTCGCCCTCCTCAACGGGCTGCTGCACCTGATCACCGAGAACGGACACACCGACCCCGAGTTCATCGCCGAGTTCACCGAGGGCTGGGACGAGATGCCCGCCTTCCTGTCCGAGTACACCCCTGACCGGGTCAGCGAGGTCACGGGAATTCCCGAGGCCGACATCCGCACCGCGGCGCAGTGGATCGGCGAGGCAGCCAACTGGACCAGTTGCTGGACGATGGGACTCAACCAGAGCACCCACGGCACGTGGAACACCAACGCGATCTGCAACCTGCACCTGGCGACGGGCGCGATCTGCAAGCCCGGCAGCGGTCCGTTCTCGCTCACCGGCCAGCCGAACGCGATGGGCGGTCGCGAGATGGGCTACATGGGCCCGGGTCTGCCCGGCCAGCGTGCGGTGACGTCCGCCGCCGACCGCGACTTCGTCGAGGACCGATGGGGCATCCCGCGGGGGTCGCTGCCCACGGAGGTCGGCAGCGGAACGATCGACATGTTCTCCCGCATGGCCGACGGCGAGATCAAGGCCTGCTGGATCATCTGCACCAATCCCGTTGCGAGCGTGGCCAACCGCAGGACCGTGCTCGCGGGCCTGGAGAAGGCCGACCTGGTGATCGCCCAGGATGCCTACCTCGACACCGAGACCAACGCGTACGCAGACATCCTGTTGCCCGCTGCGCTGTGGACCGAGTCGGACGGGGTGATGATCAACTCCGAACGCAACCTCACGCTCTCGCGGCCGGCCCTCGACCCGGTCGGGCAGTCCGTCCCGGACTGGCAGATCATCGCCCGGATCGCCTGCGAGATGGGCTATGCCGACGCCTTCACGTACGCGTCGGCCGAGGAGGTGTTCGAGGAGATCAGGCAGTTCGCCAATCCGCGAACGGGATACGACCTGCGCGGCGTCACGTACGAGCGGCTGCGGCAGACGCCGATGCAGTGGCCGTGCCCGCCCGACGTCACGACCGACCGCCACCCGATCCGCTACCTCAACGACGGTGTGAGCCAACATCTCCTCGTCCGCGACGACGGCACCACGCCCCGCCTGGCGTTCCCGACCGCGACCGGACGGGCCGCGTTCTTCGCCCGCCCGCACATGCTGCCCGCCGAGATGCCCGACGACGACTTCCCGTTCCTGCTGAACACGGGACGGCTGGCGCACCAGTGGCACACGATGACCAAGACCGGCAAGGTCGCGAAGCTGAACAAGCTGAACCCCGGGCCCTTCGTCGAACTACACCCGGACGACGCCGCACGACTCGGCGTCGTCGACAAGGATCGCGTCGAGGTGGCGTCGCGCCGCGGTCGCGCGGTGCTCCCCGCCGTCGTCACCGATCGGGTGCGGCCGGGGAACTGCTTCGCACCGTTCCACTGGAACGACGTGTTCGGCGAGTACCTGGCAATCAACGCCGTCACCAACGATGCGATCGACCCCGTGTCCCAGCAGCCGGAGTTCAAGGCGTGCGCGGTCACGCTGACGAAGGTCGCTGCCGTCGGCGCGCCGGAGGCACCCGCCGCGGTGGCGCCGGCGCACACGCCGCCCTCGGCGCTCCCACCCGGCCGGACACCGACGGAGGTGCACACCATGTCCCGGATCGACACTCTCGCCGACCTTCTCGGTGTTGCCGCGCAGCCGGCGCCCGCACTCGACGCAACCGGGCGCACCTACCTCGCCGGGCTGATCGCGGGGCTGCGGACCGACGAGGGTCACGGCACTCCCGGCGTGCCTGCGCTTCCCGCCGCCGCCCCGTTCGACGTGGCCACCCGAGCCTGGATCGACGGTGTCCTGGCCGGACTGTTCTCCCGAAGCGCCGTTCCCGGCGCCGCGCCATCCCCGGATTCCACCGGGGGCGAGGAGCCCGAGCGCGCGCCGATCGTCGTCCTGTGGGCATCGCAAACAGGGACCGCCGAAGAGTTCGCCGCCACCTGCATGGCCGCCCTCGCCCAGTCGGGGCTACCCGCCGCACTGCACGACATGGACAGCTTCGCGGCCGCCGATCTCGCGGGGACGCGGGAGTTGCTGGTGATCACCAGCACCTACGGCGACGGCGACGCGCCGGACAACGGGTCCGGTCTGTGGGACGCCCTGTCCGCCGACAGCGCCCCGCGTCTGCCCGACACCCGCTACGCCGTCCTCGCGTTCGGCGACTCCAACTACGACGACTTCTGCGGCCACGGACGCACCCTCGACGCCCGCCTCGCCGAACTCGGCGGCGTCCGCATCCTCGACCGCGTCGATTGCGAACCCGACTTCGAGGACGCCGCGGGCGCGTGGCTCACCGCGGTCACCGATGCACTGCGCACTGCTCCCGCGGCCGTCGGCGCGAGCGCCCCGACGGTGACGTCGCCCGCGACGACGGCCTCCTCCACCGCCGTCGAATCACCCGCCGAAGGGGCGCAGTACAGCAGGAGGAGTCCGCTGGTGACCGCGCTGAGGCGCAACGTCACCCTGTCGATGCCGGGGTCGGCGAAGGACGTGCGGCAGTTCGGTTTCCATCTTCCCGAGGGCACTCTCGAGTACGAGGCCGGTGACGCGCTCGGGGTGTGGCCGCGCAACAGCGTCCCGTTCGTCGAGGAGTGGCTCGCCACAACCGGACTCGACGGCGACGCGACGGTCGACATCGCCGAGCACGGCGCGATGACACTGCGCCGGGCACTCGTCGAGCACCTGGAGATCACCCGCATCACCGGCGACCTGCTCCGTTTCACGCACGAGCGCACCCACGACGCCGAGCTCGCGATGATGATGAAGCCGGAGAACAAGGAACTGCTCGACGACTGGTCATGGGGCAGGCAGTCCCTCGACCTGTTCAGCCGCTCGCCGTTCCGTGCCTCGATCGACGAGTGGCTGTCGGTGCTCAAACCCCTTCAGCCGCGCCTGTACTCGATTTCGTCGAGCCCGAAGGAGAATCCGAACGAGGTGCAGCTGACGGTCTCCGCGGTTCGGTACAACGTCCACGGCGTCCCCCGCCGCGGAGTCTGCTCGACCTATCTGGCCGACCATGCCGCCGACGACGAGATCGGCATCTTCGTGCAGAAGTCGCGGCACTTCCGGCCCCCGGCCGAGCCGGACGCGCCGATGATCATGGTCGGGCCCGGCACCGGCATCGCACCGTTCCGTGCGTTCCTGCACGAACGGCGAGCCCTCGGCCACACGGGACCGAACTGGCTCTTCTTCGGCGAGCAGCACGCCGCCACGGACTTCTACTACCGGGAGGAGATCGAGGAACTCCGCCGGGACGGCCTCCTCACCGAACTCGACCTCGCGTTCTCCCGCGACCAGACCGAGAAGGTCTACGTCCAGGACCGCATGCGCGAACGCGGAGACCAGCTGTGGAGGTGGCTGCAGGACGGTGCCCACTTCTACGTGTGCGGTGACGCGAACCGGATGGCCAAGGACGTCGACCACGCGCTCTGCGGGATCGTCGCGCAACACGGCAAGCTCGCGCCGCGCAGCGCGGAGGCGTACGTGAAGGCACTCGCGGCCGAGAAGCGCTACGTCCGCGACGTCTACTGAGGGACGGACACGCTTCGAGGGGCCCGCGCGATGCGGACCCCTCGGGTCGTGCGGTTCCCCGTCGAGCGGGTCAGGGTGCGGCGAAGCCGGCATCGGCGAGGACCTGCTGCCCGACGGGACCGGTGACCAGTTCGACGAAAGCCTGTGCTGCGGCCGGGTTCTGCGCGCTCTTCAGGGACGCGATCGGGTACGTGTTGACGACCGTGGCCGACTCGGGGAAGTCGACGGTGACCACGGCGTCGCCGGCACCGGCGGCATCGGTCACGTAGACCAGTCCAGCGTCGGCCTGCCCGGTGGTGACCTTGCCCAGAACGTCGGTGACCGACGACTCCTCACTGACCGGCGCGATGTCGACCCCGGTGGCATCCTCGACCTTCTTGGTCGCCGCGCCGCACGGCACCTGCGGTGCACACACGACCACCTGGTTACCGGGAGCCGCGAGATCGGCGAACGAGGCGATGCTCTTCGGGTTCCCGGGCGGCGTCACGATGGCGAGGGTGTTGGTGGCGAAGTTGGTGGGGCTTCCGTCGACGAGGCCGGCGTCGACGGCCTTGGTCATGTTCGCGGCGTCCGCGGAGGCGAAGACGTCGGCGGGTGCGCCCTGCGTCAACTGGGCGACCAGATCCGATGAGCCGGCGAAGTTGAACGCGACATCGGTCCCCGGATGGTCCGCTTCGAACTGCTCGCCCAGTTTCGTGAACGTGGCCTTGAGCGACGCCGCCGCGAACACCGTGAGGTCGCCGGTGATCTGGTCGGAGGACGCCGATCCGGTGGTCGTGGTCGTCGTGTCCGTGTCGGAGTTCGACGAGCATCCGGCCACGAGGACGGTTGTCGCGGCCAGGGCCAGCAGGGTGGTGCCGAAGAGCCTCTTCATCGATGTTCTCCTGAGTTGTCGCGGACGTGTGGGCGGCTGGGCTCCGATGACAGGATCGAGAACCACACCACGTCGAGTTCTGGTCGATTCTCACACGCGGACGAATTGGTTCAATTACTTCGCAGTTGCGTGACAATGAACCGAATCTCTCCGAGTATGCATTCTCGGCGTGCGGTCGCCCGGAGCGGAACGTCGATTCCGGCCATGGTCGGCGCAACCACCCCGATCCACGGAGGTCCCGCTACGCCTGATCCGTGGATGCGGCAGAATCTCCAGAATGCGTCCGCATAACCGGACTCACGGAGATCCGTCGCACCATGTGGAGGAGCACACCATGCCGTCGCTGCGCATCAAGGATGCCGCCGGCCTGCTCGGGGTCAGCGACGACACCGTGCGTCGCTGGATCGACAGCGGAGCGCTGCCCGCCGAGAAGGACGCGGCGGGACGCAAGGTCGTCGACGGGAAGGTGCTCGCGGAGTTCGCCGTCGAGCACGCGACTCCCCCGCCGAATCCCCTCGGCTCCGGCACGTCGGCACGCAACCGGTTCGTCGGTCTGGTCACCAAGGTCACCACCGACACCGTGATGGCCGAGGTGCAGATGCAGTGCGGTCCGTTCACCGTCGTATCCCTGATGAGCAGCGAGTCGGTACGGGAACTCGGACTCGAACCCGGTTCGGTGGCCGTCGCGATGGTGAAGGCCACCACCGTCATCGTCGAGACCCCGGAGGGGACGTCGTGACGACGCCGCGGTCGGGAACCCCGGCGCCGTGATCCGGGCGTCGCGCGATCCGGACGGGCAGGTGCGCGTCGGCCTGCCCGGCTGGACGTACGCGCCCGCCGCGGTCGGTGCCGCCTTCCTTATTCTCCCCTTGGTCGCGGTTCTCCTCGAGATCGACTGGGGCAACTTCATTTCCCTCATCACCTCCGAGTCCGCGCGCACCGCACTGCTGCTCAGCCTGAAGACGGCGACGGCGAGCACCGTCGCGTGCATCCTCCTCGGCATCCCACTGGCGTTGGTGTTGGCGCGCGGACGGTTTCGCGGCCGATCGGCGCTGCGTTCGCTCGTCCTGCTTCCGCTGGTGATGCCTCCCGTCGTGGGCGGCATCGCGCTGCTGTACACGTTCGGACGCAACGGCCTGCTCGGCGAGCCGTTGGAGGCGTTCGGCATTCGGATCGCATTCTCGACCACCGCGGTCGTGCTGGCGCAGACGTTCGTGTCGCTGCCGTTTCTCGTGGTCAGCCTCGAAGGCTCACTCCACGTGGCGGGCCGCCGCTACGAGGAGGTCGCCGCGACGCTCGGCGCCCGTCCGACGACGGTGCTGCGCCGCGTGACGCTGCCCCTGGTCCTGCCGGGCCTGGCATCGGGTGCCGTCCTCGCGTTCGCCCGCGCTCTCGGCGAGTTCGGCGCGACCATCACCTTCGCCGGATCGTTGCAGGGTGTCACCCGCACCCTGCCCCTGGAGATCTACCTGCAGCGCGAAACCGATCCGCACGCCGCAGTGGCCCTGTCCCTGCTGCTGATCGTCGTCGCGGCAGGCATCGTGCTCCTGACCCACCGACGGTCGGCGGCGGTGCTGTGAGCGAGCGAACGTCGGTGATGCTGTGAGCAACCTGCGCGTCCGGGCCCGACTCGCCCACCGCGGCGCCGCATTCGACGTCACGCTCGGTGACGGCGAGGTCCTGGCCGTCCTCGGTCCGAACGGTGCGGGCAAGTCGACGCTGCTCGGTGTGATCGCCGGACTGCTGCGCCCCGACGAGGGGACGGTGACCCTCGGCGAGAGGACGCTCACCGACACCGCGGCGGGGGTGCTCGTGCCGCCCCACGACCGGGGCGTCGCGCTGTTGTCGCAGCAACCGCTCCTGTTCCCGCACATGACCGCCGCCGCGAACGTCGCATTCGCCCCGCGCAGCCGTGGGGTGTCCCGCGCCGCGGCCGCGTCGATCGCCGCGCACTGGCTGGGCGAGGTCGATGCCGCGGACCTCGCGGGCAGGCGCCCGGCGCAGTTGTCCGGCGGCCAGGCCCAGCGGATCGCGATCGCCCGGGCGCTTGCGGCGGAGCCGCGACTGCTGCTGCTCGATGAGCCGATGGCCGCTCTCGACGTCGCGGTCGCGCCCGCATTGCGCAGATTGCTTCGCCGCATTCTGCGGGAGCAGGGACGAACCGCCGTGATCGTCACGCACGACCTGCTCGACGCCCTCGCCCTCGCCGACCGGGTGGCCGTCGTCGAGTCGGGACGCATCGTCGAGTCCGGCACGGTGCGTGACGTCCTCTCGACGCCGCGCAGCGCCTTCGCCGCGCGGATCGCGGGCGTCAACCTTCTCACCGGTACGCAGGTCGGTGCCGACACCATCGAAACGCCTTGGGGCGATATCGTTTCCGGTGTCTCCGGGGCGGACGACGCCGGGTCGGGACCGCAGGCGGTCGCGCTGTTCCGGCCCGCCGCGGTGGCCGTCCACATCGAACCCCCGCACGGCAGTCCACGCAACTGCTTCGCCGTCACCATCGACGAACTCGAGATGCACGGGGGCGCGATACGCGTCCGCGCCGAGGAGAACCCGGACGGCAGCACCGGCCTGGCGGCGGACGTCACACCTGCCTCGGTCGCCGAACTCGACCTGACCCCGGGAAAGCGGGTGTTCTTCGTGGTCAAGGCGCAGGAGGTGTCGTTGCATCCCGCACTGACGACGCGGGTGTGACCAGGCAGATGACACATTCACATCGGCTGCGCGCAACCCACAACCCTAACGACGGCCTACTCGCGGCACTCGACTTGTCGAGCGGCAGAATGTATTACCGCATCCGTCCTCGTAGACGCTCCCGCGAGATCCTCGGCCTGCTCGAGACGCTGCGGGCGCGCTGGCCCGGGGAGAAGCTGAAGATCAGCAGGCTCCGTCGGGACTGTGCCCAGAACTCGCTCGGTACGCCGTCTCCCACGCCGAATTCATTCTGAATCGGTCAGTGAGCCGTGAACGCAGTCGTGTTCCGTCGAGGGTGTGGTTGCGTCCGCAGAGGTCGATTTGTCGTGGCGCCAGACCGCAATGTGGTGCGTGGCGCAACGCGGCGCGATAGGTGAGATTTGTCGGGGGGAGGGGCCGATCTCGATCGGAGGTAGCAGTGGCGATCGTTCGTACCGAGGGTGGGTCTGGTTCGGACGCGTGAAAGAGCATTCCGCGGTCGCCGTCCGTCGAGTTCAGCGCCAGGGCTGCGAGTTGATTGGCGAGGATGCGGACGTCGATGGTGGAGAGCATCGCCGCGCCGTGATCGATCCAACTGCCGAGTTGGTTGACGATGTGCCACAGCCCTGGCACGAACCAGCGGTCACCGGGGCCGTGGACGAATCCTGGTCGAACGACTGTGCCCCCGTGGGCGCGGACGTTGTGGTCTGCTGCGGCTCGGCTGGCGCTGACTGCAGTCACGGGGTTCTCGTCGTAGGTGTCCTCGACCAGGCCGGTGAAGGGGCCGGGACCGTACACACCAATCGTGCTGACCGTGACGACGGACTCGACGCCGGATCTGTCGGCCGCGAGTAGTACGTTTTCGGTTCCCCGCCGGTTGACGGCGTCGCAGAGTCTTGGGTCGGATCCGGTGTAGCTTCCTGCGTGAATGACGACGTCGATGTTCTCGAGTGCGGCCGTGAGGGCATGGACATCGGTGACATCGGCGGAGATCCACGATCCGGCAGGGCGAGGTTGCGGTGCTGGTCGCCGTGCGATCGCGGTGACAGTCGCACCCTGTGTGGTGAGGGCACGTAGGGTGGCGGAGCCGATGAAACCGGTTGCCCCGATTACGGCGATTCGCGGGTGCTGGGCGCCTCCATGTCCCGGTGACCCTGCCGCTGTCACAGGTCCTCCGGTAGGGGAGTGTTCTGCGGGGGTTGAGGCCGTGGGAGAAGTCGGTTGGAGCAGAGGGAGAGGAGATTGTGCGCGTGGCCAGGCAGGAACGAGCGGTCGTGACCCGTCAGCAGATTGTTCGGGCGGCGGCGGAGTGCTTCGACGTCACCGGGTATGAGCGTACGACGTTGTCCGACATCGTCGACGGCTCCGGCGTGACGAAGGGGGCGTTGTACTTTCATTTCAAGTCGAAGGACGACCTGGGAACAGTGGTCATCGACGAGCAGCATGCGATCTCGATGGCGACCGTGTCCCGGATCCGCGCGACCGGCACTCCTGCGCTCGAGCAGCTGGTCATGCTGACGCACGAGATGGGCCGGCAGATCGTCGAGGATCCGGTTGTGCGGGCCGGTATCCGGCTGACCCTGGAACTCAGCGCGGCGGAGGGGCCGGCGACGCCCTACGTCGACTGGATCGCCGGACTCGACCGACTCTTCCACGACGCAGCGGATGAGGGCGATCTTTCCGACACCGTGGATGCAGCGCATCTGGCGCGGTACTTCGTGTCGGCGTTCACCGGCGTGCAGCTGGTGTCGAACGTCCTCACCCAGCGCCGGGACTTGGACGTCAGGATCGACCAGATGCTCGACATCTTCGTCCCCTCGATCATGGCGCCGCGCCGACGCCGCAGGTTCGACGCCTATCGTCATGCCCGCTGGACCTCCACCTCGATCTGATCCGCCGCCTCTCGTGGCGGGGCGAGCCTGATCGTGCCGGACGACTTCTCGATTCCCCATTGATCGAAGGTGACGGTGACGCCCCCGATCTCACAGTCGAGGGCAGCAGTCACCGTGGTGGGTTCGTCCAGTTCGAGGAAACGGCGGAACCGTATCGAGATGGACTCGACATCGCCGCAGGGCCATCCCAGCCGCAGCCGGGCCACCTGACGGGCGGCTTCGAGTACAAACGCACCGGGTACGTGGTCACAGGGGTGGTCGAACAGCACGGGGTGGCTGGTGTCCACTCGCAGTTGCCATCGACCAGCACCTTGTCCGCCGGGATGTCGGCCGAGGGTGACCGAACTGTCGTCCGGGGCGCCGACCGCGGGTGTGGGTACCGGTTCCGGGCGTGGAATGCCCCCTACGGATTTCGCTCGGTCACCGGGCCATCGCGCGGTTTCGTACTCGCCGCTGGTGAGGACGTTCGCGGTTGCGCGTGCGGTACCCACCGGGGCTGCGCCGAGGAGGAATTCGATGTCCACCGTGAAGGCGGTCAGGCGTCCGTTCCGCCGGTGATGTTCGGTCACGTGTGCACGCAGGACAACCTCGGCTGCGGCCGGTCCGATTGTCAGCGACGCGAGGTCCGCGTTCACCGTCATGGACTGCATCGTGAACTTCCGATCCAGCGGCACCCTGTAGTAGCGGTGGGCGAGGTAAATGGCGCACTGCCTGGCAGTTTCAGCGAGGATCATGGTGTCGTACCGCTGGGTCCCGGTGCGGTAGAACGCGTGCAGGCGCGGCCACTGAGCACCGAGCAGAAACCGGCCCGACCCCGAAGTCGGAACACTGTCGGTGAGGAACACCTCCGATACCGACTGCCGGTGGACGAACTGCCGGGGCACCGTCGCTTGGTAGCTCAACGCCTGCAACATCTCAGGGAGGCTAGTGCTCAAACATCCCAACCGTCCGGCTTTTGTGATGACAAATCGGACATCCTTCCCTGTCGGTGCGGGGTGCCCTAGGCCGGGGAACGGCTGTTCCAAGGATCGTCGAAGTGGAATCGGCCCACCGGTCGCTGACAGAGACCATCGCCACCTGAGGGCTTCCTACGTCGTTGAGGCCTGAACACCCCGGGGTATCTAAAAATACCGGAGAACCGGTTATTTTCTTCAAAATGCCGCCGTCGATTGACCGTCCGGGTTAGCGTCCACCTCGGAGACCGAGACCGCACCAACAGTCACGTTTGCTTGAGGCTCAACGGACTTGGTTGCACCCCCTCGATCTCCGGGCGCCCGGCAGCTCGCAGATCCACGACCGGAAGCGGGACGACGTAGCACCAGGGGATCGTCCCTGGGTTGAAGAAGGGGGCGCGACGGCATTCATCGCTGTCGCGAACTGGGCGTGCAACCGCAGTCGACAGACCGCGGGCCGCACATCGGATCGAACCTCATATTCGCCTCACGAAAGGCAAACCATGGGCATCTCGAAGACCATCACCGGACTCACCGCCTCCGTCGGCGCTCTCGCGCTGATGGGAGCAGGCATCGCCAACGCAGTCATCCCCGACCCGGACCCGAGCAGCTCCCCCAGCTACACGATGTGCGGCACCGTGTACGCCCAGGCAGGCGCGACCACCGTCGCCGACAACCACCCCGCACCCAACTCCGGGATCCCCGACACCGCCACGGTGGTGTCCGGAGCCACCGTCGGCGGAACACTGAAGAACTCATCCGGCGGCACGGTCGCCACCTACACCCCGATCGCAACCAACAGCGCCGGGCAGTTCTGCTTCACCGGTTCGTTCAGCATGGTTTCGACCATTACCGGGGGCGGTCGAGTGGAGCTCAACGTCGGTTCACTCCCCTCGCCCTACACGACTGTTGTTCACATCACCCACAACAACGTCATCGACGGCACCGCGTTCAACAACCATCGCGTCGGCGGCGCCCTCGGGACACGGGCCACCGGCCTCAACATCCTCGTCTCCTGACCAAGAAAGGAGGAAACCTTGTCTGTCGAATTCCTCGACGCGTTCTCGGTCTACTACAAGTTGATGGCCGGTATCGCCACCGGCTCAGCGGCCGGTTCCACCTTCCCCACCGAATGAGCAGCCCGAAAATCTAGAAAGGACAATCCCATTGGGATCACTCGCTGACGCCGTTCCGCTGGCGTTCGACATGGTGTACCTCGTCGCCGTTCAAATCCCGGCGAAGCTCTTCATCGGCATCGACGTCTGACGGAAAGGGGAAGACCACATGGACATCGAGTTCCTCAAAGCATTCCTGGTCCAGTTCGTCGGTGGCTCCGTCGCGCCGACGGTCGGCGCGACGGGCAGCTTCCTACAAGCACTCTCCTGAAAGGAGGCAGACACGATGCTCGGAAACTTCATGGACGGGTCCGTCGACTGGGCGGTGAACATCGCCATGATCCCGATCATGGCGACCCTCATGGTCGGCATGAGCTGACATGACCCAGCCGGGCCCGGTACTGTCCTCGCACTACCGGGCCCGGCTCCTCCGGTTGCGGAGTGGAAGGCACCCGACCGAAACTACAGGCGCCGTCTGCGCTACATCGGCCGATCATGGCTCCGGGAAGCGCGCCCACTAACCCGCGCGACCAATCAGGATCCGGCGCAGGGTCTCACGGCTGATCGCCGGCACCACCCTTCCGGGCTAGGTTGGGGGCATGGCTACCACGGCAGACCATCTCCGGACCACACTCGACGGACGCTGGAACGACGTGCGTGAGAAGGTGCGCAGCGACCTCTCCCGGCCGGAGTTCACGCCCCATTTCACCCCCGATCTCGCCGAGGCCCGCGCGAAGACCCTGAGCCAGATGCACCTCCTCGCCGAGTCGGGTTACGCAGCGGACGGTTTCGCATCCGACCACGGCGGAACCGGGAACGTGGGCGCCGCCGTGACCGCCATCGAGATGGTCGCGATGTCGGACCTGTCGTTGATGGTCAAGTCGGGCGTGCAGTGGGGTCTCTTCGGCGGCGCGATCGAAAATCTCGGAACCGCAACCCATCACGAACGGTATGTCCGTCCGACCATCGACCTCGACCTCCTCGGGTGTTTCGCGATGACGGAGACCGGTCACGGCAGCGATGTCCAGTCCCTCGAGACCACCGCCACCTACGACGCGTACGCCGGCGAATTCGTGGTCCACTCACCGACGCCGTCGGCACGCAAGGACTACATCGGCGGCGCCGCGCAGCACGCCCGCATGGCAGCGGTGTTCGCGCAGCTGATCACCGCGGGCCCCGGCGAGGATCCGGAGTCGAAGGGAGTGCACTGCTTCCTCGTTCCGATCCGCGACGACGACGGCGCCGACCTGCCCGGCGTCGTCACCTCCGACTGCGGATTCAAGGGTGGGCTGCCCGGCGTCGACAACGGCCGGATCGTCTTCGACCACGTGCGAATTCCCCGCGAGAACCTGCTCAACCGCTACGCGGACGTCGCGGCCGACGGCACCTACTCGTCCCCGATCGACAGCCCCACCCGCCGGTTCTTCACGATGGTCGGCACCCTCGTCCGCGGCCGGGTCACGGTCGGGGGCGCGGCAGGCGCGGGCGCCCGGCTGGCGTTGGACATCGCGACCCGATATGCCCTGCAGCGGCGGCAGTTCGACCGTCCCGAATCCGAGGACGAAGTGCTGATCCTGGACTATCTCGTGCATCAACGTCGACTGCTGCCGCTGATCGCCCGGTCCTACGCACTGCACTTCGCACAGAACGAGCTCGTCACCCGGCTGCACGAGATCCAGACGGCGGAGGAGGTCGATCCGCAGGAGCAGCGGGAACTGGAAGCGCGGGCAGCCGGACTGAAGGCCGCGAACACCTGGCACGCGACACGCGCCATCCAGGAGTGCCGCGAGGCCTGCGGCGGCGCGGGCTATCTGACGGAGAACCGTCTCGTCGCCCTCAAGGCCGACACCGACGTGTTCACCACGTTCGAGGGCGACAACCACGTCCTCACGCAGCTCGTCGCGAAGGAGCTGCTCACCTCGTACGCCGAGGAGGTGCGCGGGATGAGCCCCGTCGAGTGGATGCGGTTCGCCGCCACGACTGTCTCCGACGTGGTCAAGAAGCGCACCGCCGCGCAGCAGATCATCCAGACCATCCTCGACACCCGGCAGGACAACGAGGAGGACGGCAGCCTGTTCAACCGCGGCACCCAGCTGACGATGTTCTCCGACCGCGAGGAGTACCTGCTGTCGACGGCGGCGCGGAGACTGCAGGGTGCGAGCAAGCGAGAGGACGACCCGTTCGACGCGTTCAACTTCGTGCAGGATCACGTGCTGCGCGCGGCGCAGGCTCACATCGACCGGGTGGTGCTGGAGGCGTTCGTCGCCGGTATCGACTCGTGCGTCGACGAGGCCGCCGCCGAACTGCTCGGCGACCTGTGCGACCTGTACGCGCTGTCGGTGATCGAGGACGACAAGGCGTGGTTCATCGAGCACCGGCACCTGTCGGTGGAACGGGCGAAGGCCGTCACCCGCGGCGTCAACGAACGCTGTCGGTCACTGCGTCCGCACGCGCTCACCCTCGTCGAAGGATTCGGGATCCCCGCAGCGGTGCGCGGCGCCGCGATGCTCCGACCGTAGTCGGAGCATCGCGGGGCGTCAGGACGTGGGCATGACGCGGAGAACCTTGTCGGCCGCACCGTTGTCGGTGGTGACGAGAAGCGCACCGTCCGATGCGAGCGTCACCGATCGCAACCGCCCGAACTGCCCTTCCAGTGCGACGGCCTGCTCGGTGACGGACAGTCCGTCGTCGGCGAGCCGCAGCAGGACCAGCTTCCGCTCCTGCTGGCTGGTGACGACGAGGGTTCCGGCCCACGGCCCCCAGATCGCACCGTCGAGGAACGTGCCGCCCGGCGTCGCGATGGTCGGCGCACCCGAACTCCACACCGCGGCAACGGCTCCCGGCACCCGATCCGGGTCGGTCATGGGAACCGATTCGTCGTAGGCGGCGGGCCTGCGGTCCGGACGGTAGCCGTAGTTGGATCCGGCGCTCAGCAGGTTCACCTCGTCGTCGGCCCTGGTGCCCTGTTCGATTCCGTAGAGGCGGCCGGTGCCGGGCTGCAGCGCCAGTCCCTGGACGTTGCGGTGTCCGAGGGTGAACACCGGGCGGGCGGGATCGGGGTTTCCCGCGGCGGGGGTCCCGTCCACGTTGACGTGCAACACCTTTCCCCCGAGCGATGCCGGGTCCTGCGGGGCGGTCGGAGACGTCGAGTCGCCGGTACCGATGTACAGGGTGCCGTCGGGGTGCGCGAACACACGGCAGCCGCCGTGCCTGCCGGTCGAGGTGACGGGGAGGCCGGTGAGGACGTCGGCGCCGCGGGTGAGCCGTGTCCAGCCCTCGTCGACGGTCCAGGACACCACCCGCACGTCTCGTCCCGCACCATCGGCCGAACTCGTGTCGAGCCGCCCGGTGACGGAACCTGCCCCGCCGGGATCCTGGTGCCCCTGGCACGTGAACAGTGTGCGGTTCGACGCGAAGTCGCGGGACAACGCGATTCCCATCAGCCCGGTCTCGCCCGCCGCGAACAGGTCCGCCAGGTCGGCCGCGACCTCCCCCGTCGACCCGTCGGGCCGCAACACCACGAACCGACCCGAACGCTCACCGGTGAGGATCGCCCCGTCCGGCGCCTCCACCACGTCCCACGGCTTCGCCAGCCCGTCGAGGACGGTTGTCACCGACACCTCCGGTCCGGCCACGAGCGGCACGGGCGGTGCGGGCGGCGCGCACGCGACCAGTGTCGAAGCGACCACCACGACCGCGCCCAGGACTGCGCCGGCATCGAAAACCCTCACGATCCAACCCCGTCACCTCTGCGACTGACGAATTCCGTCCAACACTAGGGGACGCTGCGAAGATTGTCCGGATCGAAATGCCCCGGCGCTCGCCCCGATCAGATGATGGTCCCGCAACCGAACCCGACGGGTCCGCAACCGGTACCGCCACGAGAATCCCGGCCACAGAGCGTGATTGCGACCACGGCCGTCGAGGTACCAGCTTCCGCAACCACCGGTGCTCCACACCGCGCGCCGCAGCCGCCGCTGCACCCCGGCGTCCGCCGCCTCCTGCACATCCTCGCGAACGTCGAGCGCCGCGGCTCCGACCCGGTCCAGCGCCCTGATCGCGTCCAGGACGTACCGAATCTGCGACTCGATCATGAACACCACCGAGTTGTGGCCGAGTCCGGTGTTGGGACCGGACAGCAGGAACAGGTTGGGCATGCCCGCGACGGTGATTCCGTGGTGCGTCCGGACACCGCCACTCATCCACCGCTGCTGCAGTGTCGTGCCGCCGCGCCCGGTCAGCGGCAGGGCGGCGAGCGATCCGGCGACCCGGAATCCGGTCGCGTACACCAGGACGTCGGCGGGTCGGGTGACACCGTCTGCCGTGACGATCCCGGTCGGGGTGACGTGACCGACGGCCACCGTCACAACGCGGGTCGACCCCGACGCCAGGGCGGGAAAGTAGTTGTCCGACCGGATGATCCGTTTGCATCCGATGCGGTGGTCCGGGGTCAGGGCGCGCCGCAGCTCGGGGTCGGCCACCTGCGCGTGCAGGTGCCGCACCGCGCGCCTGTGCATCAGTGCGGACGCCACCGTAGACCCGGCGAAGGCGGGGGCCGTCGCCTCCGCGCGCCAGTACCAGCCGATCCGGGCGAGGCGCGGCAGCCGCGGTGGCCGCGTTCCGAGCGGCGGGAGCACCCACGCCGGGGTGCGCTGGTACACGTCCACCGCGCCTGCTCGCTCGACGATCTCGGGGATCAGTTGCGCCGCGGACGCCCCGGTGCCGATGACGGCGACGCGTTTGCCGTCGAGGTCGATGCGCTCGTCCCAGTCTGCCGTGTGGACCACCGGACCGGCGAAGGTGTCGACGCCGGGAATCCGCGGCCGTTTCGGCAGATGCAGGGCGCCGGTCGCGGCGACGAGGAACTGCGCCTCGAACGTTCGGCCGTCGGCGGTGACGACCGTCCAGCGCGCCGCGTCCTCGTCCCACTCTCCGCGAACCACCTCGGCGCCGAACTCGACGCGGTCGGCGAACCCACCGCCGAGGGTGCGCAGGTAGTCGAGGATCTCCGGTTGCCGGGCCCGGGCATCGCTCCACCCGTCGCCGCGCGCGAAGGAGTACGAGTAGAGCACCGACGGAATGTCGCAGGCGCAGCCCGGGTAGGTGTTGTCCCGCCAGGTTCCGCCGAGGTCTCCGGCCTTCTCCAGGACCACGAAGTCATGGATGCCCGCCCGCTGCAGGCGCGCCGCCATGCCGAGTCCGGCGAACCCGGCTCCGATCACCAGCACCCGGGTCGATCTCATCTCGTTGTTCCACGTCACCGCCACACTTGAACAGTGTTCAAGTGTGGCGGTGTGAGCGCAAGTCGCCCCTACCGGGCGAAGCGTCGCAGGCGCAGGCTGTTGCCGACCACGAACACCGACGACGCCGCCATCGCGGCACCCGCGATCATCGGGTTGAGCAGGCCGAACGCCGCCAACGGGATCGCGGCCACGTTGTAGGCGAAGGCCCAGAACAGGTTCGCCCTGATCGTGTTCAGCGTCACCCGCGCCAGCCGGATCGCCTGCGGAACCGACCGCAGATCACCGCGGACGAGGACCAGGTCGCCCGCCTCGATGGCGGCGTCGGTGCCGGTGCCCATCGCGAGCCCGACGTCCGCGGTCGCGAGCGCGGCGGCGTCGTTGACGCCGTCGCCGACCATCGCGACGGCGCGGCCCTCACCCTGCAACCGGCCGACCTCGGCGGCCTTCTCGTCGGGAAGAACCCCGGCGATCACCCGCTCGATCCCCACCTCGTCGGCCACGCGGCGCGCCACGGACTCGGAGTCGCCGGTCAGCAGGACCGGCGTCATCCCGAGCGCCCGGATCTGCGAGATCGCGTCGGCACTGGTGGGTTTCACCGCGTCCGCGACGCCGATCGCACCGCGGACGGCGCCGCCCCACGAGACCGCGACCGTGGTGTCACCGGAGTCGAACGCCCCGGCCAACTCCGCGGGAACGGCGTGCTCGGCCCTGCCGACGGTGACCCGCAGCCCGTCGACGGTGCCGACGACGCCGACACCCGCACGGTTGGCGAAGTCGGCCACGGCGAACGACCCGGTGCCCGCGGCGGCGATCGCCCGCGCCACCGGATGCTCCGACGCCGACTCGACGGCCGCAGCCAACGCGAGCACGCGGTCGCGGTCCTCACCGTCCGCAGCCACGACGGAACGGACGGTCATCGTGCCGGTGGTGACGGTGCCGGTCTTGTCGAGAACGACGGTGTCGATGCGCTTGGTCTGCTCGAGGACCTCGGGTCCACGGATCAGAATGCCGAGCTGCGCGCCGCGTCCGGTGCCCACGAGAAGCGCGGTGGGCGTGGCCAGTCCAAGCGCGCAGGGGCAGGCGACGATGAGGACGGCGACGGCCGCGGTGAATGCCTCGGTCGCAGCGTGACCGGTGAGCAGCCAGCCGCCGAGGGTGAGCGCGGCGAGCACGAGCACGACGGGCACGAACACCGCCGACACCCGGTCGGCGAGCCGTGCGACCTCGGCCTTGCCGTTCTGCGCGTCGGTGACCATCTTGGCGATGTGCGCCAACTGCGTGTCGGCACCGACCTTGTCGGCCCGCACCACCAGGTGTCCGTCGGTGTTCACGGTGCCGCCGACCACGGCGTCGCCCTCGGCGACGTCGACGGGCACCGACTCGCCGGTGATCGTCGACGCGTCGACGGCTGCGCGGCCACGGAGCACGACACCGTCGGTGGCGATCTTCTCTCCGGGCCGGACCGCGAACCGGTCCCCCACCCGCAGGTGCTGCACCGGGATCCGCGTCTCCTCGTCGCCTGCACCGAGAACCGCGACGTCCTTGGCCCCGACTTCGAGCAGGGCCCGAAGCGCGCTTCCCGCACGCCTTTTCGCCTTCGCCTCCGCGTACCGGCCCGCGAGCAGGAACACCGTGACCGCCGCCGCGACCTCGAGGTAGAGCTGACCGGACGGGTCGTGCGCTCCGAGCCCGAAGGAGAACTCGTGCGTCATCCCGATGTGTCCAGCGGTGCCGAACACCA
Organism: Rhodococcus sp. Q; assembly: GCF_005503035.1. Taxonomy (NCBI): domain Bacteria; kingdom Bacillati; phylum Actinomycetota; class Actinomycetes; order Mycobacteriales; family Nocardiaceae; genus Rhodococcus; species Rhodococcus sp. Q. The sequence continues at coordinate 107,859 of NZ_SCOY01000006.1, forward strand.
GGGCCCACAGCGACCATCCGTAGGCGGCGAGGGTGCCGACCGAGACGAGGGTGTCCATCGTCGACGCGCCGTGCCGGGCGTTGATCAGGGCCGCGCGGTGGAACGGGTAGCCACCCCAGAACACGATGACGGTGGTGAGCGCGAGACAGATCCACTGCCAGTAGTCGAATTGGAGCGCCGGAATCATCGACAGCGCGACCACAGGCACACCGGCCACCGCGGACACCAGCAGGCGCGGGCCGAGTGAATCGGTGCGCGCCCCGTCGTCTTCGGGTTCCTCGGCGACCTCGGCGGCGGTGTAGCCCGCCGACTCGATCGCCGCGACGAGGTCGTCGACGGACACGCCGTCGGGCCTGCTGACGTGCGCCCGCTCGGTCGCGAAGTTCACCGTCGCGGTGACGCCGTCGAGCTTGCCGAGTTTGCGTTCGATCCGACTCGCACAGGACGCGCAGGTCATGCCGCCGATGTCGAGGTCGACGTCGGATGATCGCGCGCCCGCCCGCTCGGCCTCGCGCGGCGTAGCGGCACCGCCGGTCACGAGGTCAGCTCGTATCCCGCCTCTTCGACGGCCGCGGCGACGGCGGTCCGGTCGAGCGGGGCGTCGCTGGTCACGTCGACGCGGCCGGTTCCGAGGTCGACGACGACCTCGGTGACGCCCGCGATCTCGGTCAACTCCTCGGCGACGGAGGCGACGCAGTGCTGACAGGTCATTCCGGTGACGGTGTAGGTGCTCTGCATGTCTGTGCCTTCCAGCGGGGGTGTGTCAGGACTTGACGAGACGGGCGATGGCGGCGGACGCCTCCTTGACCTTCGCGTCCGCTTCGGGCCCACCCTGGCGTGCCGCTTCGACGACGCAGTGCGAGAGGTGCTCGTCGAGCAGCTTGAGGGAGACCGACTGCAGCGCGCTCGTCACCGCCGACACCTGGGTGAGGATGTCGATGCAGTAGCGGTCGTCGTCGACCATGCGGGAGATGCCCGCGACCTGCCCCTCGATGCGCCGCAGCCGCTTGAGGAGGGCTTCTTTCTCGGCCGAGTATCCGTTCATACCCATATCATACCCCCCGTGGGTATGAATTCCCGGGATGGGTGGGACCGCCGGACATCGACGAAAGGGCGCATCCCCACACGCCTCACACTCCGATGTGGCGGATGTGGCACAGGTCTCCCCCGAACAAGACTGGCGGCAAGCACATTCGCCTCGAGGGAGTCACATGAGTCGCGTCCTGTCGTCGGTTGCCACCGACGGTTCCGTTCCCACCAGCGCCGTCCTCGACGTGCCGACGCTCACGTTCTCGCCGACGGCCGGGAACGCGAACACGCCGGACGGGAACACGCTGCACGCCGAAGTGGTCTGGCCGCAGGGCGGTGCGCCGCTCCTCTCCGATCTGGTGGCGACCTTCGCCCATCTGGACCTGTGCGTGGCCACGCACGATCTGGTGGGTGGCGACCTCGACACGGCGTCGGTCCACCGATTCACGTTCCGGACCGCAGCGCTCGAGTGGGACGCGGCGACGGAGGCCCTCGTGTCCGAGGCCTTCGTGGCCGCGACGACGGGCGCCGTCGAGGTGGACGGCTACCTCCGACTCGTCGCCACCGCGGGCCTGCCGTGGCGCGAGGCCGTCGTGGTGCGCGCGCTCGCCCGATACGCCCGTCAGTGCGGACTCGAACTGTCCAGCACGTCGGTGATCGACCTCCTGGCCGTCCGGCCGGAGTACGTGCGGGCGCTGGTGGCGCTGTTCCGCGCCCGGCTCGATCCCCGACTCGAGGACCGGGATGCGGCCGTGGCCGGTGTCGAGGCCACGCTCACGGCCGCGGTCGCGGCCACCGCGACGCTCGACGAGGACCGGCTGCTGCGCGGACTGTGGTCCGTCGTCTCGGCGACCCTGCGCACCAACTGGTTTCGGGCGCACGTGCAGGACGGCGCGCCGATCGCCCTGAAACTCGACCCGTCCCGGGTGTGCCTGCCCGCCACGGTCGTCCCGCACCGGGAGATCTTCGTCCACTCCGCCGATGTGGAAGGAAGCCATGTCCGCGGCGGGCCGATCTCGCGCGGCGGCCTGCGCTGGTCGGATCGCCGCGACGACTTCCGGACCGAGGTCCTCGGCCTGATGCGCACGCAGGTGGTGAAGAACTCGCTGATCGTGCCCATCGGAGCCAAGGGCGCGTTCGTGGTTCGCGGTACGACCGAACCGGCTGACATCGAGAGGGCCTACTCGTCGTTCGTCGGCGCCCTCCTCGACGTGACCGACAACGTCGTCGACGGGGTCACCGTGCACCCGGCCGAGACGGTCGTCCACGACGGCCCCGACCCCTACCTCGTCGTGGCCGCCGACCGCGGAACCGCGCGCTTCTCGGACCTCGCCAACGGCATCGCCCTCGGGCGCGGCTTCTGGCTCGGGGACGCGTTCGCCTCCGGCGGGGCGACCGGATACGACCACAAGGAGATGGGCATCACCGCCCGCGGCGCCTGGTGCTCGGTGCGCCGCCATCTCGCCGAGGCGGGCACCGACGTCGACACCGACGCGTTCACCGTCGTCGGTGTCGGAGACATGTCGGGCGACGTGTTCGGCAACGGGATGCTGCTGTCGAGGCAGATCCGCCTCGTCGGCGCCTTCGACCACCGCCACGTGTTCCTCGACCCCGATCCGGACCCCGAGCAGTCGTATCGCGAACGCGAACGCCTCGCCTCCCTCGAACGCAGCAGTTGGGACGACTACGACCCTGCTGCCGTCTCGCGCGGCGGCGGAGTCTGGCCGCGGACGGCGAAGTCGATCCCGCTGTCCCCGCAGGCCCGGCGCCGCCTCGGCGTCGACGCCACCGAGCTGGCACCGCACGAGGTGATCCGCGCTCTCCTGCGCGCCCAGGTCGACCTCCTGTGGAACGGCGGTATCGGGACGTACGCGAAGGCGTCGACGGAGTCGCACACCGACGCGGCGGACCCCGCCAACGACGGGGTGCGTGTCGACGCCGACACCCTGCGCTGCCGGGCGATCGGTGAGGGCGGCAACCTCGGCCTGACCCAGCGCGCGCGGGTCGAGTACGCACTCGGCGGAGGACGCGTCAACGCCGACTTCATCGACAACGCCGCGGGCGTCGCGACCTCCGACCGCGAGGTCAACCTGAAGATCGCGCTCGACTCCGCGGTGCACTCGGGCGTCCTCTCCTCGGATGCGCGCGACGCGCTGCTCGCCGACGTGGCCGACGACATCGCACGCTCGGTCCTGGGCGACTGCGACCGGCAGACTCTGGCGATCAGCCTCGCCGAAGCCAACGCCTCGTTCCTGCTCAGCAGGCACGAGCGCCTGATCGAGAACCTCGAGGACGCCACGAGCATCGACCGGGCCGCGGACGTCCTCCCGTCCCGCACCGAACTGGCGGCACGCAGGCGCGCGGGCACGGGTCTGGTCCGTCCCGAGATCGCGGTCCTGCTCGCCCGCTCGAAGAACCTCGTTCGCAGCGAACTCCTGGACTCCGCCGACCTGGACGACCCCGCGTTCGCCGGCCTCCTCGACGAGTACTTCCCGGCTCGGATCCGCACCGTCGCCGGACCGGATCTGCGAGGGCACCGCGTCGCTCGCGAGATCATCGCGGTGGTCGTCGCGAACCAGCTGATCGACCGCGTCGGCCCCGGCTTCATCCATCGCCTCGAGGAGCGCGCCGGTGCGACCACGGCCGAGATCGTCACCGCCTACGCTGTGGTCCGGTCCACGTTCGACGTCGACCGGATCTGGAACGACGTCCTCGCCCTTCCCGACATCGGGCGGCAGACCCGCCTGGACCTGCTGTCCGGAGTCCAGGAACTGATCGAACGCGCGACGTCCTTCCTCCTGCGGGCACGCCGCGGCGGTCACGGTGCCGCCGCGGACGGTTCCCGGCTCGCCGACGCGGTGCGCGAGCTCACCGGCGCCCTTCCCCGGCTGTCCGGGCGGCTCGAATCGGACCTCGCCACGCTGCGCGTGCTGGCGCAGGCGCCCGCACTGGCGAACACGGCGGCACGCACCGGCCATCACGTGACCCGCGCCGCCCAGGCCTACCGCGAACTCGGCTCCGCGCTGGGCCTGGACTGGCTGTGCACCGCGATCGCGGCGGACACCCAGACCGGGTACTGGGACACGATGGCCGCCGACGTGGTCACCGACGACCTCCGGGAACGCTGGCATGCACTCGTCGAGGTGATCCTGTCCGATCTCGGAACAGACGAGCCGATCACCGACGCCGTCGACCGGTGGCGCTCCTCGAACCCGACCGGCGCGGCGCGTCTGAACTCGATGATCGACGAACTCCGTCGTGACGGCCGAGGGGACGCCGCGCGGGGCTGCGTGGTCGGCGCGGAGATCGCCCTTGCCGTACGCACCGCCGTCGCGCCGGGCGGCGTCGTCACCCCTGTCGCGCGATGATCGCCAGCAGGAGCTCCGCCCGCACCCGCGCGACGTCGAGATCACAGCCGAGGAGGTCCTCGATCCGTGTGATGCGGCTGCGGAGCGTGTGCCGGTGGACGCCGATCGTCGCGGCGGCGGATTCCCAGTGTCCGTTCGCCTCGAGATAGGCACGCAACGACGCCTCGAGGTCGGTGCCCTGCTCCCGGTCGTGAGCGACGAGGGGCGCGATCATCGTCTCGGCCAACGCGTCGAGGACGCGGCGGGACTCGGGGAAGGTCAGCAGCGCACTGCCGGTCATGGACTCGAACTCGACCGGCTGTCCGCCGTATGCCGCGGCCGAGGCCGTCAGTGCCGACTGCTGGACCGCGTCGGTCACGTCGTCGACCGGGTGCACGGTGCTCAGTCCGACGCGGATCGACTTCGCCTGCCGCGACCCGAGTTCACGCACCAGCCTGCGGGCGACGTCGGATCCGTCCCGACCGCGAAGCAGCGCCGTCACGCGCATCTCGTCGCGTCGGATGAAGGTCTGGCGGGCATCGGCGGTCATGATCGCGTCGACCACGTCGACGACCCGCTGGACGGCGTCGTCGGAATCGCAGAGCACGGTCATGGCCCGGATCAGCCCGTCACTGTCCGCGGCCTGACGCATCTGTGCGCGCGCCGGAGCGAGGTCGATCTCGGTCGACAGGAGCAGTCCGATCGCCTCGCTGTTGAGCCGGTTCTGTGCGGCCCGCAGCCGATGCGGCTTCTCGAAATCCAAGGCCAGCAACGAGTTCGCGTGACCGAGCAGGATCTGTTCCACGTGGCCGAGCGAGCTGTCGCTGATCGCAGCCAGGTATCCGTGGACGACGTTGCCACCCGTGATGACCTGCACGGCGACCGTCGCGCCGGTACTGCTCCGGGCGACGCTGCTCGCGACCGATCCCGATCCGCTCGCGGCCAGATCCGCGACCTCGGCGACGACGGCGTCGTCGACGCCGTCCGGATACGCCTCGATGACCCGCATGGACGGATCCAGCAGCAGGACGGTCGCAGAGCAGGCCACCGACAGCTCACGAATCGTCGCGTAGATGCCGCCCTGGATCGCGGAGCGAGTCATCCGGGGCTGGGCTCGCGAGGCGCGCAGCATGGACTCGTACCGCAGCTCCGCGAGACGCTCGGTGACCTTCTTCGCCACCGCCACGAACGGCGTCGGCAGCGGCACCTCCAGCAACGGCAGGCCGTACTCGTCGGCGGCCGTGACGAGGTCCTCGGGGACCGACGGGTGGGACAGGCCGACCCCGAACCCCACGGCCGCGACGCCGCACTCGGCGATCTTCTGCAGGTAGGCGCGGCGATCCACCGCGGACGAGGGCAACGCGATCCCCGTCGTGAGCAGCAACTCGCCACCCGAGAGCCAGCGCGCCGGATCGCTCAGCTCGGTGGTGACCACGAAGGTCACGTCGGCGTCGAGCCCGCCGGTGCCCGCCAGCAGCTTCAGCGCAAGTTCGGGCTGCGACAGCAACCACCTGACAGGAAGGGCCATCACGCCTCCAGTCACCCACGGATGTTCCGCGGACCCACCCTGACGAATTGGCGAATCCGAGCTGACCTCACTCGACATTCTGGCAGATGTCCGGAGTTGTGAAGCACCGCACATTTAGAGGACCACCGCGAGGAGATCTCACACGACGGCGTGCCGTCCAGATCTGACGGCGGTGCCAGGCACACCCGCACGGTGCCGCCCAACCGTTCGAGAGGACCGACCACGATGACGATCGACCTGCTGAAGAACTACATCGACGGCGCCTTCGTGGATTCGGCGTCGGACGAGACCATCGACCTCGTCAGCCCGGTCGACGAGACCGTCGTCGCCCGCACGCCGGTCTCCACCGAAGCCGACGTCGCCGCCGCCGTCGAGGCGGCCCAACGGGCCTTCCGCACATGGGGACGGACCACACCCGGTCAGCGCCAGACCGCCCTCCTCGCCCTCGCGGACGCCATCGAGGCGCACACCGACGAGATCGTCGAGGCGCAGTGCCGCAACACCGGCCAGCCCAAGGCCGTCGTCGCCGCAGAGGAGGTCAAGGTCGGAGCCGACCAGCTCCGCTTCTTCGCCGGTGCCGCCCGCCTGCTCGAGGGCAAGTCCGCCGGCGAGTACATGGAGGGCTTCACCTCCTACGTCCGGCGTGAGCCGATCGGCGTGGTCGGGCAGGTCACCCCGTGGAACTACCCGTTCATGATGGCGATCTGGAAGATCGGGCCCGCGCTGGCCGCGGGCAACACCGTGGTCCTCAAGCCCAGCGACACCACCCCGGAGAGCACGCTCGTGCTCGCCCGCCTGTCGCAGGGCATCCTGCCCGACGGCGTCCTCAACGTGATCCTCGGCAACGCCGCCACGGGTGCCTCCCTGGTGGAGCATCCGGCACTGGGTCTGGTCTCGATCACCGGATCGGTTCGCGCCGGCATCGCCGTCGCGGTGTCCGCCGCGAAGCAGGTCAAGCGCGCGCACCTCGAACTCGGCGGCAAGGCACCCGCTGTCGTGTTCGCCGACGCCGACATCGACAAGGCTGCAGGCGGCATCGCCGAAGCGGGCATCTTCAACGGCGGCCAGGACTGCACCGCCGCGACGCGCGTGCTGGTACACGAGTCCATCCACGACGCGTTCGTCGACGCGCTGGTCGCGAAGGCCGAGGCGCTGACTCCCGGACTCCCCGACGACCCGGACGCCTTCTACGGCCCCCTCAACAACGCCGCGCACTTCGGGCGGGTGGTCGAGAAGATCGCCGCACTGCCGAGCCACGCGAAGGTGCGCACCGGCGGCAACCGGATCGGCGACACGGGCTACTTCTTCGCCCCGACGATCGTCACCGACGTCGCGCAGGACGACGCGATCGTGCAGGAGGAGACCTTCGGTCCGGTGATCACCGTCCAGTCGTTCACCGATGAGGAGCAGGCCGTCGAGATGGCCAACGGTGTCGACTACGGCCTGGCCGCGAGCGTGTGGACCCGGGACCACGGCACCGTCCAGCGCATGTCCGTCGCGCTCGACTCCGGAGCGGTGTGGATCAACTGCCACATCCCGCTGGTCGCCGAGATGCCGCACGGCGGGTTCAAGCAGTCCGGCTACGGCAAGGACCTGTCCGCGTACGGCGTCGAGGACTACACCCGCCTCAAGCACGTCATGAGCGCCCACGACTGAGCACGTACAACTGAGCGCCGACCGACCGATTCACCTTTTCGCACAAGAGATTCCGAAGGACCAACCCGCATGAGCACCATCGAGTACCGCCTCCCCCAGAAGCGCGTCCTGGTCACCCCGCTGCCCGGCCCGAAGTCCGCCGAGCTCACCGCACGCCGCCGCGCCGCGGTCGCGGCCGGTGTCGGATCCAGCGTCCCGGTCTACGCTGCCGACGCCGACGGCGGCGTGATCGTCGACGTCGACGGCAACTCCCTGATCGACATGGGCTCCGGAATCGCGGTCACCAACGTCGGTGCGTCCGACCCGAAGGTCGCCGCCGCGGTCGCCGAGCAGGCCGGCCGGTTCACCCACACCTGCTTCATGGTCACCCCGTACGAGAGCTACATCCAGGTCGCCGAGGAACTCGCCGCCCTGACGCCCGGCGACCACGAGAAGCGCACCGTGCTGTTCAACTCGGGAGCCGAGGCCGTCGAGAACGCGATCAAGGTCGCGCGCCTGGCCACCGGCCGCGACGCGGTGGTCGCCTTCGACCACGCGTACCACGGTCGCACCAACCTGACGATGGCGCTGACCGCCAAGTCGATGCCCTACAAGACGAACTTCGGCCCGTTCGCTCCGGAGATCTACCGGATGCCGATGTCGTACCCGTTCCGCGACCAGCCCGGCCTGACCGGTGAGCAGGCCGCGCGTCGCGCGATCACCCAGATCGAGAAGCAGATCGGCGCCGAGTCGCTCGCCGCGATCATCATCGAGCCCATCCAGGGCGAGGGCGGCTTCATCGTGCCCGCCGAGGGCTTCCTCCCGACGCTCGTCGAGTGGGCTCGCGAGAACGATGTGGTGTTCATCGCCGACGAGGTCCAGTCCGGCTTCGCCCGCACCGGCGACTGGTTCGCGTCCGACGCCGAGGGCATCGTCCCGGACATCGTCACGATGGCGAAGGGCATCGCAGGCGGCATGCCGCTGTCCGCGATCACCGGCCGCGCCGACCTGCTCGACAAGGTTCACCCGGGCGGACTGGGCGGCACCTACGGCGGCAACCCGGTCGCCTGCGCCGCCGCGCTCGCCGCGATCGACACGATGCGCGAGAACGACCTGCCCGCCCGTGCCCGCCACATCGGCGAGGTCGCGACGACACGTCTGCGCGCGCTCGCCGACGAGGTTCCGGCGATCGGCGAGGTCCGTGGCCGCGGGGCGATGCTCGCCGTCGAGTTCGTCAAGCCCGGCACCGACGAGCCGGACGCCGCCGTCACCAAGGACATCGCGGCCCGTGCCCTGGAGCAGGGCGTGATCCTGCTGACCTGCGGCACCTACGGCAACGTCATCCGGCTCCTGCCGCCGCTGGTGATCGGCGACGAGCTGCTCGACGACGCGCTCACCGTCATCGAGGGCGCGATCCGCGCCGCCGTCTGACCTTCCGTCCGCCCTCTCGAACAGGACCGATCATGAACAGCATCGACAGCCTCCTCGCCTCCGTCCCCACCCGCCTGTGGATCGACGGCGCCGCGACCGACCCCGTCGACGGCGGCTCGTTCGCCGTGCTGAACCCGGCGACGGGTGAGCGCATCGCCGAGGTCGCCGACGCGACCGGCAAGGACGCGCTCGCGGCACTGGACGCGGCGTGCCGCGTCCAGGCGCAGTGGGCGGCCACGTCCCCGCGCGAACGGTCGGCGATCCTGCGCCGGGCGTGGGAGCTGGTCACCGCGCGCACCGAGGATTTCGCGCTGCTGATGACGCTCGAGATGGGCAAGACGCTCGCCGAGGCTCGCGGCGAAGTCGCGTACGGAAGCGAGTTCCTGCGCTGGTTCAGCGAGGAGGCGGTGCGGATCCAGGGTCGGTTCACCCAGGCGCCGTCCGGCACCGGCCGGATCCTGGTGACGAAGGAGCCGGTCGGCCCGTGCCTGGCCGTCACCCCGTGGAACTTCCCGCTGGCGATGGGCACCCGGAAGATCGGTCCCGCCCTCGCCGCGGGATGCACGGTCATCGTCAAGCCGGCGGAGGACACTCCGCTGACGATGCTGCTGCTCGCGGAGGTCTTCGCCGAGGCGGGACTCCCGGCCGGTGTCCTGTCGGTGCTTCCGACCTTCGACGCCGCCGGCGTGACGGCGCCCCTGCTGGCCGATCCGCGGCTGCGGAAGGTCACCTTCACCGGCTCGACCCGCGTCGGCAAGATCCTCATCGAGCAGTCCGCCGACCAGGTGCTGCGCACCTCGATGGAGCTCGGCGGCAACGCCCCGTTCATCGTCTTCGACGACGCCGACCTCGACAGTGCCGTCGAGGGCGCGATGGCCGCGAAGATGCGCAACGGCGGCGAGGCGTGCACGGCTGCGAACCGATTCCTCGTGCACAACGACGTCCGTGAGGAGTTCACCGCGGCACTCACCGAGCGGATCGCGGCGACCAAGGTCGGCGCAGGTCATCTGGACGGATCGCAGCTCGGTCCGCTGATCAACGAGAAGCAGCGCAACGCGGTCGCGTCCCTGGTCGACGAGGCCGTCGCCGCGGGTGCGCGCGTGCGAACCGGCGGCCACGTCATCGACGGACCCGGCTGGTTCTACGAGCCCACGGTGCTCGACGAGGTTCCCGCCGACGCCCGGATCGTCCGCGAGGAGATCTTCGGACCGGTCGCCGTGATCCGCGGTTTCGACACCGAGGACGAGGCGATCGCGGCGGCCAACGCCACCGAATACGGTCTGGCCGCGTACTTCTACACCCGCGACCTGGACCGGGCGATGCGGGTGGCCGGGGCCCTCGAATCCGGGATGGTCGGCGTGAACCGCGGTGTGATCTCGGATCCGGCAGCCCCGTTCGGCGGGGTCAAGCAGTCGGGACTCGGAAGCGAGGGCGGCGTCGAAGGGATCGACGAGTACCTCGTGACGAAGTACATCGCCCTGTCTGCCTGAGTGCGCCGCGGGCCTGCGCTCACCGCCGGCCCGAATTCCCCACTACCCGAACGGAGTTCCCCATGCGCCTGGTGGTCGGCTATCTCGCCACTCCGAGCGGTGCGGACGGTCTGGCACTCGGTGTGCGTCTCGCACGCAGCCTCAGCGCCACCCTCGACATCTGCATGATCGTCCCGCCGGACCGGACGGTACCCACCCGGGTGCCGACCGATCCCGGCTACGACAGTGTGCTGGTCCGGCAGGCGAACCGGTGGCTCGCCGAGGCTCGTGCCGCGGTCCCCGAGGACGTCGACACCGAGGTGCACCTGTGCTTCGACGACTCGTTCGCACAGGGCCTGCTGAACGAGGCCGCGCGACTCGGCGCCCAGGCCATCGTCATCGGCGCGGCCGGCGACGGACTGATCGGGCGGCACGGCATCGGCACCATCGCGAGCAGCCTGCTGCACTCGTCGCACGTGCCGATCGCGCTGGCACCACGCGGAACCCGCACCCACGACGTCCAGCGGGTCCGGGAGGTCACCTGCGCGATCGGCGAACGTGAGGGCGCAGAGGTGGTACTGCGCACGGCCGCTCGGGCCTGTGAACGCACCGACACCCCGCTTCGACTGGTGTCCCTGGTCGCCCTCGACCGGCACCCGAAGGCGGACACCGACGCGGCCGCTCACGCCGCCGCCGTCGCCCACACCCGGCAGGTGCTGGACCGGTCCAGGGAACTGATCGACAACGACGCGGTCCGCGTGACAACCGAACTTGCGGAAGGCGATTCGGTCGAAACCGCAGTCGGAGCACTCACCTGGCACGAGGGCGACATCGTCCTCGTCGGATCGAGCCGGCTCGCCCAGACCCACCGCCTGTTCCTCGGATCGACGGCATCGAAGATGCTGCGCGTCCTCCCCGTACCCATGGTCGTCGTCCCGAAGTCGGCCGACCACCTCGACCACTAGACCCGTCTCGCTCGATCGCACCACGCGAAAGCCCACTCTGGAGCAACCCAATGGCTGAATCACCGACACCGATCGCCACCGGTGGACAACTCGACAAGGGCTTGGCCGCCAACAAGATCGGAACGCTCAGCGGAGCGGTTCTCGGCATCTCGTGCGTCGCCCCCGGCTACACGCTCACCGCGAGCATCGGTCTGATCGTCGCGGCGGTGGGCCTGAAGATGCCCGCCATCCTCATCGCGGGGTTCGTCCCGATGTTCCTGACGGCCTACGCCTATCGGGAACTCAACCGCGACACACCGGACTGCGGCGCCTCGTTCACGTGGTCCACCAAGGCGTTCGGTCCGTACGTCGGGTGGATGGCCGGCTGGGGCATGGTCGTGGCGACGATCATCGTGCTGTCCAACCTCGCGGCCATCGCGGTCCAGTTCTTCTATCTGTTCCTGGCCCGGCTGTTCGACACCCCGAGCATCGCGGACCTGGCCTCGAACAAGGCCGTCAACATCGGGACCACCCTGTTGTTCCTGGCGATCGCCACCTGGATCTCGGGTCGCGGCATCACCACGAGCGAGCGGGTCCAGTACGTTCTCGTCGGCTTCCAGATGCTGGTGCTCCTGGCCTTCGTGGTGGTGGCGTTCACCAAGGTCGCCTCCGGTGACGCTCCCGGGAACCTGGCGTTCGACCTGGACTGGTTCAACCCGTTCACCGGCCTGGCGATCACCGCGTTCGCGGTCGGCCTGACCGGCTCGATCTTCGCGTTCTGGGGCTGGGACACCTGTCTGACCCTGGGCGAGGAGTGCAAGGACCCCGAGCGCACCCCCGGCCGCGCCGGCCTGCTGAGCGTGCTGTCGATCCTGGTCACCTACCTGCTCGTGGCGGTCGCGGCGATGATGTACGCGGGCGTCGGCGAAACGGGACTCGGACTGGGCAACCCGGACAACTCGGAGAACGTCTTCGGTGCCCTCGCCGAGCCGATCCTCAGCCACTGGGGTGGCATGCTGCTGTTCCTCGCGGTCCTCGCGTCGTCCGCGGCGAGCCTGCAGACCACGTTCCTGCCCGCAGCGCGCACCATGCTCGCCATGGGTGCGTACGGCGCGTTCCCCAAGCGACTGTCCCGGATCAACCCGCGTTTCCTGGTGCCCACCTACGCGACCGTCGTCGCGGGCGTCCTCACCGGCGCGTTCTACACGATCGTCACGCTGCTGTCGGAGCACACCCTGCTCGACACGATCGCCGCGCTGGGCATCATGATCTGCTGGTACTACGGCATCACCGCCTTCGCGTGCGTGTGGTACTTCCGGCACGAACTGTTCAGCAGCGTCCGCAACTTCGTGTTCAAGCTCCTGTTCCCCCTCCTCGGCGGGATCATGCTGCTGGTGGTGTTCGCCATCTCGGTCGTCGAGAGCATGAACCCCGAGAACGGCAGCGGAACCGCGATCGGTGGCATCGGCCTCGTCTTCTACATGGGATTCGGCCTGCTCGCCCTCGGCGTGGTGCTGATGTTCGTGATGCGCGCCCGCAGCCCCGAGTTCTTCCGCGGCGAGGTGCTCAACCGCTCGACGCCCGCCCTGGGTGAGGACCTCGCGTCCGTCGGCACCGAGTCCGTGCGGCAGTGACGCCCACTCCCCTGACACGCCGTTCCGGCCCGTCGACGGTCCGCAGATTCGACGAATCGGCGCGCCACCCCGGTGTGGCTTCGGCCGAGAATTGACCAACGACCCCGTCGAGATCCCGCATCTCGTTTCCGATCGAGGAGTTCCCCTTGCCCACAATCACTCGTGACGTCGTCGTCGTCGGCGCCGGGCCGTCCGGTCTCACCGCCGCAACCGAGCTGAAGAAGGCCGGACTGACCGTCGCCGTTCTGGAAGCCCGTGACCGCGTCGGCGGCCGCACCTGGACCGGCACGATCGACGGGGCCATGCTCGAGATCGGCGGCCAGTGGGTCTCCCCCGACCAGACGGCCCTGTACGAGACCCTGGAGTCGCTCGGCCTCACCACCTACGAGCGTTACCGGGAAGGCGACTCCGTCTACATCGCGCCGAACGGTGAGCGGACGGTGTACTCCGGTGACAGCTTCCCCGTGTCCGAGTCGACACAGGCCGAGATGGACCGGCTCATCGGAATCCTCGACGAGCTGACCGCCGAGATCGGCGCCGAGGAGCCGTGGGCGCATCCGCGCGCTCGGGAACTCGACACCGTGTCGTTCTCCCGGTGGCTGGCCGACCAGTGCGACGACGCCGAGGCCCGCAACAACATCGGCCTGTTCGTCGCGGGCGGGATGCTGACCAAGCCCGCGCACGCGTTCTCGGCGCTGCAGGCAGTGCTGATGGCGGCCTCCGCCGGATCGTTCAGCAACCTCGTGAACGAGGACTTCATCCTCGACCGCCGCGTCGTCGGCGGCATGCAGCAGGTCTCGATCCTGCTCGCGGAGCAGCTCGGCGACGATGTCCACGTGAACGCCCCTGTGCGCACGGTGCACTGGAACGAGGACGGGGTGCGGGTCGAGGCCGACGGCGGCATCGAGATCCACGCGAAGCGCGTCGTTCTCGCGGTCCCGCCGAACCTGTACAGCCGCATCTCGTTCGATCCGCCGCTGCCGCGCCGCCAGCACCAGATGCACCAGCACCAGTCGATCGGCCTGGTCATCAAGGTCCACGCGGTGTACGAGACCCCGTTCTGGCGCGAGGACGGACTGTCCGGGACGAGCTTCAGCTCGGCCGAGGTCGTGCAGGAGGTGTACGACAACACCAACCACGGGGACACCCGCGGCACCCTGGTCGCGTTCGTGGCCGACGAGAAGGCCGACGCGATGTTCGAGCTGTCCGCGGAGGAGCGCAAGAGCCGCATCCTCGAGTCGATCGCCCGGTTCCTCGGCCCGAAGGCGAAGGATGCCGTCGTCTACTACGAGTCCGACTGGGGCTCCGAGGAATGGACCCGCGGCGCCTACGCCTGCAGCTACGACCTGGGCGGCCTGCACCGCTACGGACGCGACAATCGCACACCCGTCGGGCCGATCCACTTCTCCTGCTCGGACATCGCCGGCGCCGGCTACCAGCACGTCGACGGCGCGATCCGGATGGGACGCCGCACAGCCGCCGCGATCGTCGAAGCGGCGCAGCCCGCCTGATTCCCCCTCAGGGGCCCTACGCGAAAGGTGCCGTCCGGTCATCACGACCGGACGGCACCCTTTCGCCGCATTCGACCAACTTCAGCGGCGGCGACGCCACACATCGAGGACCGCGAGGCCCGCGACGAGCACCGCGGCGGACGCACCCGCGATCCACGACCCCGACCAGTGCGTTCCGGTGAAGGCAGGCGCACCCTCGATCATCGGTGCGAACTCCGACGTCGACACCCCGACGTTCCAACACCACACCGCGACAACGACGGCCACCGCGGCCAGCGTCACCATCACCACGTCCCGCACCCGACCGGTCACGCCTCGCTCCCCTCGCCATGCGTCACCGCGGACTCCAGCACCGCCCGCAAGCCGTCGCCGTCCCTGGCCCACGCCCGTACCGTGTCCCCGCCGGCCAGACGCAGCCCGATCGGGGTCCGGCGCCTCGGCACCCCGGACAGTTCGCCGAGCACCCGGGCAGTCTCCCACGGCTGAAGATCCTCGTCCTGCGGGTCCGCGGGCGGCAGCACCTCCGCGATGTCGGCAAGGGCGACCGTCTCGGTCCCGCACCGCAGATCGGACGCGGTCACCTCGACGCTCGCGTGCCTGCGGGCCGCGAGCACCTGCAGCGCAACGAATCCGGCCAGGACGGCCGCGAACAGCGCCAACCCGAAGACGTGCACACCCGCGCCCACGAACACATCCGCGATCAGCACGACGAGGCAGAGGATCGGACCGAGTGCGACCGTGCGCCACCGTCCCCCCGGCTCGCTGAACACCGCGACTTCGGGCGCCCCCTCGTCAGTCACCGACGGCCCCGCTGTCACGCACGAACGAACCAGTCCCGCGTCGACGGCAGATACACCAGGACCGCCGCCGCGGCCATCAGCAGGGCGCACAGGAGCATCTGGGTCTGCCCGACTCCGACGGCCACCGCCAGCAACTGGACCATCACGTACACCCCGGTCAGCGCGACCTCGGCTCGCCGGAACCGGGCGTCGCCCGCCCGAACCGGGCCCGCGAGGAACCCGGTACCGAGTCCGACGGCGATCCCGAGCGCCCCGGACCCGCGCAGCAGCGTCACGAGCGAACTTGCCACATCCGGTTCCGCGCCCGCCTCGATCAGGTGGGTGCGCACCGCATCACCCGATGCCGTCAGCGCCAACAGCCCGAACAGCACCAGCAGTGCCGCGGCGACGAGCCACAGCCAGTACGCCACATCGACGGGACGCGGCCGCGCGCCCTCCCGCTCACTCATCGGGAACACGGAAGGCGGGAAGGAAGTACCGGTTCGACTCGGCGCGATGCAGCAGCACGATGGCACCGACCGAGAGCACGGCCTGCAGGATGCCCGCGGCACCCGACACCATCGCCGCGCCGCCACCACCGCCCGCGAGACCGAAGAGGCTGGGGAGCGCGAACACCACCATGAGCGAGCCGATCATGGTCACGAGCATCCGCGCCCAGTTCCGGCCGGCCCGCATCTTGAACACGAACAGCAGGTACAGCGCCGTCACGCACAGGCCGATCATCGCCGTCACGCCGAGGCCGAGCACCACGACGGTTTCTGCGGTGTCGCGGCCGACCTGCACCGCCGGGTCCTGCGCGGCGACCTCCTTCAGCAGCTGGTCCACGAACGACTCGCGGTCGGCGAACACCGCGACCAGAGTCGCGATCATGTTCACGACCCCGAGAACGGCCACGGCGCACAGCAACTGGAAGGCCGTGACGACATCGACGGGCGTCGGCTGGGGTTCGGGCGGTGCGGGCGGCTGCGGCAGCGGCGGCTGAGCGGGCGGCCACTGATTCTGCGGCGGCCACGGATTCTGCCCCGGCTGCGGCTCCGTCACAACCGGCCCGCCACTTCCGCGGCCCAGTAGGTGAGCACGATGTCGGCACCGGCCCGGCGGATGCTGAGCAGCGATTCGAGGATCGCCGCGTCCCGGTCGATCCAGCCGTTCTGCGCGGCCGCCGTGATCATCGAGTACTCACCCGAGATCTGGTAAGCGGCAACCGGAACCGTGGACAGGTCGGCGACCTCCCGCAGCACGTCCAGGTAGCTCATCGCGGGCTTGACCATCACGATGTCCGCGCCCTCGTCGAGGTCCAACTCCACCTCGCGCACCGACTCGCGGCGGTTCGCCGGGTCCTGCTGGTAGGTACGGCGGTCGCCCTCGAGCGACGATCCGACCGCCTCCCGGAACGGACCGTAGAACGCCGACGCGTACTTCGCGGAGTACGCCAGGAGGCCGGTGTTCGTGAATCCGGCGTCGTCGAGACCCTCGCGGATCGCCGCGACCTGCCCGTCCATCATGCCGCTCGGGCCGAGCAGGTGCGCACCCGATTCCGCCTGCGCCACAGCCATGTCCACGTAGCGGCTCAGGGTGGCGTCGTTGTCGACGACACCGCCCTCGGTGAGCACGCCACAATGTCCGTGCGAGGTGAACTCGTCGAGACAGGTGTCCGCCATGAGCACGGTCGCGTCGCCGAGTTCGTCACGCAGCGCACGGAGTCCGCGGTTGAGAATGCCGTCGGGGTCGGTGGCACCCGACCCGTTCGGGTCCTTGTCCTCCGGCCGCGGAACGCCGAACAGCATCAGACCACCGACACCGGCGTCGACGGCCTCGGTCGCCGCCGCCCGTAACGAGTCGAGGGTGTGTTGGTACACACCGGGCATCGACGAGATCTCCCGCGGAGCATCGATGCCGTCGGCCACGAACATCGGCAGCACCAGATGCCGCGGCTCCAGCGAGGTTTCGGCGACAAGCCGCCGTAGCGCGGGGGTGCCGCGCAGGCGTCGGGGTCGTACGGCCGGGAACAAGGATGGACTCCCTTCGGTCGGCCCGTGAGTCCTTTCGATCCCCGAGGGGACCGAAAGGACTCACAGGCACGTAGCGCCTATCGCCTGCGGGACTTCTTGCGCGGCGGCGGCAGTGCGCCCTCGGCGCGCAGTCGGGCGGCGTGCTCGGCGAGCGCCTCGACCAGCGGACCGACCTGCGCCGACTCCGGCTGCACGTCCACCCGCAGGCCGAACTCGATCGCCGTCTCCGCCGTCTTCGGACCGATACACGCAACAATGGTGCGCGCGTGCGGCTTTCCTGCGATACCGACCAGATTCCGGACCGTCGACGACGACGTGAAGCACACCGCGTCGAATCCACCGGTCTTGATCATCTCGCGGGTCTCGGCCGGCGGCGGCGCCGCCCGCACCGTCCGGTACGCCGTCACGTCGTCGATCTCCCAGCCGCGCTGACGCAGCCCCTCTGCGAGGGTCTCCGTCGCGATGTCCGCACGCGGCAACAGGACTCGGTTGACCGGGTCGAAAACGTCGTCGTACGGCGCGAACTCGGCCAGCAGGCCCTCCGACGACTGCTCACCCGACGGCACCAGCTCGGGGTTGATGCCGAAGCTGCGAACCTTGTCGGCCGTCGCCTGCCCGACGCACGCGATCTTCACGCCGGAGAACGCGCGGGCGTCGAGACCGAACTCCTCGAACTTCTCCCACACCGCACGCACCGCGTTCGTGGAGGTGAACACCACCCACTGGTAGCGGCCGTCGACGAGGCCCTTGACGGCGCGTTCCATCTGCGCGGGACTGCGCGGCGGCTCGACGGCGATCGTCGGCACCTCGATGGGAATCGCACCGTGCGTGACGAGCCGATCGCTCATCTCGCCCGCCTGGTCCTTGGTGCGCGGCACCAGCACGGTCCAGCCGTACAGGGCACGCGACTCCCACCACGACATCTTGCTGCGATGCGTGACGACCTTGCCGACCGTGACGATCAGCGGGCCGACCAGTTCCGATCCGGCCTCGTTGAGCGTCGCCAGCGTCGCCTCGACGGTGCGCTGCTGACGCGTCGTACCGCGGACCGTGATCGCGACCGGGGTCTGCGGGGCCAGCCCGTGCTCGACGAGCGCGCTCGCGGCCTCGGCCAGGTGCGCGGCGCCCGCATGCAGGACCAGCGGTCCCGGTGCGGCGGCCACCGACGCCCAGTCGACCTCGCCCCGCACGTCGACCTCGGTGTGCGTCGCACCGAGCGCCATACCGGCGTAGCTCGGCACCGCCGCACCCGACGGCAGACCCGGCAGGATCTCGAAGACGACCTGCGTGCGGGCGACGGCGTTGACCTCGGCGATCACCGAATCGGTGGTCAGCGGGTCGCCGGCGACCAGTCGGACCACGTCCTGCCCGGCCTTCGCCTCGTGGACGAGTGTCTTCGCGACCTCGGCGGGCTCGCCGAGCGCGGGCCGGACCTCGGTGATCGGGTTCTCGGGGTCCTCGTCCACACCGGCGACCCGCAGTGCGGTACCGACCAGTGCGGTGACGCCGCGGTCGACGTCGGGGTCGGTGAACGCCAGCGTGGCGTTGGCCAGTACGTCGCGGGCGCGGACGGTGAGCAGGGCCGGATCTCCAGGGCCCGATCCCACGAACAGGATCCGTCCGGGGGTGTTCTTTCGGACTCGGCTCATCGGTTGTTCTCCAGTGCGTTCAAAAAGCAGGTGTTCAGGGGTACTGCATCGAGGGATACCGCGTGCCGGAGCGGGTGCGACGGACACGCGCAGCGTTTCGACCACCCGCCGGGCGGCCACCACAGGTCAGTCATCTCCGCCCCCCTTGTCCTCGGCTTCGGCTGCGGTCATCAGGTCACGCGCGCCGAGTTCGAGCAGTTCGCGCGCAACCGCACGCCCCAACTCCTCGGCACGGTCCGGCGACCCGACCGCGGACGCCCGGATGGAGTCCGACCCGTCGACGGCGGCCGCGCAGCCGCGTACCGACAACTCGTCGAAGATCCGGCCGTCGTCGTCCAGCGACTCGACGACCTCGGCGATCGCGCCGACCGGCGCGGTGCAGCCGGCCTCGAGTTCGGCGAGCAGTGCGCGTTCGGCGACCACTGCTGCACGGGTCGCGGCGTCCTCCAGTCCGGCGAGCACCGCGATCAGCTCCGGGTCGTCCGCCCGGCACTCCACCGCGAGTGCACCCTGCGACGGCGCGGGCAGCATCTGCACCGGCTCGAGCGTCTCGGTGATCGCGTCGAGGCGACCGATCCGGGACAGTCCGGCGCGGGCGATGACGATGGCGTCCAGCTCACCGGACGCGACCTTGCCGAGTCGGGTGTCGATGTTCCCTCGCAGCGGCTGGATGTCCAGTCCGAGGCCGAGGGCACGCAGCTGGGCGCGGCGGCGCGGCGCCGACGTACCGACCCGCGAACCCGGAGGCAGTTCGCCGAGCACCATCCCGTCGCGGGCGACCAGCGCGTCACGCGGATCCTCACGCGGCGGCACGGCTGCGATGACCAGGTCGTCGGGTTGTGCCGTCGGCAGGTCCTTGTACGAGTGGACGGCGACATCGACGTCCCCGGCGAGCAGCGCCTCGCGCAGCTCCGCGACGAACACTCCGACGCCGATGCGCTGCACCGGACCGGCGGTGACATCGCCCTTCGTCGTGATGATCACCAGTTCGGCGGGCTGGCCGGCCGCGATCAACGCGTCCCGGATCATGCCCGACTGCGTGGTCGCGAGCAGGCTGCCGCGCGTACCGATGCGCAAGGTCCGGCGGGTCGTCTCGGTGCCGGTGACCGACGGCGCCGACGCGTTCATTCCTGTGCCCCCATCGTCCAGACGTCCGTACCGGAGAAGTCGTCGGTCCGTTCCACGGCCCGCATCTCCATCGGAGTTGCGACGGCCTCGGCGCTGCCCGGCGCCAGCTCGAAGAGCTCCCGCAGGGCCGCGGCGTAGGTGTCGCCGCCCGGCTTCGTCGCCAACTGCTTGACCCGGACCGTCGGTGCATGCAGCAACTTGTCGACGACACGGCGCACCGTGCGGGCCACCTCGTCACGCTGAGGATCATCGAGACCCGGCAGCCGCGACTCGAGGCGCAACAGTTCGCTCTCGACGACATCCGCCGCCCGCTGCCGCAGCGCGGTCACCGTCGGTGTCACCTCGGCCAGGCGCTGCCCGGCCAGGTAGGTGGCGAGCTCGCCCGCGACGATCTCACGGGCCGCGTCCGCGTCCGCCGCGGCCGCGCCGGCCGCCGGGTCCGACTTCATCGTCTCGATGTCGAGCAGGGTCACCCCGGGCAGCCCGGCGACGGCGGGTTCCACGTCGCGGGGCAGTCCCAGGTCGCAGACCACGAGCGGGCGCTGAGCCGAATTACGTGCAGCGAGTGCCAGGTGCGCGTCGGCGAGGGTGACCACAGCACCGACCGCGCCGGTACACGCCACCAGCACATCGGCCTCCGAGAGCGCCGAGGCCAGGTCGGACAGTTCCACGGTGGCGGCGGTGACGCCCGCGGCACGCACGGTGTCCGCGAGGTGCTCCGCACGCTCACGGGTCCGGTTGGCGACGATCACCCGACCGATTCCGGCACGCGTCAGGTAGGCGACCGACAACCCGCCCATCGAGCCTGCACCGACGACGACCGCGGTGCGGCCCGTGAGACCGCCCTCCTCGCCCGACACGGCGAGGATGCTCGAGGCGCGGTCCAACGCCACCGACACCACCGACGACCCGGCGCGGTCGATACCCGTTTCCGTGTGGACGCGCTTGCCCACCCGCAACGCCTGCTGGGCCAGTTCGTGCAGCACCCGGCCTGCGGCACGGTGCGTGTCGGACACCGCGTACGCCGTCCGGATCTGGCCGAGGATCTGCTGCTCCCCCACCACCATCGAGTCGAGACCGCTCGCCACCGCGAACAGGTGCTCCGCAGCGGCCTCGCTGTACCGGACGTAGGTGTGCTTCGTGAGGTCCGAGAACTCCAGACCGGAATGGCGGGACATCGCCTCGCCGACAGCGGCGAGCGCACCGTGGAAGGCATCGACGACGGCGTAGATCTCCACCCGGTTGCACGTCGAGACGATCATCGTCTCCGAGATGTGCGGGGATTCCAGCAGCGTGTCGATCAGCTTCGGCCGATCCGTGTCGGCAACCGCGACCCGCTCGAGGACGGGGACGGGAGCGCTTTGATGCGAAATCCCGACGAGGAGAACACTCACGGCGCGATCACCGATCCATTCTTTGTCGAACCCAGAGCTGTCGAGGTCGAGCGGGACGCGCGCGGCGACCCACCCCCGATGCCGACGGCCGCGGGTGCGGCGTCCGCTTCGGTCTTGCGTGCACTGCGGAAGGACAGCACCTGCATCTCCGCGGCGAGGTCGACCCGTCGAACCTCGACGTGGGCGGGCACCTCCAACGGAGTCGCGGCGAAACTGAGGATGCACCGGACACCGGCAGCGACGAGGTCGTCGCAGACCTGCTGCGCGACGTCGTCGGGCGTGGCGACGACACCGATCGTCGCGTCGAGTTCACGGCAGGCGCCGACGAGGTCCGCGGAGTCACGGACGGAGAGTCCGTCGATGTCGATGCCGATCCGCTCGGCACCGGAGTCGAACAGCCCGACCATCGTGAATCCGCGTCGACCGAAACCGCCGTAGCGGGCCAGTGCCTCGCCGAGCTTGCCGACGCCGACGAGGACCACACGGTGACCCTGGTCGAGCCCGAGTCCGGCCTCGATGCGGGAGCGCAGCCGCGCGACGTCGTAGCCGACACCCCGGACACCGTTGGGCCCGAGGAACGACAGGTCCTTGCGCAGCTTCGCCGACCCGACGCCGGACGCCGTGGCGAGTTCCTCACTGGAGACGATGTGGATTCCGTCGTCGGCCATGACACCGAGCACCCGGAGGTAGGTCGCGAGCCGCGTCACCGTTGCCTGCGGAAGGTCACGGACCGACTCTCGCGTGTCCGTACCGGAAGACATTTCAGCCCCTGCTGCGTCACGGGCGGACAGCCCGTGCGGCTGGTGCTGATCTGTCACGTCGGTGGCTCCTCGTCCTGCCATGCACATGGCCGGACTTCACGTTGATCCGGGGGGTCGTGCCCCCACGGTAACCGCTTGTGAAGCCATGCACAAAGTTGCTCAACCGGTCGCGACCTGCACAGCGACCGGGCAGCGGGGCGAACGAATCGCCGTCAGATTGTCAAATCCGATCGCAGCCGAACCTCGTCGACCTCCCAGTAGCTGTGTTCGCGGCCGTCGAGCAGTACGACCGGCAGCCGGTCGCCGTACTCCGCCCGCAGTTCCGGATCGACGGCCGCCGCCTCGTCGACGTCGACCGTTTCGAGGGGGATGCCGAATTCCTCACACAGCGGCAGCAGTTGCTCTCGCGCCGTGACACACGAACCGCACCCGGCGCGAGTGAGGAGTGTGAGGGTGTGCGCCGCGGTCGTCATGACCCCAACCTTGCCACCGACGGGTCGCGGCCGCGGCCCCACCTCCCGAGACGGAGGTCACACGACGGAAGACACCCCACCGTCCGCCCGGTACACCCACGATCCGGACGATAGGGTTACTCGGACAGCCAACCACTGGAGGTGCGAGTGCCTGGGCTGACAGGGCCGATGGGTGCCGGTAGGGGTACCAGCTGGTCGGGTACCAACTGGTCCCGCGTGCGACGCCGCGGCCGCAAGCTGGGGCCGACCGACGCGCAGGTACGCGCGAGCATCGCAGGCGAGGCGAGCGCCGACGCCGCACTCGCACTGCACGAGGCCGAGTCCGCGGTCCCGCCCGGGGACACCGGTGCCGACACGAGCACGGTGCCGCGCGACCTCACCGCCGCGGCCTTCTTCGACGTCGACAACACCATGGTCCAGGGCGCGTCGATCATCCATTTCGCGCGAGGTCTCGCCGCCCGCAAGTACATCTCGGTCTCCGACATGGCCCAGTTCGGATGGCAGCAGCTCAAGTTCCGAGCCACCGGCAAGGAGAACAGCGAGGACGTCGCCTCCGGCAAGGAGAAGGCGCTCGCGTTCATCGCGGGCCGCGAGACCGCCGAGTTCACCCGGCTCGGCGAGGAGATCTACGACGAACTGATCGCGGACAAGGTGTGGGAGGGCACGCGCGCCCTGGCCCAGATGCACCTCGACGCAGGACAGCAGGTGTGGCTCGTGACGGCGACACCGGTGGAACTCGCCCAGGTCATCGCCAAACGACTCGGCCTGACCGGCGCGCTCGGCACCGTCGTCGAGTCGGAGGAAGGCCGCTTCACCGGCAGGCTCGTGGGCGACATCCTCCACGGCGCGGGCAAGGCGCACGCCGTCCGCACCCTCGCGATCCGCGAGGGCCTCAACCTCAAGCGCTGCTCCGCGTACTCCGACAGTCACAACGACGTGCCGATGCTGTCGCTGGTCGGGACCGCCGTCGCGATCAACCCCGATGCCGACCTGAAAGAGGTTGCGCGCAACCGAGGGTGGGAGATCCGCGACTTCAGGACGGGACGCAAGGCCGCCAAGATCGGCGTCCCCACCGCACTGGCCCTGGGAGCCGCGGGCGGCGCGATCGCCGCCGTCGTCAGCCGCCGCAAGCCCTGACGGCACCGCCGTCGCAAGCCCTGACGGCACCGCCGTCGTCACCCCTGACGGCACCGCCGTCGTCACCCCTGACGGCACCGCCGCCGTCACACCCGCCGGCGCCGCCGTCGGGTGGGGTCAGCCCATGAAGACGTTGCGCCGCTGCGCGAGCAGGCGGTACAGGGTCTGCTGGATGGTCTCGCGGACATGGTCGGTGAGCTCGAACATCACCATCGGGTCCTCGGCGTCCGCGACGTCGTAGGTGTCGGTGCGGATCGGCTCGCCGAACTCGATGTACCACTTCGACGGCAGCGGAATCATCCCGAGCAGCCCGAAGTGCGGGAACAGCGGCGTCACCGGGAAGTACGGGAGCCCGAGCAACCGCGCCAACGACTTCAGTTCACCGATCTTCGGGTAGATCTCCTCCGACCCGACGATGGAGCACGGCACGATCGGGACCCCGGTGCGCAGCGCCGCGGACACGAAGCCGCCCCGCCCGAACCGCTGCAGTTTGTACCGCTCGCTGAACGGCTTGCCGATGCCCTTGAAGCCCTCGGGGAACACCGCGGCCACCTCCCCACCGCGCAGGAGGCGCTCCGCATCGGGGTTGCACGCCAGGGTGTGACCGGCCTTCCGCGCCACGGTGCCAACGACGGGCATCTCGAACGCCATGTCGGCGGCGAGCATCCGGAGCGGACGCTTCGCGGGATGGTGATCGACCATCGCCACCGACGTCATCAGGCCGTCGATGGGGATGACGCCTGCGTGATTGGCGACGACGAGGGCACCGCCCTCTGCGGGCACGTTCTCGATGCCCCGCACCTCCACCCGGAACCATGACTCGAACACCGGACGCAGCAGCGGCAACCACACGTTCTCGGCGAAGTGCGGGTCGTAGCCGAAATCGTCGACCTCGTAGTCGCCGGTGATACGACGGCGGAGGAACTCGGCCGCCGCGACAACCTGGTCGGCCAGCAGGTTGCGCGCCGCGTCGCGCACCTGATCGGTGACCGAACCCCCAGACGACGGCGCCGCGGCGTCGGGCGCCCGCGGGAACAGCAGCGTCGGATCGGACCGCTCGAGGCGGATCCCGCGCCCGCCTCCGCGCGGCGTCCGAGCCGACTCACCGCGCAACGGAATGACTTTCGCAACCTCGTTCATCGAACGACCTCCCCCACACCGGCCATGTCCTGAATTCGTGACTCCACCGACCGCAGCCACTCCCTGCTCACCACGGGACGGACCGCCGCACCGCGGACCATGTCGTCGAGCGCCTGCAGCGTCGTCCACCTGGGCTCGAAGCCGAGGACGGCCCTCATCCGGGTGGTGTCCAGTCCGCACCCGAAGTGGTAGTACTCGAGTTGCTCACGGGTGAAGCCCTGCAGCCCCGACCCCGGAAGGACCCGACCGAGTGAGCCGATCAACTGCACCGGCACCGGGACGGGAATCCCGCCCGACCGCCGGATCGCCTGTGTGAGCATCACGACACCGTCCCCCGCGATGTTGAATGTGCCCGCGGGCCCGGCCATCGTCGCGCGCTCGAGCGCGGCCAGCGCATCCTCCTCGTGGATCAACTGCATCCGCGCGTCGCGGCCCAGGATCGTCGGAACGACGGGCGACTGCAGGTAGCGCGACACCGAGCCGTGCCGGTTCGGTCCGATCAGCGGCGCCATCCGCAGCAGCGACACCGCGATCTCGGGGCGCCGCCGACCGAGGCCGCGGGCGTAGCCCTCGATCTCGATGCTGTCGCGGGCGAATCCACCGTGCGGGGGGCGGCGGGCGCTCATCTCCTCGCTGAACTTCGCCGGGTCCTTCGGGCTGCAGCCGTAGACCGCCGCCGTCGAACGGACCACGACCTTGCGGACGTCCGGAGACTTCTGGCAGACCGCGAACAACTGCATGGCACCGAGGACGTTCATGTCCTTCATCGCGGTCCGACTGCCCGACTTGGGGGGCTTCACCATGGTCGCGGCGTGCACGACGGTGTCCACCTTCGCACCGCGCAGCACCTTGCCGATGAGCGGGTTGCGGATGTCCGCGCGAACGAACTCGGCACGCCCCATCCGCCGCAGCATGTCCTTCGACGGCGCTCGCGAGTCGACGGCGATCACCCTCTCGACCGAGGGGTTCTGGGCGAGTTTCGCCACCAGATACCCACCCAGGAATCGACTTGCGCCCGTCACCAGCACCACCGATGGCGGCTGCACCCCGCGATCACCTGCCACGACCACCCCTGCCTGTGCCTGCGAGAGACACCTCGTGCTCCTGGATGGGACATCCGTCCCCGGAACCCTGCGCGATCTCGCCCGATCCGACATGTCCGGTAGGTCACCGATCGGTTTTCCGTCGATAACCGAACGGTCACCGACGAGCGTAGTCGCTTTTCGGGGCTGCGTTCAAAAACTTAACGAGCTCGCAACGGGCCATACACCAGGTGTTTTGCCGAAATATCGGGTCTCGGCGACCTGGCTGGACGACCAACTGACGAAATGCCCGAAATGGCCCGGATCGCGGCGGATCCTCGGCCGACGAACCCTCGTGAACGCGCGATGCCCGCCACCGAAACGGTGGCGGGCATCGTGGGCCTCGGGCGTATGAACCTTCCCGAGAACTCGGATGAACTACTTGCCGAGTTTCCGACGCTGGACGCGAGTCCTACGAAGCAGCTTGCGGTGCTTCTTCTTCGACATGCGCTTGCGGCGCTTCTTGATCACTGAACCCACGGGAGTTCCTCACGTTCTTCTATAGCGTTCCTGCGCACGCCGGTGACGTACGTCCGTTCTGGCCTGTCCGGTCGGTATCGACACCAATCGGCGTCGACCACCTGCCGGCACACGCCAACCTGGCGCTGTGGCCTCGTATCCGCTAACCCAGCGCCTGACGACACCCGGCTGGCTGGCACGACGAAACAACATCGTACCGGTCACCTGCGGGCGCCGAAAAACCGACCGTCAGCCGGCGTCGAAGTACGACGTTTCCAGATAGTCGTGCACGGCCTTGGCGTGCACCCGGAACGACCGTCCGACCCGGACCGCAGGCAGCTCGCCGCCGTGGACCAGTCGGTACACCGTCATTTTCGACACACGCATCAGCGCCGCCACCTCGGCGACGGTGAGAAACTGCGTGCCGCCGAGGACAGGTTGGCTTTCCGGACCCGAACCCTTCGGCTTGTTTGTAGACACCATCGATTGCATACCTCCGGCACGTGTCGCGCCGCCGGCTTCCCCTCCGGCGGAACAGACACGCACGTGCTGCAGTCGAGCTTAACGGGACAGGTGGGATTACTGCGACGGGTGTGAGATATCGAATGTCATTCCGGACCTGCGCCGAGGGCAGCGGAACGGTCCCGCGCGGCGAAGAGTGCCTCGTTGAACGCCGTACGAAGCCCGCCGCGTTCGAGTTCCCTGATCGCGGCTGCGGTCGTGCCTCCCGGCGACGTCACGTCGGCCCGCAACTCGTTGGCGGAGCTCCCCGATTCGGCCAGCATGGACGCCGAACCGACCAGCGTCTGCACCACGAGTTCGGTCGCGGTCGCCCGCGTCAGTCCGAGTCCGACCCCGGACTCGATCATCGCCTCGGCGACCAGGAACACGTACGCCGGACCCGACCCGGACACCGCGGTGACGGCGTCGAGCTGCGCCTCCGGCACGGTGACCACGCGACCGACGGCACCGAGTACCTCCCGCACCGTCGCGAGATGCTCCGCGGTGGCGTAGCGGCCCGCGGCGATCGCACTGACGCCCTCGCCAACCAGCATCGGTGTGTTCGGCATGACCCGCACGACCGGGAACCCGGCGGGGAGCTTGCTCTCGAACCGCGACGTCGGAATTCCCGCGGCCAGGCTCACGACCAGCTGCTCGAGGTCACCGTCGAGGTCCACCTTGTTCAGCTCGACCATGATGGCGTCGACGTCGGCGGGCTTGACCGCGATCACCACGACGTGCGCGCCCTCGGCGGCGTCCGCGACGGTGGTGGCGAGGATCCCGTACCGACCGGCCAGCTCCTTCGCACGCTCCGGGTACTGCTCCGCGACGACCAGGTCCTTGGGTGCGTGGCCCGACTTCACCAGGCCCGCGATCAGCGCCTCGCCGATCCTGCCGCCACCCATCACTGCGATTCTCGTCATGACCGAGAGCCTGCCATGCAGGGTCGACGCAAACGGCGTCAGCCCTTCGGGATCATCGCGAGCTGCCTGCTCTGCACGATCACCTGGCCCGAGGAATCGAGCACGACGTGATCCTCCTCGAACCAGGTGTCGCCGAGGACCTCGGCGCTCGCCATCACCCGCATCCAGCCCGGCTCGGGCAGTCGGCGCAGGTACGTGGTCAGCTGGACGGTGGGCGCCCAGCCGAACATGCCCCGGTTCATCGTCACGGGGGCGCTGATGTCGCCGAGCATGATCGCGAAGAGCGCCGCCGTGTCGGTGTCCGCCTCGTCCTCCGGCATCGGTCGCGCCCACATCCGGTTCACCGGATCACCCTGCTCACCGGTCAGGAACCGGGCGGCGGCCGGGTCGACCCTCAGGTCGCATCCCTTGGCGACGTGCACGATCGCGGCCATCGGATGCTCGTCGGTGATCGCCGACGAGTCCGCCGTGGGCTCGGCGGGCAGTGCGTCGAGCGCGAGCGGTTCCCGGTGGCGGGGCTCGGCGACGTCGGGAGCCCCCAGGGTCACTGCGGCGGAGACGGCGAGACGCTCGCCCTGCCAGAGTTCGACGTCGACGAGGCAGACCTGCCTGCCCTGCTTGCGGATCGTCGTCGCGAGGCGGACGTCACCCGGGTCCGGGGCGGACAGGTAGTTGGCGCTGACCGCAACGGGCTGGAGCTCACGCGCCCCGCCTGCCGCCCGGACGACCTCGCGGGCCGCCGCCGCACACACGGCCATCATGCAGCCGCCGTGCACCTTGGGACCGATCGTCCAGATCGGGTCGATGTGCGCCGTGTAGGTGCCGTCCGCGACCGGCGTCAGGGTGGTCAGCTCGGTGAAGGGCCTGGTCGAGCGGAGGGTCTTGACGTCGGTCATGGGGTGTCCTTAGGTGCACTGTCGTCACGGCGGGTCGCCGAGATGTCTTGATGGGCGAGGCGGCGCATGGCTGCGATGACCGGCTCGTAGACGGCCGTTCCGAGCACCGAGTACTCGACGGCGGCCTGCGCGGACTCGGTCGGCGTGAGCGCGAAGTCGATCTCGGCTATGCCCCGAATGTGCTTTCCGTAGGCGTCGAGGCGTTCGTCGGTCATCGGGATGCCGACGCTCTCGACGGCCTCGAGCGCCCGTTCGAACTGCTCGACCGCGGGATATGCGGGGTCGTAGACCTGGCCGAGGTGTTCGAGCGCGCGCCGGGCCCGCGGGTGGTCGGCGCGCCGGGGCCCGTCCCGGTAGGGCGGGAGGGCCGCGATCGCACGACCGATGGTCTCGTGCAGGTTGTCGCCGGGGTCTTCGACGAGTGTGGTGATGACCCGGATCTTGTGGATCGAGAGGCCTGCCCCGGCAAGTGCCTTGATGAGTGCGAGTCGGTGCAGGTGCTCGTCGCCGTAGTCGGCCTGGGTGGCACTGGTGGTGGCCCCCGGCATGAGGACACCTTCGCGGAGGTAGTACTTGACGGTCGCCAGTGGGACACCCGAGCGTTTCACCAGTTCGGACACCCGCATCGCGCACCTCCTTCGCCGTCGACCCTTGACCCGAGCCTTTGGATACCAATACTATCCAAATATTGGATACCGATTCTATCCAGCTGTCCGAGAGTACCTTCGCCCACCCGGAGGAGCCGTCATGGACCCCGTTCTCGCTCTCGTCACCGGAATCACCCTGCTCACCGTCGTCGGAATCGCGTTCGGCGGAACCTTCATGCTCCGCGTCGTCTCCGGCCGCCAGCCGGCCAACGCACTCCAGAAGACGATGTTCCGTGCCGGACACGCGCACGCAGGTGTCCTGGTCACGCTCGGCCTCGTCGTTGCGCTGCTCACCCAGGCCGCGGGTGTCGGGACCGTGTGGTCGACTGTCGGGTCCGTGCTCGTGCTGTCCTCGGCCATCCTGGTCCCCGCCGGATTCTTCCTGTCCGTCCTCGGGACCGACCCCGCCGGACCGAACCGCTGGATCCGATCCGTGTGGGTCGGGTTCGGGGTCCTCGTGGTGGGACTGGTGGTCTCGGGCATCGCGACGATCGCCGCGGCCGTGTCGGCCCTCTGAAACAGCCGTGTCGGCCCCTGAATCAGCGTGTCGGCCCTCTGCCCGGGCTACGGCGCGAGGTGCTCGCGGGCGAACGCCAGCGACTGCGCGAGCATGGAGCGACGCTCTGCGCGGGTGCGCGCGTTCTGTGTGTTGATCTCGAGCACCGCGTGTCCGGAGAACTCGGATTCGGCCAGCGACCGGCACAGTTGTGCACACGGCTGCGAACCGTGGCCCGGGATGAGGTGCTCGTCGGCGGAGGCGCCCCGCCCGTCGGCGAGGTGCAGGTGGTTCAGGCCGGATCCCATCCGGTCGGCGAGCGCGAGAGCGTCCATGCCCGCGGTCGCGGTGTGCGAGACGTCGAGTGTGTAGTGCGCGTGCCCGACGTCGGTCGGGTCGTACGACGGCGCGAACGCCGATACACCGGGTCCGGGCCCGCCTCGCTTCTCGAGGCGCTCCGCGGACTTCGACTTGGCGCCCCAGAACCGGTCTGCTCGCATCGGGAACATGTTCTCCACCGCGACGGTGACCTCGTCGCTGCGTTCCTCGAGTTCGGCGACCTGGTCTGCGAAGCCGTCGGCGTAGCGGCGCTGCCACCGGAACGGCGGGTGCACGACCACGGTCTGTGCACCGAGCTTTTCCGCGGTGCGAACGGACCGCTCGAGCTTTGCGACGGGGTCCGCACCCCAGACTCGTTGCGAGATGAGTAGGCACGGCGCGTGGACCGCGAGTACGGGAACCGCGTACTTGCGGACCAGCCCGGTGACCGCGGCGACGTCCTGGCTGACCGACTCGGCCCACACCATCAGCTCGACACCGTCGTACCCGAGGTCCGCGGCGTACTCGAATGCCGCCTCGGTGTTCTCCGGGTACACCGAGGCGGTCGACAGGCCGACGAGAATCCGACCCGTTCGCCTGCCCCCCGAGGTCCGGGTTCCCGACTCTCCCGCCGTCACGTCAGCTCGAGCTGAGGACGAATACGAGCGGGCCGATGGTCACGAAGACACCGACGATCACCGCGATCAGCAGACTCAGCAGATCTTCGGTTTGCCGCAGGATGCGCACGACCGCGACCAGCCCGGCGATGACCAGCACCGCGAGGACCAGCGCGACCCACGGAAGCGACTCCCAGAGCTTCTCGAAACCCTTGAACAGCAAGGCGCCCGCGACGATCGCGACCACCGCCTGTCCGATGAGGACGGCCCACTGCTTGACCGCGCTGCCCTCCGAGACCGCACGCCGGGACCTGGTCGGCGCGGTGGCGGGCGCTCCCGCGTCGGTCCCCGTCTCGTCGTCGTCCTTCGCCGGAGCGTCGACGATCTTCGGGAATTCTCCGGTGGTGTGAACCTGCGCGCGTGCCTCGTCGAGCGACTCGGTGCGTGAGTTGCGGGCCTGACGCAGCAGGTCCGCTTCGAGGCTGGGTCCGGTGAAGAGTGCCGGTTCGCGGACCGGGTCGAGGCGACCGGAGTCCGCTGTGGACGCTGCCGCCTTGTCCTTCGACGACCGTGCGGTCGGGACCTTCTCCGCAGGGGCGGTGGCGGGGGGCTCGGGCCGCTTCGGCAGCGCGGACACGATGGCGGTCTGCTCGGCGGCCGCCGCCACCGGTGCGACGATCTCGGTCCGGTCGACCGCGGGCGGAAACCGGTCCGCCGACTTCGGCGTGACCGTCGGGCGCGGCGCAGGCGTGGGGGGCGCCGAGACCTGAGCCTTGCGATCGGCCGCGGCCTTGCGATCGGCTTCGGCCTTGCGGTCGACTTCTGCCCTGACGTCGGCTTCGGCCTTCCTGTCGGCTTCCGCCTTGCGATCCGCATCTGCCTTCGCGAGAACGGCGCGACGCAGCGCCGGAATCGACTGGGTGTGGTCGACAACCGGCGCGGCCGACGGATCGAGGATGGGCGGCTGCGACTGCGCGACCTGCGGAGCGACATCGACCGAGGCACTGGGCGTCGGTGCAGGCGGCTCGGGCGTCGGAGCTGGCGTCGGGGCAGGCGGCTCGGGCGTCGCGGCAGGCGGCTCGGGGGCCGGCGCGGGCGACGCGGGTGCAGCGGTCGCGGGCCACGCCGCGGCGGAGGCCAGCACGGATTCCGATACGGCACCGACGACGTCGTCGTCGGGGTCCGGCGCTGCGCGGCGGTTTCGGGTGGGTGCGTCACTGATGACCGGCAACTCGCCCGTGAGTTCGGCGACACTGATGCCGCCTTCGCTCCCCCGCCGACGCCGCCCACCCCGCGACTGCACCTGCTGGCCGTTGCGGGCGAGGAGCTCGGCGACGGAGACCTGTCCGGTGTCCTCGGCGTTCACGGTCCTCCCGGCGTTCTCGGTCATCGCGTCACCACCAGCTCCCCACCCATTTCCGTGTCCAGTTTGCGGAGGATCAGGCCTTCCCGCAGCGCCCAGGGGCAGATCTCGAGTTCCTCGACCGCCAGTGCCCGCATCGTCGCCTCCGCAATGAGCGCGCCCGCCACGATCTGCTGGGACCGGTCCGCGCTCACACCCTCCAGCTCCGCGCGGTCGGCGGTGGTCATCCGGGAGATGAACGCGATGAGCTGCCGCAGACCGCTGGCAGTCAGTGTCCTCCGCACCCGGGCTCCCGACGCGGAGGGCGCGGCCCCGGTGAGTCGGGCGAGCGACCGGAACGTCTTCGACGTGCCGACGACCCGGTCCGGTGCACCGGCGGCCCGCAGCGCCTTGGCGGGTTCGACCAGTTCGGCGTCGAGCCAGTCGCGGAGCACCGCGACACGGCGCTTCCCCGGCGGATCGGACTGCAACCAGTCCCGGGTCAGACGGCCGGCGCCCAGTTGGAGCGAGAACGCGACGTCCGGGTCCTCGTCACCACCCGAGGTGAGTTCCAGGGAGCCGCCGCCGATGTCGAAGTTCATGATCCGGCCCGCACTCCAGCCGTACCAGCGGCGCACCGCGAGGAAGGTCAGGCGGGCCTCGTCGACCCCGGACAGGACCTCGAGGTTGACGCCGGTCTCCTCGCGCACCCGGGCGAGTACGGCGTCGGAGTTCGTGGCGTCGCGGACCGCGGACGTCGCGAACGCCATCAGTTCGCCGCATCCGGAGGTGGCCGCGATCGATGCGAAGTCGCCGACGGCGGCGACCAGGCGATCCGCGCCGACGACCGTGATGTCACCCCGGTCGTCTGTGTTCTCCGCGAGCCGCAGAGTCGACTTCGTCGAACTCATCGGCGTGGGATGCGCACCCCTGTGCGCATCCACCACGAGAAGGTGGACGGTGTTGCTTCCGACGTCGAGTACCCCTAACCGCACGTGACCACGGTACTGGGTCTACCGTCGGGCACTGTGACAGCAGGCAATACCGCGCCCTCCGTGAACATGACGCCCACCCCGGAGGTGGGTCTCGACTTCCCGCGTGAATGGATCGAGTTCGTCGATCCCACGAATTCCGAACACGTCATCGTGGCCGACCTGACGTGGCTGCTTTCCCGCTGGACCTGCGTGTTCGGCACTCCGGCCTGCCAGGGGACCGTCGAGGGGCGACCGGACGACGGCTGCTGCTCGCACGGCGCGTTCCTGTCCGACGACGAGGACCGGGAGAAGCTGGACCGGTGCGTGAAGATGCTCACGCCCGCGGATTGGCAGTTCATGGACAAGGGTCTCGGCAAGAAGGGGTACGTCGAGGAGGACGACCTGGAGGACGAGCCTGCGCTGCGGACGCGGCGGTACAAGGGTGCCTGCATCTTCCTGAACCGTCCCGGGTTCGAGGGCGGGCTCGGCTGCGCGTTCCACATCATGGCGGTGCGCAACGGCATCGAGCCTCTCGAGGTCAAGCCCGACGTGTGCTGGCAGCTCCCGATCCGGCGCACCCAGGAATGGGTGGACCGGCCCGACGGCGAGCAGATCCTGAAGACGACGATCACCGAGTACGACCGCCGGGGTTGGGGCGAGGGCGGCGCGGACCTGCACTGGTACTGCTCGGGTTCGCCGGATGCGCACGTCGGCACCCGGCCGGTCTGGCAGAGCTACGGCCCGGAACTGACCGAGCTGCTCGGCAAACCCGCATACGACGAACTCGTCAGGCACTGCAGGCGCCGGGCCGGTCTGGGCCTGATCGCCGTCCATCCCGCGACCACGGTCGCACGGGAGGCCAAGGCGGGGGTCCGCACGGCGCGGTTGGGCACCGACTCCTGACACCGACACCCTGACGCGCGAGCGTCGGGTTGCGTTGCGGCCCGCGGCAGTCGCGCACGGGCGAACGGGCGAGCACCGGCTGGTGCTCGCCCGTTGCGTTTCCGCCGTCAGTGCGCCGCCGCGGCGACCGCGCTCTGCAGGCTCTCGTCCCGGGCCGCCAGGTGCTCCCGGGTGAGCGGGCCGATCGTGTCGAGCGCCGCGGGCACGGTCATGTGCCAGTGCGTCGTCTCCACCTGATGGTTGTCGAAGACCCCGCTGACGAACGGCCGCCAGGTGTCCGCACCCCGGGTTCCGGTCGAGTCGTCGAGCGCGGCCGTGAAGTACAGCACGTCGCCCTCGTAGGTCCCCGGCCTGTGCCCGTCCATGAGCTCTGCGGTGTGCTGTCCCGCGGTGATCATCCTCATCACGCGGTCCGGGGTCAGGACGGACAGCGGTCCCCCGATGTGAGGCAACACCAGCGCGAGCGTCTCCTCGCTGATGCCGTCGAGCGACTCCAGACCGGCCAGCGGAAGCCCGCCACCCAGCCCGGCGGGGTCTACTCCCAGACCGGCCAGCAGGTCCTCGGCGGTGGTTGCCGATCCCTCGGTCGATCCCACTCGCTCCGCGAAGCTGTCGAGCATCACCAGGCTGGGAACGCTCTCCCCCTCCGCCTGCAGCCGCACCGCCATCGCGTGTGCGATGGCGCCACCGAGCGACCACCCGAGCAGGTGGTATGGACCGTGCGGCTGGATCCGCCGAATCTCGCTCACGTACCGCTCGGCGAGTGCGTCGATCGACTCCGGCAGCGGGCCGTCCTCGGCGATCGTCGGCGACTGGAGACCGAGGACCGGCCGATCGGTACCGAGGTGCTGCGCGAGACCGGTGTAGCACCAGGACAGCCCGACGATCGGGTGGACACAGAACAGGGGCGCCTCGGCACCCGCTGCGCGAATCGGGTACACCACCTGCAGTGCCGAGTCCGCGTCACTGGCGTCACTGTCGATCCGGTCCGCGATGGACGCGGGCGTCGGGTCGGTCATCAACCACTGCAACGGCACGTCCCGTCCGGTTTCCTCCCGGAGCCGGCCTGCGACTCGGACCGCGGAAAGCGAGTTGCCGCCGAGGTCGAAGAAGTTGTCGTCGACCCCGATTCGTTCCGCGCCGAGAACCTCCGCGAAGACGTCCGCGACAAGGGCTTCCGATTCCGTTGTGGGGGCACGGAACTCACGCGCCACCAGGACCGGCTCGGGAAGGGAGCGTCGGTCGATCTTGCCGGCAGGTGTCATCGGAATCGCGTCCAGCACCGTCACCGAGGTCGGCACCAACGACCGCGGCAGATGCCGAGCCGCCTCCGCAAGTACCTCGGCCACGTCCACCGTCGCACCCGCGACCGGCACGACGTACCCGACGAGCTGGTCGCCCGCCGACCCGGCACGATGCACCATCGCCGCAGCCACCGACACATCGGCGTGCCGCGTCAGCGCCGCCTCGACCTCACCGAGCTCGACACGCAGACCGCGCAGCTTCACCTGGGCATCCGCACGACCCACGTAGTCCAACAGGCCGTCGGCATCGAGCCGCACCAGATCACCTGTCCGGTACATCCGGGAACCACTGTCCCCGAACGGGTTCGCGACGAACCGATCAGCCGTAAGAGCACTGCGCCGGTGGTAGCCGCGCGCCAGCGACGGACCCGCCACGTACAGTTCGCCCACCACACCCAGCGGCACCGGATGCAGGCGGCTGTCGAGGACCATCACCTCCACACCCTGGATCGGCGGACCGATCGTGATCCGGTCACCGACCGACAGCGGCTGCGTCAGGGTGACGATGATCGTCGTCTCCGTCGGGCCGTAGCCGTTGAGGAAACGGCGACCCGGCGCGAACTGCTCCACCAACGCGGGCGGGCACACGTCACCACCGACGCCGACCATCTCCAGATCCGGCAACCGTGCCGCATCCACCGTGCCCAACGCCGCAGGCGCGGTCATCACGTGCGTGACCCGCTCCCGTGCCATCAGATCGGTCAGCTCGTCGCCGCCGATCACCGACGGCGGCGCCACCACCATCGTTGCGCCCGCGTTGAACGACTGGATCATCTCGCTGAGAGACGCGTCGAAGCTCGCCGACGACAACCGCAGCACCCGGGACGACGCCGTCACCCCGATCTCCGGACGAGCCTGCGCGGCGAACGAGGACAACCCGGAATGGGTGACCACGACGCCCTTCGGCATGCCCGTCGAACCCGACGTGTAGATCACGTAGGCCGCATGATCCGGACGCAACGGACTCGGGCGATCCGCATCCGACACCCGCGCCGACGACAGATCACCCTCATCCGCCATGTCGACGGTCAGCCACTCCACACCGGCGGGCATCGCGGCCAACCCGGCCTCGTCGGTGAACCCGAGCGCGACCTCCGAATCGGCGATCATGTGCGCGATCCGGTCCTTCGGGTAGGACTGATCGACGGGCACGTACACCGCACCCGCCTTCGCGACCGCCCACAACGCCACCAGAGACTCCACCGAACGCGGCAGGGCGACCGCCACCGCACGCTCCGGACCCGCACCACGACCGATCAGCGCACGCGCCAACCGATTCGACCGCGCATCCAGCTCCGTGTACGACAGCTCACCGCCCTCGAACACCACCGCAACGTCACCGGCGTCGACCCCAGCAATCAACAGGTCCGGCAACAACACCGACGGCAACGCAGGCACCCGCAGCGGCACCGCGGCATGCTCGTCGGCACCGAGCATCTCCACATCGCCGACGGGCATCTGCGGTGCGATGAGGACGGATTCGAGGATCCGGACGAACCGCTCCGCGACCTTCTCCGCGGTGCTGCGATCGAACAGGTCGGTCGCGTAGGTGATCGCCGCGGGCAGCGAGCCGTCGGCGTCGGCCGTCTCCGACACCGACAGGCCCAGGTCGAACTTGGCGACAACCGCATCGGATTCGAGCGGCGTCAGCGTCAGCCCCGGCAGCTCCACCGGGTCCGAGGCGAAGTTCTCGAATGCCAACATCACCTGGAACAGCGGCGTGAACGAGGTCGATCGCGGCGGCGCCATCACCTCGACCAGTCGTTCGAACGGCAGGTCCGCGTTCGAGAAGGCTGCCAGGTCACCATTCCGGACGCCGGCGAGGAGTTCCTGGAACGAGTTGGCCGGATCGACGTCGGTTCGCAGGACCAGGGTGCCGACGAACATGCCGACGAGGTCGTCGAGGGCCTGCTCGCCACGTCCGGCGACGGGCGTGCCCACCACGACGTCCCTGCCTGCCGAGAGCCGGCTGAGCAGCAGCGCCAACGCGGCGTGCACGACCATGAACACCGTCACACCCTGTTCCGCGGCGTAGTCCCGAAGCCGGGTCGTGACCTCCGCGTCGAGCGTGAAGTCCACGCGGTCGCCGTGGCCGGAACGAACCGCCGGTCGCGGCCGGTCGGTGGGCAGGTCGATCACGTCGGGGATCCCACGCAGGGTGCTGCGCCAGAACTCGATCTGCTTCGCGGCGAGCGACTGCGGGTCGTCCTCCGATCCCAGCACCTCGTGCTGCCACAGCGTGAAGTCGGCGTACTGCACCTGCAGCGGCATCCACGCCGGGGCGAGTCCGTTCCGCCTCGACTCGTAGGCGACGACGATGTCCCGGGCCAACGGTTGCGACGAGAAACCGTCGGCGGCGATGTGGTGCACCGACAGGACCAGGACGTGGTCGTCGGCCGCGACGCGCAGCAGACGGCCACGAATCGGGACCGTCGCCGTGACGTCGAACCCGGCAACCAACACCGACAGTGCCTCGGCGGCAACTGCCTCCGCCGCCACCGAGACGGGTTCGAGGTCGAGATCCACCTGATCGACCGGCAGCACAACCTGATGCGGGCCGTCCGCCGAATCCGGGAACACCGTCCGCAGCGACTCGTGCCGCTCCAGCACGTCCCGCACCGCGGCCTGCAACGCGTCGACGTCCAGGTCGCCGCTCATCCGGACCGCGAGCGGAATGTTGTACGCGGCCGACGCCGTGTCGAAGCGGTTCAGGAGCCACATTCGAGACTGCGCGAGGGACAACGGGATCCGTGCCGGGCGCTCACCCGCGACGAGCGCGGGCAGTGACGACGACCGGGGCGCGAGCTCGGCCCGAAGCGCCAGCCCGGCCACCGTCGGCGCCTCGAAAAGTTCGCGCAGCCCGACCGTCACTCCCAGTGCCGCATTCACGCGTGCGATCACTCGGGTCGCGACCAGCGAGTTGCCACCGAGCGCGAAGAAGTCGTCGTCGACACCGACCCGCTCCGCACCGAGCAACTCGGCGTAGACGTTTGCCACCGCGGTTTCGAACGGTGTCCTGGGCGCGACGTAGTCGACAGAACCGCCGAATGCGTCGGGTGCGGGCAAGGCCCGCCGATCGAGCTTTCCGTTGGGACTCAGCGGGAGTTCGTCGAGGACGACGATCGATGCGGGCACCATGTACGAGGGCAGGAGTCGCGCCGCGGATGCCTTGATGTCCCGGACGCTGGGCGCCGTACCCGGTTCGAGCACGACGTACGCGACCAGCTGGCCACCCGCGACGGATTCGGTCACGACCGCGACGGCGCGGTCGACGTGCGGGTTCGACTGCAGCGCCGACTCGATCTCACCGAGCTCGATCCGCAACCCCCGCAACTTCACCTGGAAATCAGTACGCCCGACGTACTCCAAGGCCCCGTCGCGGCTCCACCGCACCAGATCACCCGTCCGGTACATCCGATCACCAGACCCACCAAACGGATTCGCCACGAAACGATCCGACGTCAGATCGAACCGCCCACCATAACCACGCCCCACACCGACACCGCCGATGTACAGCTCACCCTCCACACCAACCGGAGCGGTGTTGAGCCGGCGATCGAGAACGAACAAATCGAGATTCGGCACCGGACGCCCGATCGGCACACCCGCCACATCAGCGGCCGACGCCGCCTGGAACGACACCACATCCGACGCCTCCGTCGGCCCGTAGCTGTTGACCACCCGCACACCGGATTCCATCAACACCGCGAGCGCACCCACATTGATCGGCTCACCGCCCAGGAACACCACATCCAGCCCGGCGAGCGCACCATCGGCGTCCCCGTCGACGACCGCGCCGAAGGCACTCGGCGACATGTTCGCCACCCGCACACCGCCACCCGCGACGATCGCCAGGATCTCCTCCGGATCGAAACCATCCGAGGCGAGGTGAATCGACCGGCCACCCGCCAGCGCCGCCCACACATTCTTCTGGGTGAGGTCGAAGCTCGGCGACGACGCGATCAACAACCCACCCTCGGCGGGCAGCTCACCCTCGTACCACGCCACCGTGTTCTCGATACCCGCCATCGGAACCAGCGTCGGCTTCGGCTTACCCGTCGAACCCGACGTCGAGATGACATATCCCAGACGACGACCCGCCTGCTCCTCCCGCCACCGGTCGACAAGTCCCGTCACCGCACGTCCGGCACCCGCATCGGGCGCGATCACCGGAACCGTCAGCTCACGACCGACCTCGCCGATCACACACCGCGCCTCGGTGTCGATCAGAATCGACTCGACCCGCTCGGCCGGATGCGACGGATCGATCGGCGCATACGCCGCCCCCGCCTTCCACACCGCGACCATCGCCACGATCCACGACACCGACCTCGGCAGCATCACCCCGACGACATCATCGGCGTCGACACCCCGACCGATCAACTCACCGGCCAGCTCCGACGACCGCCGATCCAACTCCGAGTAAGTAACCGACTCGCCACCACACACCACCGCCGGCGCATCCGGAACCGCACCAACCCGGGCAGCGAACCGCCCCAGCAGCGACACCTCCGGCGCGGGCACACGAGCACCACGCGACCAATCGAGAACCCGCCCCCGCTCACCCTCGCTCAGCAGGTCGATGTCACCGACCGGGGTTCCCGGTGCCGTGACGACCGCATCGAGGACCTGCACGAACCGGGCCGCGAGGGTCTCGACCGTCTCGGGGTCGAACAGGTCCGTGGCGTAGGTGATCGCCGCGGGCAGAGTGCCGTCGGCGCTCGCGTCCTCGGAGACGGTCACCGACAGGTCGAACTTGGCGACGGTCATCTCGGATTCGAGTGGCGTGAGGGTCAATCCGGGAAGTTCAACCGGCGCGGACCCGAAGTTCTCGAACGAGAGCATCACCTGGAACAGCGGGGTGAACGCCGTCGACCGGGTCGGAGCGAGAACCTCGACGAGCCGCTCGAACGGCAGGTCGGCGTGCCCGAGCGCGGCCAGGTCGGAGTCGCGGACGTCGGCGAGTGTCTCCTCGAAGGTCGCCCCGGCGTCCACCTGCGTCCGCAGCACAAGGGTGTTCACGAACATGCCGATCAGGTCGTCGAGCGCCCGCTCGCCGCGACCGGCGACCGGGGTTCCGACGGCGATGTCACCCGAGCCGCCGAGACGGCTCAGCAGGACCGCGAGGGCCGTGTGCACGACCATGAAGGCGGTCACGCCGCGTGCGGCGGCGAACTCGCGCATCCGCGCCGCGAGGTCGGCGTCGATCGGGAACTCGACGCGGCCGCCGCGGCCCGACCAGACCGCCGGCCGCGGTCGGTCGGTCGGCAGCTGGTGCACGTCGGGCAGCCCGGCGAGGGCTCCGCGCCAGAACTCGATCTCCTGCGCGGCCCGGGACTGCGGATCGTCCTCGGCACCGAGCAGGTCCCGCTGCCACAGCGTGTAGTCGGCGTACTGCACCGCGAGCGGCGACCACATCGGTTCGGCGCCGTGCCGGTGGGACTCGTAGGCGATGACGACGTCGCGGGCCAGTGGTCCGACGGAGAAACCGTCTGCGGCGATGTGGTGCACCGCCATCAGCAGGACGTGTTCACCGTCCTCTACGCGCAGCAGCCGGCCCCGGACGGGGACACCTGAGGTGACGTCGAATCCGGTTCCGATAACGGCGAGCGCCTCGGCTGCGACCGCGTCGCCGGACGCGGGCACCGGGGTCAGGTCGAGTTCGACCTGTTCGGCGGGCAGCACCACCTGATGCGGCCCGTCCGCCGAGTCGGGGTAGACCGTCCGCAGCGTCTCGTGACGCCGGACCACGTCGCGCACGGCGGCCTGCAACGCGTCGACGTCCAGGTCGCCGGTCAGGCGCAGCGCCAGCGGAATGTTGTATGCGGCCGACGCGGTGTCGAAGCGGTTCAGGAACCACATCCGCGACTGCGCCGTCGACAGCGGGATCCGCTCCGGTCGCGGCCCCGCCACGAGCGCGGGCCGGCCCTCGCCGGGAACCTGCGCGGCGAGCGCCGACGCGAGCCCGTGCACGACGGGTGCATCGAACAGCAT
Organism: Rhodococcus sp. Q; assembly: GCF_005503035.1. NCBI lineage: Bacteria > Bacillati > Actinomycetota > Actinomycetes > Mycobacteriales > Nocardiaceae > Rhodococcus > Rhodococcus sp. Q. The sequence continues at coordinate 149,337 of NZ_SCOY01000006.1, forward strand.
CCGCACACCCACGGACGTTCCCCGCGCCTCGCCCAGTCGGGCGACGACCCGCGTCGCGGACAGCGAGTTGCCGCCGAGCGTGAAGAAGTCGTCGTCGGCACCGACGCGTTCGACGCCGAGCACCTCGGCGTACACCGCGGCGACCAGACGTTCCGTCTCCGTCGTCGGTTCGCGGTATTCCGCTGTGAGGGAGGAGAACTCGGGGGCCGGGAGGCTGCGCCGGTCCACCTTGCCCGCGGGCGTGGTCGGAATCTCGGCGAGCACCACCAGCGCCGCGGGAACCAGGTTGCGGGGCAGGTGCTGGGCCGCGACGGCCAGCACCTCCGCGGTGTCGATCACGGCCCCGTCGACCGGAACGACGTAGCCGACGAGCTGGTCGCCCGCGGTCGGGTGGCGGTGCACGGACGCCACCGCATCCGCCACCGACCCGTGTTGCGTCAGAGCGGATTCGACCTCGCCGAGTTCGACGCGCAGGCCCCTGATCTTGACCTGGGCGTCGGCGCGGCCGACGTAGTCGAGGCGGCCCTGCTCGTCACGCCGCACGAGGTCGCCGGAGCGGTACATCCGCGAACCGGCGTCGCCGTGCGGGTTGGCCACGAAGCGTTCCGCGGTGAACCCGGTGCGGCGGTGGTAGCCGCGAGCGAGGCCGGGCCCCGCCAGGTACAGCTCACCCACGACACCAAGCGGAACCGGCCGGAGACGGGCGTCGAGCACCATCGCCTGCACACCCTGGATGGGCACGCCGATGGTGATTTCGTCCCGGCTCGTCAGCGGCTCGGTGAGGGTGACCACGATGGTGGTCTCGGTCGGCCCGTACCCGTTGAGGAACGTGCGACCGGGTGCGAACTGGTCGACGAGGTGCGGCGGGCAGACGTCGCCGCCGACACCGACGAACTCCAGGTCCGGCAGCACCGCCGGGTCGACGGTGCCGAGGGCGGCAGGTGCCGCCATCACGTGAGTGACCTTCTCACGGCGCAGCAGCTCGGTCAGCTCGTCGCCACCGATCACCGTGGGCGGCGCCACCACCATGGTCGCGCCCGTACTGAACGAGAGGATCTGCTCGAAGAGCGAGGCGTCGAAGCTCGACGACGACAACCGCAGGATCCGGGACGCCGTCGTCGCCCCGAACTCCGGGCGGGCAGGATCGGCGAACATGGACAGGCCTTCGTGGCTGACGACCACGCCCTTCGGCAGTCCGGTCGATCCGGACGTGTAGATGATGTACGCGGCGTGGTCGGTCCGGAGCCGTTCGGTCCGATCGGCATCGGTGACGGGCTCCGCGGACATCTCTGCGCAGGCGGCATCCAGGTCGGCGTCGTCGAGGGCCAGCCACCGCACCTCGGCGGGCAGGCCGTCCCGGTGAGCGGTGTCCGTGAGGCCCAGTGCGACAACGGAATCGGACACCATGTGTTCGATTCGGTCCGCCGGATACGTCGGGTCGACGGGCACGAAGATCGCACCGGACTTCGCCACCGCCCACAGCGCGACGATCGACTCCACCGACCGCGGAAGCGACACCGCCACCGCACGCTCGGGGCCCGCACCGAGCCCGATCAGCATCCGTGCCAACCGGTTCGATCGCTCGTCCAGTTCACGGTAGGTCAGCTCCCCACCGTCGTACACCACCGCGACCGCGTCCGCGGACTTCCGGACACCGGCGGTCAGCAACTCAGGCAGCACCGCCGCCGGCGCCGCGGGAATCGGGCTCTCCGACAGCACCGCACGCTCGGCGGCGTCGAGGAGATCGATGTCCCCCACCACCGTGGCCGGGTTCGCGACCACGGCCTCGAGCACTCGCATGAACCGCTGACCGAACACCGCGACGGTCGCCCGGTCGAACAGGTCGGTCGCGTACATCCACGCCACGGTCGCACCGATCTCGCCGCTGCGCTCGTACACCGTGACCTGCAGATCGTTCTTCGCCGGAACGATCTCGAGGTCCACGACCTCGATGTGCAGGCCGGGCAGGTCGACGCTGCGGACGTCCTGGTTCTCGACGGCCAGACCGACCTGGACGATCGGCGTGTACGCCTGCGACCGGGTGGGGCGGAGCACGTCGATCAACCGCTCGAACGGAAGGTCGGCGTTGTCGAAGGCCACGAGGTCCGTCTCCCGGACCGCGGCCAGCAGGTCCGCGAAGCCGGTTCCCGGATCGACCTGGGTGCGCAACGCGAGCGTGTTCACGAACATGCCTGCGAGACCGTCGAGGTCACGCTCGACCCGTCCGGCGATCGGGGTGCCCAGCACGATGTCGGTGCTCGCGCTCAGCCGTGACAGCAGCACCGCCAGCGCGGCGTGCAGCACCATGAAACGGGTGACACCACGTTCGCGGGCCAACCCGTCGATCCGGTCGAGCAACTCCACGTCGAGGTCGACCTCGACGACGTCGCCCTGCATCGATGCGACGTCCGGGCGCGGCCGGTCGGTCGGCAGTTCGAGCAGTTCCGGTGCGCCACGCAACTGTTCACGCCAGTAATCGGCCTGCGCCGATGCCCGACTCTCGGGGTCGCTGTCGTCGCCGAGCACGCTGTGCTGCCACAGGCTGAAGTCGGCGTACTGGACGGGCAGCGGCGCCCAGCCCGGCGCGACACCGGCGGTCCGGGCCGTGTAGGCGAGCACCAGGTCCCGGGCGAGCGGCGGCACCGAGGCGCCGTCGGCACTGATGTGGTGCACCACGAGCGTCAACACGTGGTCGTCACCGATGCGGAAGATGCCGCCGCGCAACGGGACCGACGTGGTCACGTCGAATCCGCGGGACAGTTCGCCGAGCACCGCCGCCCGCAGCGCGCTCTCGTCCGCGACGACGATCGGGTCGGGCAGGACCGTCGCCTCGGAAACCGGCAGGATCACCTGATGCGGTCCCGACTCGGAATCCGGGTACACGGTCCGCAACACCTCGTGCCGTTCCAGGAGGTCGGTGACCGCGGCCTGCAGCGCGGCGACGTCCAGCTCACCGGACAGTCGCAGCACCAGCGGGATGTTGTACGCCACCGACTCCGGGTCGTAGCGGTTGATGATCCACATCCGGGCCTGGGCAGGCGACAACGGAATCCGCTCCGGCCGCGGCCCCTGCACGAGAGCGGGCCGGTCCGTCTCGCCCGACGATTCGACCACCTCGGCCAAGTCCGCGACCGTGGGCGCGTCGAACACCGCCCGCACCGGAATCGCCGTGCCGAAGGCGGCGTTGACGTGGGCGATCACGCGGGTGGCGGTGAGCGAGTTGCCGCCGACGTCGAAGAAGTCGTCGGTGGCACCGACCCGCTCGATTCCCAGCACTTCCGCGTAGATGTCCGCGACCAGTGTCTCCGTCACCGTGCGAGGCGCGACGTACTCACGCGCGGCGTACACCGGCTCCGGAAGCGCGGCGCGGTCCACCTTGCCTGCCGGCGTGGTGGGGATGGCGTCCAACACCATCGCCGTGGCGGGGACCAGCGCGCGCGGCAGGTGCTGTGCGGCAGTCGCGAGCACCTCCGCCACATCGACGGTGACTCCCGGCACCGGAACGACGTAGCCGACGATCTGATCGCCGCGGACACCGTCGCGGCGCACGGCCGCAGCCGCGACCGCGACACCCTCGTGCCGCGACAGTGCCGCCTCGATCTCGCCGAGTTCGACGCGCAGACCACGAACCTTGACCTGCGCGTCTGCGCGACCGAGGTAGTCGTATCGGCCGGTGCGGTCTCGGCGAACGAGGTCGCCCGTGCGGTACATCCGGTCGCCCGGCGCTCCGAAGGGGTTGGCCACGAAGCGATCCGAGGTCTGGGCCGGCCGATCGCGGTAACCGCGTGCGAGGCCGGGTCCGGCGATGTACAGCTCACCGGTCACCCCGAGCGGCACGGGCCGCAGCCGGGTGTCGAGCACCATCGACTCCACGCCGTCGATGGGTGCACCGATGGTGATGTCGCCGGGATCGGCGATGTGGTCGGTGAACGTGACGACGATGGTGGTCTCGGTCGGGCCGTAGCCGTTGACGAACCGGCGGCCCGGCGCGAACTTCTCGACCAGGTCCGGCGGGCACGCCTCACCACCGACACCGACCACCTCGACGTCCGGCCACCGGGCCGGGTCGACGGTGCCGAGGGCGGCCGGGGCGCTGAACACGTGGGTCACCGACCTGTCCGCGACGAAGGCAGCCAGTTCCTCACCGGCGACGACCTCCGGCGGGGCGACGACGAGGGTCGCGCCTGCACTGAACGCCGTCATCTGCTCGAACACCGAGGCGTCGAAGCTGGACGAGGCCAGTCTCAGGACCCGCGACCGCGGTCCGACGGCGACTTCCCATCGGGCGGCCGCGGTGAACGCAGGCAGACCGGCATGGGTGACGACGACGCCCTTCGGCAGACCGGTCGAACCGGACGTGTAGATCATGTACGCGACGTGCGCGGGGTGCAGCGACGTCGTGCGCTCGGCATCGGTGATCGGCGCCGCGGACAGCGCTGAGACATCGGCGGCGATCTCGTCGCCGTCGATGGCGATCCACTCGACGCCTGCCGGAAGCCGATCGAGGTTGGCACGGTCGGTGATCCCGAACGCCACCCCCGAGTCCGAGATCATGTGCTCGATCCGCTCGACCGGGTAGCCAGGGTCGACGGGCACGAACGCGGCCCCGGACCGGGTGACCGCCCACATCGCGACGACCGCGTCCACCGTGCGCGGGAACGACAGCGCCACGCTCGACTCGGGTCCGACCCCGCGTCCGATCAGCAAGCGCGCCAAGCGGTTCGAACGGGAATCGAGCTCGGCGTAGGTGAGCTCGCCGCCGTCGAACTCCACCGCGACGGAGTCTCCTCCGGCCCGGACACCCGCGGCGAGCAGGTCGGCGAGGGTGGCGGCGGGCAGCGCCGGGCCACCCGAGTGCACGGCGACCGCGTCCAGTTCGCCGGCGGCGAGCAGATCGACGTCACCGACAGGCAGGGACGGGTCGGCCAGAACAGCGGCGAGCAGGCGGGTGAAACGGTCCGCGACGGCCTGCACCGAATCGTGGTCGAACAGGTCGCGGGCGTACGACCAGCTCACCTTCGCAGCCGCGTCGCTCGGTTCCACGGCAACTGCGAGGTCGAACTTGGCGACCTCGAAGTCCATCGGCTCCAGCGAGACCGTGAGTTCCGGCAGCTCGACCCGCGGTGCGGGGCCGTCCTCAACGGCGAGCATCACCTGGAACAGCGGATGATGGGTCGCCGAACGGACCCCGGGGACGCTGTCGACGATGCGCTCGAACGGCACGTCGGCGTTTGCGAACGCGTCGAGGTCCGCCTGCCGCGCCGCGTCAAGCACCTGCCGGAACGACATGCCGGGCTCGACCTGGGTGCGGAGCACGAGAGTGTTGACGAACATGCCGACGATGTCGTCGAGGGCGGCGTCCCCGCGGCCGCCGACCGGGGTGCCGATCGCGACGTCGGTGCTCGCGCTCAGCCGCGCCAGCAGCACCGCGAGCGCGGCGTGCAACACCATGAACGGCGTCGACCGGGTTTCGCGAGCGAGTTCGCGCAGCGCCGCGAAGGTGTCCTCGTCGACGGCGGAGTGGACCATCCCGCCGCGATACGTCGGCTGGGCCGGATGGGGCCGGTCGGTGGGCAGTTCCAACCGCTCCGGCAGGCCTGCGAGCGCACGGTTCCAGTACGAGAGTTGCTGGGCGGAAACCGAATTCGGATCGTCCTCGGATCCGAGAGCGGCCAGCTTCCACAGCGCGTAGTCCGCGTACTGCACGGCCAGCGGGGTCCAGGAGGGTGCCTGATCGCCGAGCCGAGCGGTGTAGGCGAGCATCAGGTCTCGGGCGAGCGGCTGCATCGACCAGCCGTCGGCCGCGATGTGGTGCACGACGAGGACGAGCACGTACTCGCCCTGCGCGAGCTGCAACACCGCCGCGCGCAGCGGCACCTCGGTCGCGACGTCGAAGCCGTCCGCGACGAGTCGGGCGACCGCGCCGTGCAGGTCGGCGGGGTCGATCTCGACGGGGGTGAGGTCGGGCCCGGCGTAGTCGGCGGGGAGGATCAGCTGTTCAGGGCCCTCCGCGGAATCGGGGTACACCGTGCGCAGCACCTCGTGCCTGCCGATCACATCGGCCATCGCCGCATGCAGTGCGTCGACGTCGAGCGCGCCGGACAGGCGCAGCGCGGCAGCGATGTTGTAGGCGCCCGAGGTGGTGTCGAACCTGTTGACCAACCACATCCTGGACTGCGCTGGGGAGAGCGGCAGCCGGTCCGGGCGAGGACCCGCAACCGGGATGGTCGCACCCGATCCGGTCGACGCCGTTGCCGCCGCGGCCAGGTCGCGGACGGTCGGCGCCTCGAACAGGTCGCGCACGCCGATACCCGCGTTCAGCGCGCTGTTGATCCGCGCCACGGCGCGGGTGGCGGCCAGCGAGTTGCCGCCCAGTTCGAAGTAGTTGTCGGTGGCGCCGACCTGCGGCACGTCGAGCAGTTCCGCGAACACCTGGGCGACGGCGGCCTCGGCGGCCGTCACGGGAGCGACGTACTCGGTGGCGACGCGCTCGGGCTCGGGCAGCGCCCGGCGATCGAGTTTGCCGTTGGCGCTCAAGGGCATCGCGTCGAGAACCATGAACACCGACGGCACCATGTAGGACGGCAGTTGCGACTCGGCGAAGGCCTTGAGCGTAGACGGGTCCGGCGCGACATCGCCAACCGCGGTGAGGTAGCCGACGAGGTACTCCTTGCCGGCGCTGCCGCGCACAACGACCGCGGCCTGTGCCACATCGGCGTGCCGCAGCAGCGTCGACTCGATCTCACCGAGCTCGATCCGCAACCCACGCAACTTCACCTGGAAATCAGTACGCCCGACATACTCCAAGGCCCCGTCACGATTCCACCGCACCAGATCACCCGTGCGATACATCCGATCACCAGGCCCACCAAACGGATTCGCCACGAAACGATCCGACGTCAGATCGAACCGCCCACCATAACCACGGCCGACACCGACACCACCGACGTACAGCTCACCCTCCACACCAACCGGAGCAGTGTTCAACCGGCGATCGAGAACGAACAAATCGAGATTCGGCACCGGACGCCCGATCGGCACACCCGCCACATCAGCAGCCGACGCCGCCTGGAACGACACCACATCCGACGCCTCCGTCGGCCCATAGCTGTTGACCACCCGCACACCGGATTCCATGAGTCCGGCCAGTCGGCCGACATTGATCGGCTCACCGCCGAGGAACACCACATCGAGCGCGGTGAGCGCGCCGTCGGCGTCACCGTCGACGACCGCGCCGAAGGCACTCGGCGACATGTTCGCCACCCGCACACCGCCACCCGCGACGATCGCCAGAATCTCCTCCGGATCGAAACCGTCCGAGGCGAGGTGAATCGACCGGCCACCCGCCAGCGCCGCCCACACGTTCTTCTGGGTGAGGTCGAAACTCGGCGACGACGCGATCAGCAGGCCACCCTCGGCGGGCAGCTCACCCTCGTACCACGCCACCGTGTTCTCGATACCCGCCATCGGAACCAGCGTCGGCTTCGGCTTACCCGTCGAACCCGACGTCGAAATCACATAACCCAGACGACGACCCGCCAGCTCCTCACGCCACCGATCACGCAGAACCGCCACACCAGAACCGTCGCCCGCATCACACGCGATGACCGGAACCGTCAGCTCACGATCAACATCGCCGATCACACACCGCGCCTCGGTGTCGATCAGAATCGACTCGACCCGCTCGGCCGGATGCGACGGATCGATCGGCGCATACGCCGCCCCCGCCTTCCACACCGCGACCATCGCCACAACCCACGACACCGACCTCGGCAGCATCACCCCGACGACATCGTCGGCGCCGACACCACGCTCGATCAGCTCGCCGGCCAGCTCGGACGACCGCCGATCCAACTCCGCGTAGGAGGCCGACTCGCCACCACACACCACCGCCGGCGCATCCGGAGCCACCTCCACCCGGGCAGCGAACCGCCCGAGCAGCGAAACCTCCGGCCCGGGAACACGAGCCCCACGCGACCAATCGAGGACCCGCTCACGCTCACCCACCCCGAGCAGATCGATCTCACCGACCGGGGTGGTGGGGCTGGCGGCCAGCGCGGTCAGCACGTGGGCCAGGCGCTGCGCCAGCATCTCGGCGTCCTCGGCGCCGAAGATCTCGGGCGAGTACTTCAGCGTGAGCCGCAGCTCCGGCTCGAGCAGCGTGAGCAGCGCCAGCGGGTAGTGCGTGGCGTCGACGAGATCAATGCCCCGCACCCGCATCCCGGCGATGTCGGTGTTCTCGTCGAGACCAGCGCGATCGATGGGATAGGACTCGAAAACGGTGAGGGTGTCGAAGACGGAACCGGCACCGAGGGTGGCCTGCAGCTCGCCGAGTCCGACGTGGTGGTGATCGAACAGGCGCACCTGCTCGCCCTGCAGGCGCGAGAGCAGCGCACCACCGCTTTCGGACTGGTCGAGCCGGACCCGAACCGGCACGGTGTTGATGAACAGGCCGAGCATCTCCTCGACGCCTGCGAGTTCGGCCGGACGTCCCGAGACGGTCGCGCCGAAGACCACATCGTCGCGGGAAAGCAGGCGCGACAACATGATTCCCCACGCGGCCTGGATAACGGTGTTGACCGTCACGCCGTGATGGCGGGCCAGATCGGCGATGGAATCGGCGAGCTGCGGCGTGATCGGGGCGTCCACGGCCGCGGGCATTTCGGACAGCGTGCGGCCCGCGTACTCGGGAGCGACGAGGGTCGGCTCGTCCAGGCCCTCCAGCGCGTTCGTCCAGCTCTCGAACGCACCCGCGCGGTCCTGCACCGCGAGCCAGTTCAGGTAGCTGCGGTAGGCCCGGGCGGGGGCCGCGATCGGGGCGTCCATCGCGTACAGCAGCAGCAGATCCTTGACGTGCAGCGGCATCGACCAGCCGTCGAGAAGGATGTGATGGTTCGTGACCATCAGGGTCGCGGAACCGTCCGGCTTCCGGGCGAGCAGCCAGCGCATCAGCGGCGGCGCGGTCATGTCGAACGGCGTCGTCCGCTCGGTGAGCGCGAGCTCGGCGAGCTCGGCGTCGTCGGCGACCCGCACCTCACGCCACGGCGCGGTCAGGCCCGTCATCACCAGCTGCGCCGGCACACCGTCACCGTCGTACACGAAGGCCGAACGCAGGTTCTCGTGGCGTTCGAGGAATCGCTGCGCGGCGCGGTGCATCCGAGCCCCGTCGATCGACCCGCCCAGCTGCAGCACCAGCTGTCCGGTGTACACGTCCATGGACGCCGAGGTCAGGCCGGCATGGAAGAGCAGGCCCGCCTGCAGCGGCGAAAGCGACCAGATGTCCTGCACACCAGGGAACCGGGCCTCCCAGGCCTCGATGGTGGACTGGTCGACGGACACGAGCGGGGTGTCGCTGGGGGTGAGACCACCGGCGTCGGGGCGGCGCGCGTGCGTGGCGAGCGCGACGAGCGCGTCGCGCCACAGGTCGGCGAACTCGGTGACCTCGACCTCGGTGAGCACGCCGGACGGGAAATCGAAGGTCGCCGTCAGCTTGCTGCCGTTCTCGGAGCCCGCGGCGGGCTCGACCATGGCGTTGATGTCGATCGCGACGCGCGCGGGCATCCCGGCACCACTGCCCGCGGCGAGGTCGAGGGCGCCGGACTCGGGCACCCAGGGCAGGCCCTTGCCGACCTCGCCCGTGGTCATCCGGCCGAGGTAGTTGAAGCTGATCTGCGGCTGCGGCGCGGCGGCCAGCTCGGCGGCGGTATCCGCGCGCAGGTGGCGCAGCAGTCCGTAGCCGGTGCCGTTGCCGGGCAGGGCGCGCAGCTGTTCCTTGACGGCCTTGATCGCCGAACCGGCGGAGGGCCCGCCCGCGAAGGCGTCGTCGAAGTCGATGCCACTCACGTCGAGGCGCGCGGGATGCGAGGTGGTGAACCAGCCGACGGTGCGCGAGAGGTCAGCGCCCGGGATGAGTTCCTCGTCACGGCCGTGGCCCTCGAGGGTCAGCAGCACCGAATGCTCATCGACGCCGTGGCGTTCGCGCCAGGCGGCGACGGCGAGCGCGAGGGCGGCGAGCAGGCCGTCCGCGACGCCACCGCGGTAGGCGGCGGGCAGCGTCGTCAGCAACGTGTCGGTGACGTGGGCGGGCAGCTCGATGTTCACGCGCCGCGAGGTCGCGCCCATGTCGAGTACCGGATCGAGCCGGCGACGGCCGATCAGCGGGTCCGGGCCGTCGAGGATTGCGCGCCACTCGTCCAGCTCGTCGAGGGTCGTTGCAGCGGATGCAGTTTCGGTGAGACCGTGCGTCCAGCGACGGAACGAGGTGCTGATCGGGTCGAGCGTGGGCTCTCCGCCGGAGACGACCTGCGCCCAGGCAGAGGCGAAGTCCGGCACGAGGATTCGCCACGAGACGCCGTCGATCACGAGGTGATGCGCGACGATGAGCAGGCGCCCGGAGGCATCGGCCGAATCGAGCCACACGATCTGGAGCATCACGCCGGCATCGGCGTCGAGCCGGTCCACGGCTGCGGCGCAGCTCGCGGTGAGCGCGGCGTCGAAATCGTCGCTGCCCGGCTGAGCTGAGACCTGAACACGGGTGATGATGTCTTGCGGCGAAATCGAACCCGCAGGACGAGCGATCAGTTCGCCGGCCGCGGGGTCGAGCACCGAACGCAGCGCATCATGGTGGTCGACGACGGCGGCGACGGTGCGCGCGAGGATCTCGTCATCGAGGCCGTCCGGTGCGGTGAGCAGCAGCGCCTGGTAGAAGCGGTCGATATTGCCGCCCAGCTCGAGCACCTCGGTGGCGTGCGGGGTCAGCGGCATCGAGCCGACTCCGCCGCCGGGCAGCTCGAGGAGGGTTACCGCCTCCGCTTCCTCGGTGGCAATCTCGGCGAGCGCGGCAACTGTCTTGCGCTCGAACACATCTCGCGGGGTGAAACGAATGCCGTCCGCCTTCGCGCGGGCGACCAGCTGGATGGCGATGATGCTGTCACCGCCGAGCGCGAAGAAGGAGTCGTCGACACCGACCTGGTCCAGGCCGAGAACGCCTGCGACGGCAGAGGCGATGACCGCCTCGACCGGGGTGGACGGCGCCCGATAGGTGGTGGCGCGAACACCCGGATCGACCAGCGCCTTGCGATCGACCTTGCCCGAGGCGGTGAGCGGAACCTCGGTCAGCTCCACGATGTCCGACGGCACCATGTGGCCGGGCAGGAACTTGCCGGCGAATGCCGTCAGGGCGCCGGCATCGAAGGTGTGCCCGTTACGGAGATACACGTAGGACACGAGCACGGTGGAATTGCCGCGCTCATGCGCGACGGTGACCGCGAAGTCGACGGAATCGTGGTCCGACAGCACCGCGTCGATCTCGCCGAGCTCGATGCGCAGGCCACGCAGCTTCACCTGGAAGTCCGTGCGCCCGACGTACTCCAAGGCCCCGTCGCGGTTCCAGCGGACCAGGTCGCCCGTGCGATACAGCCGATCACCGGGCTCACCGAAGGGATTGGCGACGAACCGCTCCGATGTCAGGTCGAACCGGCCGCCGTAGCCACGGCCGACACCGACACCGCCGATGTACAGCTCACCAGCGACACCGATCGGCACCGTATCGAGCCGTCGATCGAGAACGAACAGGTCGACATTGGGCAGCGGATGCCCGATCGGCACACCAGCCACATCGGTGGCCGTCGCGGCCTGGAAGGACACCACGTCCGACGCCTCCGTCGGTCCGTAGCTGTTGACCACCCGCACACCGGATTCCATGAGTCCGGCCAGTCGGCCGACATTGATCGGCTCACCGCCGAGGAACACCACATCGAGCGCGGTGAGCGCGCCGTCGGCGTCACCGTCGACGACCGCGCCGAAGGCACTCGGCGACATGTTCGCCACCCGCACACCGCCACCCGCGACGATCGCCAGGATCTCCTCCGGATCGAAACCGTCCGAGGCGAGGTGAATCGACCGGCCACCCGCCAGCGCCGCCCACACGTTCTTCTGGGTGAGGTCGAAGCTCGGCGACGACGCGATCAGCAGGCCACCCTCGGCGGGCAGCTCACCCTCGTACCACGCCAGCGTGTTCTCGATGCCCGCCATCGGAACCAGCGTCGGCTTCGGCTTACCCGTCGAACCCGACGTCGAAATGACATATCCCAGACGACGACCCGCCAGCTCCTCCCGCCACCGGTCGACAAGTCCCGTCACCGCACGTCCGGCACCCGCATCGGGTGCGATCACCGGAACCGTCAGCTCACGATCACCAGCACCGATCACACACCGCGCCGCGGTATCCACCAGCACCGACTCCACACGATCGACCGGATGCGACGGATCGATCGGCGCGTACGCCGCCCCCGCCTTCCACGCCGCGACCATCGCCACGACCCACGCCACCGACCTCGGCAGCATCACCCCGACGACATCGTCGGCGCCGACACCACGCTCGATCAACTCGGCGGCCAGCTCGGACGACCGCCGATCCAGCTCCGCATAGGAAACCGACTCGCCGCCGCACACCACAGCCGGCGCATCCGGAACCGCACCAACCTGAGCAGCAAACCGCCCGAGCAGGGACACCTCCGGCTCGGGCACACGAGCTCCACGCGACCAATCGAGGACCCGCTCACGCTCAGCCGCACCCAGCAGGTCGATCTCACCGACCAGGGTGGTGGCGTCGGCGTGGACGAACTGGTCGAGGACCTGAAGGAACCGGTCGTGATGGGCCTGGAGCTCGTCCTCGGTGTAGCAGTGCGGGTTCGCCTCGAAATCGACCCGGGTGCTGCGACCGACGACGCTCGGGTAGATGTTGATCGACAGGTCCTCGACCGGGCCGGTCGAGAGCACGTGGAACTTGCCGGTGTCCTTGCCGAGAGTGATCTCGGTGTGGAAGTTCATGATGTTGATCGCCGGGCCGAAGAATCCGCGCCCGCCGTCGAGGTCGCCGATGTCGCGGCGAATGTCCTCGTGCCGGTAACGCTGATGTCGCAGCGCGCCGGTCATCTCCAGCCCGACCCGGGCGACGAGTTCGCCGACGGTGGTCTCCGGGGTGACCGAGATGCGCAGCGGAACGACATTGGAGACCATGCCGCCGGAGCGCCGGAGCACCGCGGTGGTGCGCGCGGAGACGGGCAGGCTCAGCACGATGTCGGTCGCGCCGGTCATGTCCGCGAGGTACACGGCCATCGCGGCCACGGTGACCGCGGTGTCCGCGGAGTTGTGCCGGGTGACCGCGTCGTCGAGTGCGGTGAGGATCTGGTCCGGCAGTGCGCCGCCGACCACACGAGAGCGCACTTCCAGTCGTCCGGTCCGGTTGGACAGGGTCAGCGGTGCGGGCAGATCGGCGGCCCGCGACATCCAGTACTCGCGGTCGGACTGGAACCGGGTGGACTCGCGGTACTTGTCCTCGGCCTCGTTGACGGCGATCAGGTCACTCGCCACCGACGGCGTCGGCTCCGTCCCGAGCACCGCGGCGGTGTACAGCTCCGCCATCCGCGACATGAAGGTCACCGCACCGAAGCCGTCCAGTGCGATGTGGTGGATGGCGAAGTACCAGTAGTAATGGTTGTCGCCGACGTGGAGGACCGCGCCCCGGATCATCCGGTCGGTGAGCAGGTCCATCGGAGCCGAGTAGTCCTGCAGCATCCACGCCATGGCTGCCGCACGCGGATCCGACTCGCCGCGCAGGTCGCGGTACGGCATCTCGTCGTCGAGGTCCTCGTCGACGACCTGGAACGCCTCGGTGTCGATCTCGACGATGCGCAGCAACGGCGTACCGAATTCCCGGGCGATCCCCGGCCCGATTCGCCGGAGCACCTCGATGTCGAACTCGCCCTCGATCTCGATGTACTGCGCGATCGTGACGGGTACATCCGGGATCAGGTGCTGCGCGAACCACATGCCGCGCTGTGCCACCGAAAGCGGGAAGGGCGCGCTGCAACGCCCCGCGCCGGAATCGGAGGTCACGGCTGCGGTGGAGCCCTCGGCCGCGGTGTCCGAGGCTGTGGGAGCCTGGACCCGAGCAGCAAGGAACTCCGATGAATGCGACACACTAACCCCTTCGACGACACGCTCCGACGCGGAGCTTGGGGCGCGTTGACGAAGCGGAATTGTTTCAGATCGGCGACCACACCTGAGGGGATGTATCACCGGATCTGAAGGACGTTGCGGGCCGACAATACAGCGCTGATCGGGATGCTGTTCACGAATCGAAACCCATTGGGGTCGGTGATCGAAACACCCCCGTGCCTGCGACTATTACGCAGCGTTCCCGCCCGGTAACCGGGCGGGATAGGGTATAACCCTCGCTAGTTCTCCAGTTTGTAGCCCAGTCCCCTGACCGTCACCAGATGTTCAGGTTTGGCGGGATTCACCTCGATCTTCGATCGCAGACGCTTGACGTGAACGTCCAGCGTCTTCGTGTCTCCGACGTAATCGGCGCCCCACACCCGGTCGATCAACTGACCGCGGGTGAGAACCCGGCCGGAGTTGCGAAGGAGATACTCGAGCAGATCGAACTCCTTGAGCGGCAGGGTCACCGCGTCCCCGTTGACGTGCACGGTGTGCCGGTCGACATCCATCCGCACCGGGCCCGCCTCGAGCACCCCGTCGGCGGAGTGGTCGGAATCCGTGTCTCCGCCGCGACGCAGCACCGCCCGGATCCGCGCGATCAGCTCGCGCGCCGAGTAGGGCTTGGTGACGTAGTCGTCGGCACCGAGCTCGAGACCGACCACCTTGTCGATCTCACTGTCGCGTGCGGTCACCATGATCACGGGGACCCCGGACCGCGCCCGCAACTGCTTGCAGACGTCGGTACCGCTCATCCCGGGCAGCATGAGGTCGAGGAGCACGATGTCCGCGCCGCTGCGATCGAACTCCGCGAGGGCGGACGGCCCGTCGCCGACGACGGTCGCCTCGAACCCCTCCTTGCGCAGCAGGAACGCGAGTGGGTCCGCGAGGGATTCCTCGTCCTCCACGATCAGCACATTCGTCACCGGTTGGCCTCCGAGTTCATGGCGACCTGAGTCGGTCGCTCCTGGTGTGTGGTCTTGCGGGTCGGAACGGGATCGCCCGGTGCGTCACCGGGCGAGAGCGAGTCGGCCGACTCGTCGGCCTCCTCGACGTATGCGGGGATGGCGAGGGTGAACGTGGAGCCGGTCCCCGGCTTGCTCCACAGCGTGATCGAGCCGTTGTGGTTCGCCGCGACATGCTTGGCGATCGCGAGACCGAGCCCGGTGCCGCCTGTCGAGCGCGACCGCGCCTTGTCGACACGGAAGAACCGCTCGAACACCCGCTCCTGGTCCTCCTTGGCGATGCCGATGCCACGGTCGGTGACAGCGATCGTGACGTCCTCGCCGCGCACCGCCCGGCTCACCGAGACCGGCGAACCTGCGGGCGAGTAGGCGATCGCGTTCTCGACGAGATTCGACAGGGCCGTGACGAGCAGCGTGCGGTCGCCGAGTACCTCGAGCCCGCTCGGCTTGTCCGCGGTGACGGTGATACCGGCGTTCTCCGCGGTGAGGATGCTGCGCCGGATGGCCTCGTCGACGATCTCGTCCACGGCGACCGGTTCGAGATCGGGGAGCTTCTCGGCGCCCTGCAACCGGGACAGGGCGATCAGTTCGCCGACCATGTTGCCGAGCCGACGCGACTCCATGAGCACCCGCTCACCGAAATGCCGCACCGACTCCGGGTCGTCCGCGGACTCGAGCAGCGCCTCCGCCAGCAGGCTCATCGCACCGACAGGGGTCTTGAGTTCGTGGCTGACGTTCGCGACGAAGTCCCGGCGGGTGGCCTCCATCCGCGCCACCTCGGAGTCGTCGTCCGCGAACAGTACGACGAACCGCCGATCCTCCTGGCTGAGCAACTGCGCGAAGCCTCGGACCGCGATCCGGCCCCGCCCGCGGACCGGGTTCTTGACGCTCAGATCGACCTCGACGGGCCGACCGGTGTCGAGAACCTCGTTGGCGGCCGCCCACGCCCTGGCCTCGATGGCCCGGTTCACGACGAGCCCCAACTCCTCGGCCCGCGGGTTGAACAGGACCACGTCGTGGAATCGGTCGACGACGGCGATGCCGCTCTGGCTGGCGAGGACGATCAGGTCCAGCACCTGGGACATCGTCAGGCCGGCCTGCTCGGCCTCGATTCGGGTGTGACGTGCCCTGAGCCGAGGCACGAGTACCCCACCGACGACGTAGCCGAGCACCGCCGCGAGAACGACGAGGCCGACGACGACCAGAACAACAGTCACGAGGGAATCGTACGGCCGCGCAAACAACGATCCGAGCCGGGACCGGCCGTTTCGTCGCACGTCACAGGCCGTAGCCGTGCCGTTCCACGGCTGTTCACCTGACGTTCGACCCGGGCCGGCCGCGCGCCGCGTCGCCCCGGGTCGATCGACATGCAGCTACTACTTCGCGCCCTGGCTGGCGACCGCAGCGGCACCTGCGGCGGCGGCCTCGGGGTCGAGGTAGGTGCCGCCCGGGTTCAGGGGCGTGAGGTTCTCGTCGAGGTCGTAGCGCAGCGGGATGCCGGTCGGGATGTTCAGTCCGGCGATGTCCTCGTCGGAGATCCCGTCGAGGTGCTTGACCAGGGCCCGCAGCGAGTTTCCGTGGGCGGCGACGAGAACGTTCTTCCCCGCGAGAAGGTCCTGGGAGATGGTGTCCTCCCAGTACGGGATCAGCCGCTTCACGACGTCGAGGAGGCACTCGGTGCGCGGAACCTCGGGCAGGTTCGCGTAGCGGGCATCGCCGTCCTGGCTGTACTCGGTGCCCACCTCGATCGGCGGCGGCGGGGTGTCGTAGCTGCGACGCCACAGCATGAACTGCTCGTCGCCGTACTCGGCCTTGGTCTGCGCCTTGTTCTTGCCCTGCAGCGCGCCGTAGTGCCGCTCGTTGAGACGCCAGTCGCGCACGACCGGAACCCAGTGCCGGTCCGCGGCGTCGAGGGCGATGTTGGCTGTGCTGATGGCCCTGCGCAGCAGGGATGTGTACAGCACGTCGGGCAGCACGTCGTGCTCCTTGAGGAGCTGGCCTGCGCGCTTGCCCTCGGCGATGCCCTTGTCCGTCAGATGGACGTCCACCCAGCCGGTGAACAGGTTCAGCGCGTTCCATTCGCTCTCGCCGTGGCGGAGCAGCACAAGGGTTCCAGTACTCATGACTCAATCGTGACACGAAGACGGCGGCCGCTGCGGGCCCGGGTTGGGCGCGGACGGCCTCCCGGATCGCGCCCGGCCCTCTGCCGGTGCGTTCGATCGCCCGGCGCGCCGGATTCGCGATTCGGCCCCGCACGCCTCCGCCGTGAGATATCTCATATATGACAACATGCGTTGTCAATGATCCACGCACTGAAACGGGGGTTCCACATGCGTGATCACAGTCGTCATGGCCTCACTCGCAGGGCCGTACTCACAGGTATGGGCGGCGCAGGCGTGATCGCCGGCCTCGCCGCGACGAGCGGTACCGCGTCGGCCCTGCCCGCACTCTCCTCACCGGCACTCCGCTCCGGCGCGCGCACGGTCGCGGTCTTCGGCGGCGGTATGGCCGGACTGACCGTCGCCCACGAACTCGCGGAGCGCGGTTTCCAGGTCACCGTCCACGAACCGACAGCACTCGGCGGGAAGGCTCGCAGCATCACCGCCGCGGGCACCGGAACCGACGGTCGCGGCGATCTGCCCGGCGAACACGGATTCCGCTTCTTCCCCGGCTTCTACCAGAACATTCCGGACACCATGCACCGCATCCCGTTCCCGGGGAACCCGAACGGCGTCTTCGACAACCTCGTCTCCACGGGCGGCTTCCGGATGACCCTGCCGGGCAGCGAGGACCTGTCGGTGCCGACTCCGTTCTCCCCTACGACTCGCTGGGAGCTGTACGACCTCGACGCCATCCGCAACACGCTCACCGCGAGCTTCGGATTGGGCCTGTCGATCCCGCCGCAGGAGCTCGCCATCTTCGTCGAGAAGATGGTCATGTTCCTCACCTCCAGCCTCGAACGCCGCAACGGCGAGTGGGAGAACGTCACCTGGGCACACACCCTCGAGGCCGAGGGCAAGAGCAAGGCGTATCGCGAGTTCGTCATCTCCGCCCTCACCCGCCAGCTCGTCGCGGCCCGCCCCGACCAGGCATCCACCCGCACCATCGGCCAGGTCGGCCAGGCGTTCCTGCTCACCGGCGCGGGCGTCGTGCCGGGCTACGGTCACCTGGACCGGATTCTCAACGGCCCCACCAACGACGCCTGGATCGAACCGTGGGCAACCCTGCTGCGCGGCATGGGCGTCCGATTCGAGATGGGCAGCAAGCTCACCGACCTCGAGGTCGGTGGCGGACGCATCACCGGCGCGCAGGTCGCCGACGCGTCCGGCTCGCGGTCGTCGGTCGAGGCCGACTGGTACGTCTCCGCGATGCCCGTCGAACGGGTCGTCGACCTGCTCACCCCGCAGCTGGTCGCCGCGGAACCGCGCCTCGAACTGCTGCGCAACCTCGTCGTGGACTGGATGGTCGGAATCCAGTACTTCATGCGGACCGAGAACGAACTGGCCGACGGTCACGTCGCCTTCCTCGGCTCCCCGTGGGCGCTGACGTCCATCAACCAGGCGCAGTTCTGGCGCGGCGACTTCGCCACCCGGTACGGCGACGGATCCGTGAAGGACGTGCTGTCCGTCGACATCTCGGACTGGGACACCCCCGGCATCCTGTACGGGAAGACGGCCAAGCAGTGCACCCGTGAGGAGATCGCCGCCGAGACCTGGGCGCAGATGAAGGCGAGCGTCAACGACGGCGCCCGGCCGATGCTGCGGGACGAGGACGTCGCGCAGTGGTTCCTCGACCCGGGCGTCCAGTGGAACGCGGCGAGAGGCACCAACACCAACGAGACACCGCTGCTCGTCAACACCGTCGGATCGCTGGCGAGCAGGCCCGACGCGCGGACCTCGATCCCCAACTTCTTCCTGGCGGGCGACTACGTCCGCACCGACATCGACCTCGCCACGATGGAGTCGGCGAACGAATCGGGACGCGCCGCCGTCAACGCACTCCTCGAGGCAGCGGACTCCCCCGCCGCCCCGGTGACGACGTACAAGCTGCACGAGCCGCCCGAACTCGCGCCGTTCCGCAAGGTCGACGCCGACCGCTACGCGGCCGGACTCCCGCACATCCTCGACGTGGGCTGACACTCGACGCCGCCGGTGCGCACACTGGTGACATGAACGCACCGATCCGGGACCGATGGGTGCTGCACGTCGACCTGGACCAGTTCATCGCCGCCGTCGAGGTGCTTCGGCATCCCGAACTGCGGGGCAGACCCGTTGTCGTGGGCGGTCGCGGCGACCCCACCGAACGTGGAGTCGTCGCGACCGCGTCGTACGAGGCCCGGGAGTTCGGCGTCGGGTCCGGGATGCCGCTGCGCGTCGCCGCACGCAAGCTGCGTGACGTCCCGGACGCGGTGTTCCTCGCCTCGGACGCCGAGACGTACACCGCGGCATCGAATGCCGTCATGGACACCCTCCGGAATCTCGATGCTGTCGTGCAGGTCCTCGGATGGGACGAGGCGTTCCTCGGTGTCTCCGCCGTCGACCCCGAGAAGTTCGCCCGGTCCGTGCAGGCCGCTGTCCTCGACACCACGAACCTGCATTGCTCGATCGGCATCGGCGACAACACCCTGCGCGCGAAGATCGCCACCGGGTTCGGGAAACCACGTGGAACATTCCGGCTGACCGCCGACAACTGGTTCGAGGTGATGGGCGACCGCGACACGTCCGCGCTGTGGGGAATCGGCACCAAGACCGCGAGGAAACTTGCTGCCCTGCATGTTCACACCGTTCGCGAACTGGCGGACGCGGACGACGACGCGCTCGCGGCTGCGCTCGGTCCGACGACCGGACCGTGGCTACGACGGCTCGGGCTCGGCCTCGGCCGCACCGAGGTCGATCCGGAACCGTATGTCGCGCACGGCCACGGCCGGGAAACCACCTTCCAGCAGAACCTCACCGACCCGATCGAAGTGGAGGCCGCGGTGCGGGTGCTCGCGGAGCGGGTCGCCCGCGACGTGCGCGCCGAGAACCGACCGGCCGTGCGAGTGACCGTGAAGGTGCGGTACGCACCGTTCGAGACGCACACCACGTCGGCGCCACTCCCGGAGCCGACCCTCGACACCCGCGCGATCGCGGACGCGGCGGTCGCGTTGACCGGCCGCCTCGACCACGATCGCGCCGTCCGACTGCTCGGCGTGCGGCTGGGCATGACACCGCCCGACGACACCACCCCGCACTGAGGCGGGCGATCACCACCAGTCGCGCCTGCGGAGCGGGCAACGGACGTGGTCGAACGCGCTCACCTCTCCCCGGTTCCACCTACGGACGAGGTGGTCGAGTTCGGCTGCGGCGCGGCGCCTTTCCCGCCGAAGATCGCGACGGCGGCCGACGCCGTTGTAACAGAGGGTGCAGCTGCAGCCGACGAGGGCGCTCCACCGCCACCGTGTCGTGGGCCGGTCGGCCATCTCGGGTGACGGGAGGTCGCAGACCGCGTGGACGCACGCGTGTTCCGGCAGGAGGGGGACCTCGCGCCACGCGCGACCATCCCGACAAGTTCAGACCGCCAGCGTGGCACAGGGGTCCGACGGTTCGTCGTCGCCGCTCGGACGAACCCGCCCGCTCCTGCCAAATCACTGACCGGTAGCCACCGCTACGGAAACCGAACCCTGACCACCGGTAACGTGGGACGCCACCCGGTTCCCTGTGATCGAATGTCCCCGATCGAGCCAGCTGGACGCTCCATGCGTCGTGATCGCGATCGCGAAGGGGGGACCGAATGACCGTGCGCACCGGACACGAGAACACCGACCGGATCCTGCGCATGTTCGCCCGTTTCGTGGGCGTCGGCTACGTCGCCTACCTGGCCATCCTGCTGCCGTCGATCACCGCGATGGCGCCGCGGCTCGAGTCCTGGTGGACGCCTGCTGCGGTGGTCACGGTGTTCGGTTCGGGCATCACGATCTCGCTGGTGTCGTTTCGGCGCGGCACCCGTGCCATCCGGATCACCGCCGGAATCGCCGCGGCCGCGTTCCTCCTCGCCGCATTCACCTGGCCGCTCGCCTGGATCGGGCCGCCCGTTCCGGGCGCCGAGGGCGTGTGGCTGGCCGGCTTCCCCGGTCTGGCGAGTATCGCCGCAGTGATCGCTTGGCCGACTGCCGTCGCGTTCGGTCACCTCGTCGTCGGATGTGTCGCAGTGCAGTTGATCAACTACGGCGTCCGCGTCGACTCGTCCCTGACGATGCTCGTCGCGGAGATCGCGTTCGCCATCATGTTCTGCACACTCTTCGTCGGCGGGGCAGCGATGGCGATGCGGACCGGCCGAATCCTCGACTCCACCACAGAGCAGACTCACAGCGCTGCGGCGACCGCAGCAGCTCACCGTGCTCGTGCCGTCGAGCAGGACCGGTTCGCTGCATTGATCCACGACGGCGTGATGGCAACACTGCTGACCGCATCCCGGCGTGCGCCCAAGGCGGCCTCCGCCGGTCTCGCCACCGCGACCCTGCGGGAACTCGACGCGATCGCCGGCGGTGTCACCTCCGACCAGGCGTTCTCCGCTGCAGCCACACTCACCTACCTGCGTGCCGCTGCGGCCGAGTCGGACCACGATGCGGCCTTCCGGGTCAGAGGGCGGGGCGCCGACGACCTCCAGGTTCCGGCCGACGTCGCGCGCACAATCGCGTCGGCGCTTGCGGAGGCGCTGCGAAACAGCCACCGGCACGCGGGGCCCTCGGCCACGAGCACCGTGGAGGTGGCAGTGACAGTGCGGGGCATCCGGGTTCGGGTGATCGACGACGGCGTCGGATTCGACCGGTCGACCGTCGCACCGCACCGGCTGGGCGTCACCGTCAGCATTCTCGGACGCATGCGGCAGCTCCCGGGCGGGTCGGCGTGGATCGACTCGACGCCCGGGCACGGCACCACCGTGTGTCTCGACTGGGACGCAGCATGATTCCCGCAGTCGATCGTGGCAGTGACGTGCGGGAACTTCTCGGGTTCCGCACCTTCGCCGCACGAGTTCTCATCGGCGCCTACGTGGCGACGTTCCTCCTGCTGGCCCTCGTGACCGCTCCGGGACGCGACCCGTGGTGGGCCGAACTGCTGGCGTGGGCGATCGTCAGTGCCGGGGCCGTCACGCTGGTCTTCCATCCATCGGATCCGCTTCCCCTCGGGGTGAGCCTCGCCCTGGTCCTGACGGGTCCCCTGGCCGTGAACCTCGTGTTCGCCGTCATCCCCGCCCCGATCGACGGCCTCCTGCAAACCTGGCCCCTGGGGGCGTCGACCGCCATCTACACGTACATGTGTGTTCGCGGACGAACCCCGCTGGCGTGGCTCGGCATGGTCGCCACCCTGGTCAGTTGTGTGCTGTGGGCGCATCGAACCGGGCAGGGAGCCGGCTACGGCCTCGGCATGTCCGTCATCAATCTGGCTCCGCTGGTGATGTCGACCTTCTTCGCGTGGACCATCCGTCCCGCCGCCCGCGACATCTACGATCTGCGCGAGCAGGCCACGCTCCGCGTCGCCGCCGACGCCGCCGACCTCGCGGTGCTCGAGGAGCGCGACCGGCAGGTCCGGCGACTCGACGAACTCGCCCGCCCGCTCCTCGAACGGATCGCCGCGAGCGAGGACCTCTCCGACGCGGACTGCACCGAATGCCGCCTGCTCGAGGCGTATCTCCGCGACACCCTGCGCGCGCCGATACTCTCCGAACCGATCGTGGTGACCGCCGCGCGAGCAGCGCGGGCCCGGGGTGTGGAAGTCATCCTGCTCGACGACCGCGGCATGGACCACGTACCCGAGGCCACTCGGCGCGGCATCCTCGAGTCGGTTGCGACCCTCCTCGACACCGCGTCGAGTGGCACCCTCACCGTGCGGGTTCTCCCGCCGCTGCGCGGCACCCTCGTCACGGTTCTCCACGACGATGCCGACGAGGTGACGCGAGTCGAGCTCGGACCGGACGGCGAACCGGTGGCCCTGCCCGTTCGCCTCGGGTGACGGCCGGGGCCGGCCGTCGGGTACGACCTGGCGTCACCGACGCAGCTTCCAGCGGGAGGCCCGCCGGCAACTCGTCGGAGTCCGGCGGGCCTCCCGTGCCGAGTAGGCGGTCTCACTCGGAGGGATACTTGTAGAACCCCTCGCCGGTCGCGGCTCCGAGCTTGCCCTTGTCGATGTAGTTCTCCTTGATGTACTCGGCGAACCGCCGCTGGCCCTCGTCACCGGCCGCGGAGATGTTGTACGCGGTGGTCAGGCCGACGACGTCGTAGATCTGGAAGGGCCCCATCGGCGCTCCGGTGCCGATACGCCAGGTCTTGTCGATCATCTCCGGCTCCGCGATCCCGTCCACCACCAGCTGCCCGGCCGCGGAAAGGAACGGCACCAGAAGGGAATTCAGAAGGTAGCCGGCCTTCTCCTTCTTGATCTCGATCGGAACCATGCCGATCGCGGCCGCGAAGTCCACCACCCGCCGGTACACCTCGGGGTCGGTGCTGTCGGTGCCCATCACCTCGGCGGTGTTCTGCGCCCACACGTGATTCGCGAAGTGCAGCGCCAGGAACTTCTCGGGGCGGCCGGTGAAGCCCTTCAGGTCGCTCGGCAACAGGGTCGAGGAGTTCGTCGCGAAGATCGTCTTCGCGGGGGCCACCTCACCGAGTTTGGTGTAGGTGTCGCGCTTGAGGTCCAGGTTCTCGGGGATGGCCTCGATGACCAGGTCCGCGTCCTCGACGGCGTCCGCGAGGTCGGCGGAGTAGCGAATCCGGTCCAACGCTGCGTCGGCCGCACCGTCGGCGGCACCGTCGACTTCCGCCTTGTAGGTCTGCGCCAGTCCGGCGAACCGGGCCTTCGCCTTGTCCAGAACCTCGTCGCTGATGTCGTACGCGACGACATCGACTCCGTGATAGGCAGTCTGGTAAGCGATTTGGGATCCGAGGACACCCGTCCCCAGTACGGTGACCTTGTTGATGGCGGTCATGACTCTTCCTTTCCCTGACTTGTGATCAGTGGCTTTCGCGGCGCGGCGTGGTATCCGGCCACGATCAGTTCGATCTGTCGATGCAGCACGTCGGATGCCATCCCGGGCGTGCGCGTCCGAGCGACAGGTGCGGCGATCTCCATGTGCAGCACCGCGAAAACGGCTCGTGCTGCAGCGATCTCGTCGGCACCGGCCCGTTCGCCGTCTGCGAGACAGTCGGCGATCAGCTCCTCGAACCGGGTGACGATCGCGAGGCCCGCGATCCGGAACGGCGCATCGGCCGGACCGAACAGCAACTCCCGTTGGTAGGCGACGAGGTTCTCGTCGCCCGCGCGCCCCGAGTAGAGGACCGGCGCGACGAGCGCGAGCACCCGCTGAACGGGATCGGCGATACCCGCCGAGTCGACCTCGCCTTGCGCGACGGCTGCCGCGAACTCCTCGTTGCGGACCATCAGGAGCAACTCGGCCTTTGTCGACGCGTACCGGAACAGCGTCCCGATCGCGATGTCGGCACGGTCCGCGACCTGCTGTGTCGTGACGGCCTCGAAGCCGTTTTCGGCGAACAACGTCCGAGCGGCGTCGGCGATGCGGGCATGCTTCTCGGCCTTGCCCCGCTCGCGGCGTCCGCCTGCGACCTCGGCCATCGGACTCACCTCCGAACAAATAATGAAATTCACTCATAAATGAGTGTACTCCGTTATTTGCGGAGACGCCTCTCCCGGTGTCGATCACCACATGGGCCGAGCCGGCGATCCCGGAGACTCACCGGGCTCGCAGGGTCAGTCGGGCAGACCACCGTCGGACGAGTCGCCACCAGGCCGGTCCGCGACCGGCCACGGGCGTCGACCGTCACCCTCGACGAGATGCCGGAACGGCTCGAGGTTCTTCAGCGACTCGCCGCGCGAGACCCGCCAATCCCATTCCCGCCGAATCGAACTCGCGAAACCCAACTCGAGCAGGAGGTTGAAGTCGCCGTCCGCGGCCTCCAACACCTGCCCGAGCACGCGATCCAACTCGTCACCCGTCACGGCATGCGTACTGATCCTGCCGACGAGGTAGATGTCGCCAACCTTGTCGATCGTGTAATGCACCCCGTACAGCCGCCGGTTGCGGCGCAGCAGGTACTTGTAGACACCCTCGAAGTTCTCGTCCGGCTTGCGGCACACGAACGCCTCCACCCGCACCCCGTGGTTGCCCACGGTCAACAGGCAGCTCGTCTTCAACTTGTGCTCGCCCGGCAGTTCGACCACGAACTGGTGCGCCGCCGGACGGGAGAAATCGAGTTCCCGCTCGGTCAGCGCGGCCTCGATCGACGTCGCCGTCTCGGTGGTGCTCACGCTCGTACCCCTCCCAGTCTGCGCAGTTTCCACAAGCCTCGGCTGCCGCGGCGCGACGCGAGGTCCGGATTGCGGCGGTATCCGGCCACCGCCCGGTGATAGCTCTCCAGCAATCCGTCCGCCGTCCGCGCCCACGAGAAGTTGGCTGCGTGGATCGGCGCGTTGCGTGCCAACTTCGTGCGCAGGTCGTCGTCGACGAGGATCGTGCGCAACGTGTCGGCCCAGTCCCGCGCATCGTGGCCGGACACCAGCAGTCCGCTGTGTCCACCGCTCACCGCGACGCCCAGCCCGCCGACGTCCGCCGCGACGACAGGGGTGCCACTGGCCTGCGCTTCGAGCGCGACGAGCCCGAACGACTCGGAGTAGCTCGGCACCGCCACGACGTCGGACGCCCGGTACACCTGCACCAGACGGTCCGGCGGTTGCGGTGGCAGGAACGTCACCCGCGCGGAGATCCCCAGCTGCGCCGCCAGTTCGATCAGGGAATCGGGGCGGTCGAGACCGGTCCCGGACGGACCTCCGACGATCAGCACCCGCAGTGGCAGCGCGGAATCGCGCTTCTGCAGTTCGGCGGCAGCCTTGAGCAGCACGTCCGGGGCCTTCAACGGCTGGATCCGCCCGACGAAGGTGACGACCAGTTCGTCTCGGGCGAGCCCGAGTTCGGTTCGGGCGGCGGCGCGGTCCCCGGGCCGGTAGCGGGTCAGGTCGGCACCGGGTGCGACGACGTCGACACGGTCGCGGTCGGCGCCGTAGATGTCGACCAGCTGGTCGGCCTCGGCCGAGGTGTTGGTGACGAGGCGGTCGGCCTCGGCGACAACCTGCTGCTCGCCGATCTGCCTCGCCGCGGGCTCCGGCGTGTCCCCTTCCGCGAGTGACGCGTTCTTCACCGCGGCGAGGGTGTGCGCGGTGTGCACGAGCGGCACACCCCACCGGTCCCTGGCCAGCCAGCCGACCTGGCCGGACAACCAGTAGTGCGAATGGATCAGGTCGTAGTGGCCGGGCTCGTGATGCGCTTCCTCCCGCAGCACCCCGGCCGTGAACGCACACAACTGCGTCGGCAGGTCGTGCTTGTCGAGGCCCTCGAACGGTCCCGCGACGACGTTGCGCACCAGCACACCGGGCGCCGCCTCGACGACCGGCTCGTCGGCCGACGACGTCGCGCGGGTGAAGATCTCCACCTCGACGCCCCGCCGCGCCAGTTCGACCGCGCTCTGCAGGACGTACACGTTCATCCCGCCCGCGTCACCGGTCCCCGGCTGAGCCAAGGGCGAGGTGTGGACCGACAGGACGGCGACCCGCCGCAGTCGGTGGTTCAGTGCTGGCGTCACCCCTCCATCTTGCCTTGCTGTCGGTCGGGCGATCGACGCAGGACCCGCCGCGAAGTGATCCAGCACGTGAGTGACCCAACGCACTGTCACGAATCCGGCGCGGGCGGTGTCCAAGGGTCGACAGTTCGTTTTCACGTGATCGAGAGGAGCGGAAGCACCATGAACAGCACACCCCACGTGGTGATCGTCGGAGCCGGGTACGCGGGAGTCACGGCGGCGAACCGGATCCGCGCCGGCGCACATCCCGACGTGACGGTCACCGTCGTCAACCCGGTCCCCGACTTCGTCGAACGGATCCGGCTGCACCAGTACGCGGCGGGCAGTGGCACCGCCACCGTCCCCCTGACCGACGTCCTGCATCCCGATGTCCGACTGCTGGTCGATGCGGTCGAACGCATCGGCGACCGATCGCTGACCCTCGTTGGCGGCACCGTCCTCGACTTCGACCACCTCGTCTACGCCGTGGGCAGCGGCCCTGGAAGTGGCGTGCCCGGCATGGATAACGCGCACACCGTCGCGTCCCTCGACGACGCCAGGCGGCTGCGGGGCCGGCTCGACGCGACCTCCCCGGGTGCCGTCGTGACCGTGGTCGGCGGCGGCCTGACCGGGGTCGAAAGCGCCGCGGAGATCGCCGAACAGCACCCCGGCCTACGGGTGCGACTGCTGACGTCGGGGCGGGTCGCGACCGGGCTCTCGGAGTCGGGCAGGAAGTCGGTCGTCCGAACCCTGAGCCGGCTCGGCGTCGAGGTCGACGAGGTCGCCACCGTCGCCGCGATCGACCGCGGCGCCGTCGTCCTCGCGGACGGCACCACCGCACCCACCGACGTGACCGTCTGGGCCGGACCGTTCGCCGTCCCCGACCTGGCGCGCCGCAGCGGACTTCCCGTCGACGACCTCGGACGCCTTCGCACCGACGACACCCTCGCCGCCCTCGGACACCCGAACGTGGTCGGCGTCGGGGACGCCGTCGCACCCCCGGAGCGGGTCGCGCGACACCTGCGCATGAGCTGCCAGGCCGCGATCCCCCTCGGCGCGACCGGCGCCGACACCGTCCTCGCCCAGCTCACGGACACGGAGCCCGCACCGCTCTCGATCGGCATGGCACTGCAGTGCATCAGTCTCGGCCGTCACGCGGGCGTCGTGCAGGTGGTGCGCACCGACGACAGCCCCCGCCGGCTCGTCCTGGGTGGGCGCATCGGCGCCTTCGTCAAGGAACGAGTGTGCCGGTCCACGGTGCGCTGGATCGCCCGCACGGGCACCTATCGTTGGCTGTCGGGACCGGCGGTGGCGCCGGAGGGAGCGGAGGTGTCCGCGTGAGTTCGGTCGAGGTGTTCACCGAGTACCGTCCGTTGCTGTTCACCATCGCCTACGAGATCCTCGGCAGTGCCGCCGACGCCGAGGACGCCCTGCAGGAGAGCTACCTGCGCTGGTCCACCGTCGACGAATCAGAGGTGGAGAACCCGCGTGCCTACCTCGCGCAGATCGTCACCCGGCAGGCCCTCAACCAGCTCCGCTCAGCCCGTCGGCGACGCGAGGAGTACGTCGGGAGCTGGCTGCCCGAACCGATCCGCACGCAGCCCGACGCGTCCGAGGACGCGGTTCTCGCCGAGTCCGTGACGATGGCGATGCTGCTGGTCCTCGAAACCCTCGGCCCCGACGAGCGCGCCGTGTTCGTGCTGCGGGAAGTGTTCGGCTTCAGCCATCGCGAGGTCGCCGAGTCCGTCGGCAAGACCGAGGACGCGGTGCGTCAGATCGCGCACCGCGCCCGGTCCCATGTGCACGCACGACGGCGGCGGTTCACGCCGCCCAGCGACGAGGCGCAGGCGGTGGTGGGGAAATTCCTGACCGCTGCGGTGACCGGTGACGTGCAGGCGTTGATGGACCTGATGGCACCGGATGTCGTGGAAATCTCCGACGGCGGCGGCAAGGTCAGCGCCGCGCGGCGGCCGATCGTGGGCCGGGAGCAGGTGGCGCGATTCATGGCCGGGCTCACGCGGTTGGCGCCCGCAGGTCTGCGGTTCGAGCCGGCGGTGTTCAACAACGTGCCGTCGATGATCGTCCACACGGC
Source organism: Rhodococcus sp. Q (assembly GCF_005503035.1). Lineage (NCBI taxonomy): Bacteria > Bacillati > Actinomycetota > Actinomycetes > Mycobacteriales > Nocardiaceae > Rhodococcus > Rhodococcus sp. Q. Next base: position 178,000 of record NZ_SCOY01000006.1, read on the forward strand.
CGACGGTCTCGACCTCGTCGCGATGTTCGAACTGACCACGTCGGGCAGCGACTCGGCCGGGTTGATCTCGGGGATCTACCTCGTCCGCAACCCCGACAAGCTGGAGGCGGTGGACCGGGCGCGGACGCTGGCCCGCTGAGCGGGGTCTGCGTCGTCGCCCCACATCGACGTCGAACGCCAGGTGGTCGAGTGCGGGCCTCGTCGGCCCGCACCTCGACACGGCCCTGTGCCGCGCCGGTCGCAGCCGGTGTAGGTCATTCGTACGCATTTGTGTGCATGTTTTTCGAGATTTGCTCTTCCGTTGCCAACCGTGCCCTTATCGTGACCTCGAACCTCGCCGACTCGGACACAAGTCCCGGTCCGAGGCAGCGATCTTGAGCAACGAAAGGTTCAGCGAGTTGAGGAAGAAGAACACTCGTCGGCTGGTCGCCGGCGCGAGCACAGCAGCATTGGCGGTGGGTTTCGCCGCGTCCTTCGGCGTGGGGGCGGCATCAGCTGCGCCCGTGAATCAGTCGACGAACTCCGGCAGTTGGACGTTCAACCGGACCATCAGCAACGGCACGCCGGCGCCGGGCGAGACGATCACCGTCACCAACGCCATTCGATGGAACGGGGGCCTCGCGCCTACCATCAGCGCCTTCAGGGACTTCCACCCGAGTTGCCTGACCTACGTCGCGGGTTCGTCGCGAGTGGCAGGCAGCACCGTCACCACCAACGCCGCTGACCCCAACTTTGTCAGCATGACGGGATCGTGGATTCGCAGTGCCGTCAACCGGAACATCGACTACACCCTCAACTACACCGTCGGCGCGAACTGCGGCCGTGACCTCGCCCTGACCACGGGCACCGGCATCTCCGCGAACCAGAGCACCGGCAGCGAAAACCAAACCGCGGGTCCGTCCCTCACTGTTCCCAAGTCCGCCTCGACTGCCAGCGTCGCGGTGTCCCCGGCCCCGCAGGTCGGCGCCGCCACCACGCTGACGGCGACCGTCACCGCGGGCGCCACCGGCACCGTCGAGTTCGCCGACAACGGCACCGTGCTCGGCACCGGCACCGTCAACAACGGCACCGCCACCTACAGCTGGACGCCCGGCGCCGCCCAGCCGTACTCCATCACCGCGAAGTACCTCGGCGATGCCACCTTCGCGCAGTCCACCTCGGCCGCGAAGACCGGTACCGTCACCCCGGCCCCGACGGCACCCGCAGCCCCGACCGACCTCGCCGCCAACCCGGCCACGGTCACCGCGGGCGGCACCGTCTCCGTCTCCGGCAAGGCCGAGGCCAACTCGAACGTCACCGTCACCGCAGGCGGCAAGACCTGCACCGCCACCGCTGACGGCGCCGGAAACTTCGCCTGCGACATCGTCACCGACGCCGTCGGCACCCTGACCGTGACCGCGGTCGCCGCCAACAACGTCGGCACCAGCCCGGTCTCGGCCCCGATCTCCGTCGAGGTCAACGCCACGGCCACCACCACCGATCTCGCGGTCGCCCCGGCCCCGCAGGTCGACGCCGCGACCACGCTGACGGCGACCGTCAGCGCGGGCGCCACCGGTGACGTCGAGTTCGCCAACAACGGCACCGTGCTCGGCACCGGCACAGTCAACAACGGCACCGCCACCTACAGCTGGACCCCCGGCGCCGCCGACTCCGACCAGGCGTACTCCATCACCGCGAAGTACCTCGGCGACGCCACCCATGCGCAGTCCACCTCGGCGCCGCAGACCGGCACAGTGACCCCGGCCCCGACCGCACCCGGCGCACCGACCGACCTCGCCGCGAACCCGGCCACGGTCACCGTCGGCGGCACCGTCACCGTCTCCGGCAAGGCCGAGGCCAACTCGAACGTCACCGTCACCGCTGGCGGCAAGACCTGCACCGCCACCGCTGACGGCGCCGGAAACTTCTCCTGCGACATCGTCACCGACGCGGCCGGCACCCTCACCGTGACCGCGGTCGCCGCCAACAACATCGGCACCGGCCCGGTCTCGGCCCCGATCTCCGTCGAGGTCAACGCCACGGCCACCACCACGGATCTCGCGGTCGCCCCGGCCCCGCAGGTCGACGCCGCCTCCACGCTGACGGCGACCGTCAGCGCGGGCGCCACCGGCACCGTCGAATTCGCCGACAACGGCACCGTCCTCGGCACCGGAACCATCGACAACGGCACCGCCACCTACAGCTGGACCCCCACCGCCGCCCAGCCGTACTCCATCACCGCGAAGTACCTCGGCGACGCCACCCACGCGCAGTCCACCTCGGCTCCGCAGACCGGCACCGTGACCGCGGCACCTACCGCGCCCGGCGCACCGACCAACCTCGCCGCCAACCCGGCCACGGTCACCGCAGGCGGCACCGTCACCATCACCGGCAAGGCCGAAGCCGACTCCAACGTCACCGTCACCGCCGGCGACAAGACCTGCACCGCCACCGCTGACGGCACCGGCAACTTCGCCTGCGACATCACCACCGACGCAGCCGGCACCCTCACCGTGACCGCGGTCGCCGCCAACAACATCGGTAGCAGCCCGGCCTCCGCCCCGATCTCGGTCGACGTCACCGCGGCACCGACCGCACCCGGCGCACCGACCAACCTCGCCGCCAACCCGGCCACGGTCACCGCAGGCGGCACCGTCACCATCACCGGCAAGGCCGAAGCCGACTCCAACGTCACCGTCACCGCCGGCAGCAAGACCTGCACCGCCACCGCTGACGCTGCCGGAAACTTCGCCTGCGACATCACCACCGACGCAGCCGGCACCCTCACCGTGACCGCGGTCGCCGCCAACAACATCGGTAGCAGCCCGGCCTCCGCCCCGATCTCGGTCGACGTCACCGCGGCACCGACCGCACCCGGCGCACCGACCAACCTCGCCGCCAACCCGGCCACGGTCACCGTCGGCAGCACCGTCACCATCACCGGCAAGGCCGAAGCCGACTCCAACGTCACCGTCACCGCCGGCAGCAAGACCTGCACCGCCACCACTGACGGCGCCGGAAACTTCGCCTGCGACATCGTCACCGACGCAGCCGGCACCCTCACCGTGACCGCGGTCGCCGCCAACAACATCGGCACCAGCCCGGCCTCCGCCCCGATCTCGGTCGAGGTCACCGAGGTTCAGTCCGGGACTGCGGTCATCTCCGTTACCCCGGCCGCGCTGACCGCGGGAACCGAGGCGACCATCACGGTCACCGGCGCCGATGCGGGAACCCCCGTGACGGTCAAGGTCGGCACCACGACGGTGTGCACCACCACCGTCGCCGCTGACGGAACGGCATCCTGCCAGTGGATCCCGGCCGCGGGCGCCCAGACGCTGACCGCCGAGGTCGTCGTCGACGGCACCGCGACCACCGTCACCAAGGCCGTCACCGTCGCACCCGAGGGCAACCCGGGTGACGGCGCCGGATCGCTGTCCAACCTGTTCGGGTCGTAAGCCAGACCTGACCGGGCCGGATCAGGTCTGATCCCACGGCCCGCTCGACACGAAGAGCCCCACCGGAGTCATCCGGTGGGGCTCTTCCCGTGAACACGCGAGGGCGGCCGATCGAAGCCGGTGCGCCAGCCAGGCGTGGGTCAGCCGAGGCTGCTCACGAAGGCGATGATCTCGGCGACGAAGCGGTCCGGGTCCTCGACGAACGGGCCGTGGTCGCAGCCCTCCCAGAACGACGCGGTCGCGTTCGGGATCAGTTCGGCCGCGTGCCTGCCCGCGGACACGTCGACAACCCGGTCGGCGGTGCCGTGGACGATGAGCGCCGGGACGTCGAGGGCGGCGAGAAGATCGTCGTGCGCGACCTGGCGGCCGAACAGGGCGGCCCGCACCCGCGGCGGCGTCGACAGGCTCGCTCCGAACAGTGCCTGCGACTGCGGGCCGACGCCCTCGGTGTCACCGGTCAGCGCGGTCCCGAAACTGCCGAGGGCGCGGATCGCGTCCCCGGGGTTCTCCGACAGTGCCGCCGGCATCGCGTCCCGCATCGCCGTGCCGACCCGGCCGCCCTGCTGGCCACGGCCGATGCTCGTGATCGCGCCGACGAGAACGATGCCCGCGACGGCGTCGGTGCCGCACTCCGAGAGGTAGTCGGCGATCACGAGCCCGCCGTACGACCAGCCGACGAGAACGGCGTCACTGGTGATGTCTTCCGCGGCGAGGATCGCGGCGACGTCGCCTGCCCAGATCTTCGAATCGTCGTAGCCGATCTCCGGCGCACCCGAGTAGCCGTGACCCCGCAGGTCGACGGCGATCACCCGGTAGTTCGCGGCGAGGGCGTCGAGGACGCCCGATCCCCAGCAGTTCATCGACTGCGCCCAACCGTGCAGCAGCACGAGTGCACGCCCGTCCTCGATGCCGGTGACGCGGTAGGCGAGTGGGGTGCCGTCGATTCCGTACGCTTCGCGAAGAGCCATGCCGCCACCGTAACGCGACCGCAGCTCCGTCAGGTTCCGCCCCCTGTCGGGTGCGACACCGCATGCAGCATTCCGTCCCACACGTCGACGAACGTGGCGAGTTCGACGCCGTCCGGTGCGGTTCCGGCCCGGTCGTACCGGGAGAGGGTGCGCAGTGCGCTCTCGTACACCATGCGGATCCGGACACCGCGGACACGGTCCGGGAGGTCGGGAAGGGCGGCGCGCATAGCCTCGTCGACGGTCTTCGCGCTCGCCGTCAACGAGGGGTCCGCGGTCGCGAACGCATCCGCCAGGATCCCGGCGTCCATCAATCGGTCGAGCAGGCCGACGTAGTGGAACCCGTTCTCCAGACACGACACGAGCGGCCGCACCACCGCCCACAGGGCGTCGCGTGTGGACAGAGCACCGCCTGCCGCCCGCATCTCGCCGACGAGACCCATCCGTTCGGCGCTGATCGCGGGCAGCCGATGTTCGAAGATCGCGCGCAGCAGGTCTTCCTTCGAGCCGAAGTAGTAGCGGATCACCGATGCGTTTCCCTGCCCTGCAGCGCAGCGTATCTCGGCGAGGGTGACACTCTCGTAGCCGCTGCGCGCGAACAGTCGTTCCGCCGCCTCGATCAGCAGGATCCGGGTCTGTTCGCCCGCGTTGTAGCGGCCGCGCCGCGCGGACTGGAGAGTCACCATGACCGCTTCCCTACCGGACGGCACCGATGGGGGTCAACGAATCTACGCACGGCGATCGCATCGGTTCCCGAATTAACAGCGCGCAATTACTTTCGTCCGCATCGACACAGCGGCGTAGCACCTCCGCAACCGCGACCCCCAATCCTCCGAGGAGAAGCCTTGACCACCACCGAGATTCGACCGGAAACATCGCACGACATCTACGCCGCAGGCGGTATCACCGTCACCAAGCTGGGCGAGAACATCGGCGCCCTGATCGAGGGAGTCCACGTCGACGGGGACATTTCCACCGAGACCGCGTTCGCGATCCGCTACGCCCTCGCCGCGAACAAGGTCGTCGTGTTCCGCGGCCAGCACCACCTCACCGACGACATCCAGTACGAGTTCGCCCGCACTCTGGGCTCGCCGACCACCACGCACCCCACCCTGACGTCCGAGGACAACCGCACCCTGGTCATCGAGGGCGCCGCCAACAGCTGGCACACCGACGTCACCTTCATCGATCGCATCCCCAAGGCCTCGATCCTGCGGGCCGTCAACATCCCGCCCTACGGCGGCGCCACCACCTGGGCCTCCACCACCGCCGCCTACGACCAGCTCCCGGCACCGCTCAAGGCACTCGTCGACAACCTCTGGGCCGTGCACAGCAACGAGTACGACTACGCGGGAGTCCACGCCGATCGCGGCGGACCGGAGCGGGACGAGCGGATGAAGGAGTTCACCCGCACCGTCTTCGAGACCGAGCACCCCGTGGTCCGCGTCCACCCCGAGACCGGCGAGAAGAGCCTCCTTGTCGGACATTTCGTGAAGAACTTCATCGGACTCAAGAACGACGAGTCCGCGGCACTGTTCCAGCTGCTGCAGAACCGCATCATCCGGCTCGAGAACACCCTGCGCTGGGCCTGGACCCCCGGCGACCTGGTCATCTGGGACAACCGCGCCACCCAGCACTACGGCATCGCCGACTACGGCACGCACAAGCGCAGCGTGCACCGGGTCACCCTCGCGGGCGACGTTCCCGTCTCCGTGGACGGCGCCACCAGCCGCATCCGCACGGGCGACGCCTCGCACTTCTCGGTGATCGACACCCCCGACCGCTTCCCCGGCTTCGACGCCTGACGAAAGCGGACACGGTGGGCGTCCCGCGTGCGCGGGGCGCCCACCGTGTCCATTTTCGGATGTGCGGCCGTTCCAGGGTCTTTCGCTCCGGCCCGGCCGGAAACAGAGCCTGAGACCCGTGGATCGGGGACACCCCCGGAAGGTGACCCCCTTTGTCCCGGTGCGCATCCCGCGCATCACCGGTCCCCGCCGACCACGTACGCCTACACTCGCGTGCCATGGAGCTCCAGACGCGCCAACTCCGCTACTTCGTCGCCGTTGCCGAGGAGCTGAGCTTCACCCGCGCCGCGCAGAAGCTTCACATCGCGCAGCAGGCACTGAGCGCGCAGATCAAGCAGTTGGAGCAGACCCTCGGCGTCGTGCTGCTGACGCGCACCACCCGCAGCGTGACGCTCACCGCTCCCGGTGCCGCGTTCTTCGAGGACGCGGCCGCGCTGCTGGCGGCGATGGACGCCGCCGCCGAACGCGCACGCTCGCTCCAGCGCAGCGAGAACGCACGCCTCGTGCTGGGATTCCTGGAGGGTGCGGCGCTGATCCTGACCGAGCCGATCATGTCGGCGTTCCGCGATCGACACCCCGGGGTGACGATCGAGATGCGGCAGTTCAACTACGACGACCCGTCCGCCGGCCTGAACGACCGGTCCGTCGACGTGGCGTTCGTGCGGCGGCCACTCACGACCGACGGCGTCGAGTTCGTGCACCTGTTCACCGAGCCGCGGGTCGCGATGGTGCGCGCCGATCATCCTCTCGCCGATCGCGACAGCGTCGACGTGGCAGACCTGATCGACGAACTCATGTTCGGGGCGGTGTCCACCGATCCGTTGTGGAATGCCTTCTGGGAGTTCGAGGCGCATCGGGACGGAAAGCCCGGACGGGTCGTCTCGCGCTCGACGACGCTGCTCGAGGAGTACCAGAAAGTGGCGGCAGGCGTCGGCATCGTGGTGACGGTCGCGGCCGCGCGCTGGGTCCCCTATCCGGGGGTGACGATCCTGCCGATCGCCGATGCGGCACCGAGCGAGGTCGCGGTCGCGTGGTCCCGCGACACCGACTCGGCGCTGGTGCACTCGTTCGTCGAGGTCGCCCGGCAGGTGCGAGAGGCGCGCCCGGACCTGGTCAATCGCTTGGAGGATCCCGACCTCACCGAGCGCACGATGCCCACCCTCATCCCGTACTGACAACGAATTCTTGTCAATGCGTCCGGAAAGGGGTGTTTCTGTTCCCGGCGGCGCCAACCTAGGCTCCTTTCGTACGGACATCCGATAGGGACATCCCCCTGACGTACGCGCCGGTCACACCAGGCCGCGCGCCTGGTGACCCAGCGCCGACCTGCGCGAACCCGACCCGACACTCGCGATCACCGACACTTCCACCAACGCCGCTCGGCGCCGGCCAGACCCGGCTGGGCCGGAATTGTCGACGCCCCGTCCTGCCGTGAACGCCGCCGCGGAATCGGCAGGCTGTCACTCCCACTCGCAGCCAGTCGACGTCGTCCACCTCTTCTCGTCGCATCGGTCGGGAATCGCGACGGAAGCACTCTGCGGCGGATCCTCCACCGCGGCAATCGAATCGGAAGAAATCAAGGAGCCCTCATGGCCACGTTGTCCGCCACGATCAGCACGATCGGAACCATTCTCGACATCGTCAAGATCCTGCAGGCCCTCAGCTGACGGCTCGACCACACCCTACGAGAAGTCAGGAAATCCCATGCAGACGAAGCTCGCTCGTCGTATCGCCGCACTCGCGGCGGCGGCCACCCTGCCGACCGTCCTCCTCGGATTCGGCGCCGGCACCGCGAACGCCGCGAACCCGGACTGCAAGCAGTCCAGCCAGTCGTGGAAGCAGGACTGGAGCACCGTCGGAGTCACCCACACGTACGACAAGAGCACCGTGGCCGAGGCCGCCGCCGGGACCGACATCACCTACAAGATCGTCGTCGGCACCACCGGCATCGGGAATCCGTACGTCAACTCCATCTGGGACTACCCGCCGGCAGGCTTCGGTAAGCCGACGGCCAAGGTCACCGCCTATCACTTCCCCGGCGGACAGCAGACCGAGGACGTCACCCCGGTCCAGAACGACGACGGCAGCTGGAGCGTCAACAGCACCGGATGGTTCGTCAATTCCGGCAACCCGGTGACCGCCGAGTTCACCTACCGGATCCCGGCCGGAGCCCAGACCGGTGTGTCCATCCTCAGCGGCGGCGCCGCTGTCGGTGGCACCGTCGGTGTCGGGACGACCATCACCGACCTGACCGCCTGCTTCACCGTCCGAGAGAAGAACGCGGGTGAGTCCACGCTCGGAAGCATGGACGGCGCCGGCCTCGGCTCCACCGAAGGCCAGCTCAGCTCGACCGGTTCCCTGTCGGACTTCACCGCCGACACCATCACCAAGATCATTCGGAACCTCGGTGGCAGCTAGCGCGGTCCTCCCACTCCGCCCCTGAAAACAAACCCGTAGGCGTGGTCGCGCCGCGCCACCGAAAGGGAACACCCATGGCACATCGAGCACACCTCCGCGGCGTCGCCGCTTGTGCGGCAAGCATATTCGCGGCCGGAGCACTGGCCGCCCTCGGCACGGGCATTGCGGGCGCCGCCACCGCCTCTGTCACCTGGGACGACTGGTACACCCGCTTCACCCGAACCGCCAGCAACGCCACCCCCAACGCGGGCGACACCATCACGGTGACGACGAAGTTCGAGCGAACGAATTCGACCGACGAACGACTGATCTGGGTGAAGGACCTGCACAACGCCTGCCTGACGTACGTCCCGGGCTCGGCGAAGATGAACGACCGCGCCGTCGAGCCGTATCTCGAGATCAAGCCAGGCTTCGTGGCGGGCGACTTCAATGCCACGGACTACCAGGTGTTCGTCAAGCAGACGGAAACCCCCATCTTCAGCGTCCAGTACAAGGTCGGCGCCGACTGTCTCCGCGGTGCAAGCCTGACTGCAGGCATGGAGTACCTCGGGACTCTCGGCCCAGGAAGCTACGGCGACAAGGGCCCCAACGTGACCGTCGGCTATCTCGGAACCGGCGGCACCGGCAGCCTCGACTCCCTCCTCGGCGGCTTCGGCTCCTGACACGAAGGAACACCCATGACATACAGAGCACCCACCCGCATCGTCGCCGCAGGCGCCACCGCCGCATTCGCTGCCGGAATCGTCGCCCTGCTGGGCACCGGCACCGCGACCGCGGACCCCCGGACACTCGACTGGTGGGACGGAAACTCCCATTTCACTCGTACCATCGACAACGAAACCCCCGCCGTCGGCGACACCGTCACCGTCACGACGACATTCGAACGAGGTAACTCCACCGACGAGAAACTCGACTGGGTCAAGGATCACCACCCCACCTGCCTGACCTACGTCCCGGGCTCGGCCACGATGAACGGCAACGCCGTCGAGCCTTTCCTCGAGGTCAAGCCGGGCTTCGTGGCAGGTGACTTCAACGCCACCAGCTACCGGGTCATCGTCAAGCAGTCCGAACCCGCCACTCTCACAACCCGGTACAAGGTCGGTGGCGACTGCTCTCGCGACATCGGCCTTCAAACCGGCATGAGCTACAGCGGATCTCTCGGCGCCGGCTACTACGACACCACCGGTCCCTCCCTCACCATCGCCAAGCTCGTCAGCAGCACCACGCTGAACCCGATCGTCGGCGCCACCATCGGCAAGTCCACCACGCTGACCGCGAAAGTCAGCCCGGCAGCGGCAGGCGGCACCGTCACGTTCAAGGACGACACGGCCGTCATCGGAACCGTCTACGTCGGCGCCGACGGCACCGCCACCACCGCATGGAGCCCCGCCACCCACGGGCAGCGCACCATCACTGCGGACTACTCCGGCACCGGCACGGCCAAGGGCTCCACCACCACTGCCACCGTCACCGTCGCGCCCGCAGGCGACACCGACGCCGGCGGCTCCGGCAGCCTCGGTTCCCTCCTCGGCTTCGGCTCCTAGGGCACCCCGATACCGGGCTTCGGCGCGCGCCTTCGCGGGCGCCGAAGCCCGGACCCATCGCTGTCGCGCGGATCGAAACCCCGAGGAACCCTCCACGATGGGCGCCACGGGGCGAAGGCGCCTACCGTGGACGCATGCCGCGTCTGCTGGACGCCTACCGCCGAACGGGAGCCGACCTCCCGTTCGGCGACCCGCGTCGCGCGCACGGCGTGGCGATGGAAGGCTACTTCTGGCGTTTCACCCGCCCCGACGGCACCGTCGTGATCGCACTGTGCGGCGTGAACCGCTCCCCCACCGGGCACTGGGCCACCCTCGGACTCGCCGGCCACCCGCACGGATTCCTCCGGACCACCGCCCACCCGATCGCCGACGCCGACAGCCACACGCTCGGCGCGAGCGCCGGTGGCGCGTTTCTCGGCGACAGCGGCAGCCTGCGCGTCGACCTGGGACCGGACGCCCGACTGGACGTGGTGGTCACCGATGCCGCACCGTGGCCGCACCGGATGTTCGGTGGCTCCAGCGTCTTTCACTCGATCCCCGCCCTCAACCAGTACTGGCATCCCTGGCTGCTCGGCGGCACAGCCGACGGGGTCGCGATCCTGGGCGACCGGCAGGTCGACCTGGACGGCGCGCAGGTGTACGCCGAGAAGAACTGGGGCAAGGGCGGATTCCCCGAATCCTGGTGGTGGGGCCAGGCACAGGCCTTCGATGAGCCGGTCGCCTGCGTCGCCTTCGCCGGGGGTGACGTGAACGTCGGACCCCTGCGGACCGAGGCGACGTCCGTCGTCGTCCGACTCCCCGACGGCCGGGTGCTGCGGCTGTGCCCACCGACATCGCGGGTGCGTACGACCGTCACCGACGAGACCTGGACCCTGCGGGCACGCAGCGCCCGATGGAGCGTCGACATCGACGGGAGCGGACCCCTACGCGGCGCGCATGTCCTTCCTGTCCCGCTACCCACCGAACACCGCAACGTCGCGGGCGCGATCGAGCACCTCGGCGCGCACATGACGGTGCGAGTCAGGCGCGACGGCCGCGAATTCTGGTCCGGTACAAGCCGTCTCGCGGGCCTCGAACACGGCGGCCTCGACCGCGCGCAGGCGGAGGTGCTGCGCCGGGGCCGACACCCCGACGCAGCCGATGCCCGTCCCGTCACACCTTGAAGTTCGGAGACTTCTTGATGTCTCGAATCAGGCGTGCGCCCTGCTTCCTCGATCGCTCCAACTCGGCGCGCAACCGCGCGTCGGTGCGGGAGGCAGCGTGCGCCTTCTCCCGTTGCAGCCGGTGGTAGCTGTCGAGGCGCCGCCGGGTGAGCCGCCCGGCCTCGACGGCGGCCAGGACCGCGCAACCCGGCTCGGCGGAGTGCGCACAGTCGGAGAACCGACACTCCCCCGCCAGTTCGGTGATCTCGGAGAAGGCCTGGTCCAGTCCCTCCTCGACCTCGTGCAGGCCAACGCCGCGCAGTCCCGGCGTGTCGAGTAGGACCCCACCGGCCGGCAGCGGCACGAGCTCACGCCACGCGGTGGTGTGCCTGCCCTTGCCGTCGCTCCCGCGCACCGCGCCGGTGGCCAGGCGATCCTCACCCAACAGGTGGTTGCCGAGGGTGGATTTGCCCGCGCCCGACGGACCGAGCAGGACGATCGTCCCGCAGAGAGCTCCGACGAGCGCCTCGAGGCCGACGCCGGTGGCGACGCTGGTGACCAGCACCTCGACCCCCGGGGCCACCGCGGTCACCTCGGCCGCCGCCGCATCGGGGTCGGCGCACCTGTCGGCCTTGGTGAGCACCACCACCGGGGTGGCGCCGCTCTCCCAGGCCAGAGCGAGCATTCGCTCGATCCGCCCGTGCCGGACCGGGTCGGCGAGGGAAACGACCACCGCGACGGTGTCGACGTTCGTGGCCAGGACCTGGCCGTCGGAGGTGCGCGACGCGCTGGAGCGAACCACGGCGGTCCGCCGCTCCAGAACCTCCTCGACGGCGGCGGAGTCGGTCGTGGTGGCCGGTCGGACCGCGACCCAGTCACCGGTGCACGGCGTCAGCCGGTCCTCGGTGTCAGACGGGCGACGAACCGTCGCCCGAATCGGGCCGGACCCGGTGACGACATCGCACAGGCCGCGCTCCGCCCGCACGATGCGGCCGGGCACCAGCCCGTCCGCGCGGAAGTGAGCGAAGGAGCGGTCACGTTCGGCGTCCCAGCCGTGATCGGCGAGAGTCGAGGCGCGCTCAGGAGTTGTGAAAGTGGTGTACTCGGAAGAAGATTCGTAAATCAAGACGGAGACCTTCGTGAAGGGGCCTCGCCGGACACACGCACACCCGAGAACTCCGCCGGGGCAGAGAACGGCAGGTGTGGATCAGGACGAGGCCCGGGAAGTGGGGATGATCCGGGCGCTGCACACGGCAGCCGTCACCACGACAGTCATCAACCCACCTCGATCGGTCTCGATAGCAGCGGACTCCAGCAGTCCCACTACAAACACGCTAACAGCCTCGGCAACCGCTTTTCGGGCGCCGGATCTTGGGGATCCGCATCCGAAAAGCCACCATTGCGGCGGAGCCGCCTCTACCGTGGAGACATGTGCCGGCTCTTCGCGATGTCCAGTGCACCGGCCCGGGTGCGGGCCACGTTCTGGCTACTCGACGCCTCCGACAGCCTCGCCGCGCAGAGCAGGCGCGAACCGGACGGCACCGGCCTCGGCACCTTCACCGAGAGCGGTGAGCCCCTGATCGAGAAGCAGCCACTTGCCGCCTACCAGGATCCGGCGTTCGCAACCGAGGCACGCGAACGGGAGTCGACGACCTTCGTCGCACACATCCGCTATGCGTCGACCGGCGGACTCACCGACGCCAACACGCACCCGTTCACCCAGCGCGACCGAATCTTCGCGCACAACGGCGTCCTCGAGGATCTGCCGAAGCTGGACGCCGAGCTCGGGCCGTACCTCTCGCTCGTCCGCGGCGACACCGACTCCGAACGCCTGTTCGCCCTGATCACCAAGCACGTCGATGCGTGCGGCGACGTCACCGCAGGCATCGGCGAGGCGCTGCGGTGGGTCGCCGACGAACTGCCGGTGCTCGCCGCGAACCTCGTACTGACCACCGCGTCCGAGATGTGGGCGGTGCGCTACCCCGACACCCACCAGCTGTTCGTCCTCGAGCGCGGCGGCGACGCCGGCCGTCACCTCGAACACGCGAGCGCGGCAGGCACCGTCCGCGTGCGGTCCGGGGACCTGGCCACCGCGCCCGCCGTGGTGGTGGCCAGCGAACCGATGGACGAGAACCCCGGCTGGAGTCCACTCGCACCGGGTGAACTACTGCACGTCGCCGCGGACCTGACCGTCACCCGCACGGTCGTCGTCGACCACCCGCCCGCGCATCCGCTGACGATGGCGGACCTGAATCCGACCGCCGCGGCCTCACAGGCGGGACACTGATCCCGCCCTACCATCGGACCCATGAACCTCGACGATCTGCTGGCCTCGATGCCGTTCGCCGTACACACCGGGGTCGCGCTCACCGCCGCCGGGCCCGAGGAGACGGTCGGGACCCTCGACTGGGACGACCACCGAACCACCGCAGGCGCCGCGCTGCACGGCGGCGCGGTGATGACACTGGCGGACAGCGTGGGCGCCGTCTGCGCGTTCCTCAACCTCCCGCCCGGCGCCATGACGTCGACGACGAGTTCGAACGCCGTGTTCACCCGCGGCGTTCGCGGCGGCACCGTCACTGCGACCGCGCGCCCACTGCACGTCGGACGCTCCACGATCGCGGTGTCCGTCGAGGTCCGCGACGACGAGGGGCGCCTCGTGGCGCAGGTGACCCAATCGCAGGCCGTGCTCGCGACCTGAACGCCCTGCGTCAGCCGACCGCGGACAAGGCCACCGCGTCCGGCGTCCGACGTCGGCGCTGCAGTTCCGGATCCGGCAGCGGCACTGCGTCGAGCAGTCCGCGGGTGTACTCGTCGCGAGGACTACCGAAAACCGTTGCGGTGAATCCGGTCTCGACCACCTCGCCGCGACGAAGCACCGCCACCCGGTCGGCGACCTGATGAACGACCGCGAGGTCGTGGCTGATGAACAGGCACGCGAAGCGGTACTCCTGCCGCAGGTCGGCGAACAGGTCCAGCACCTCCGCCTGCACCGAGACGTCCAGCGCACTCGTCGGTTCGTCGGCGACGAGCAGTCGCGGCGCCAACGCCAGTGCCCGGGCCAGCGCGACCCGCTGACGCTGACCACCGGACAGTTCCGACGGCCGGCGGTCGGCGAACGCCCGGGGCAGGCGCACCGAGTCGAGCAGTTCCTCGACCCGCGTGCGCAGCAACGCTCCGGACGCCGCCCGATGCACGACGAGTGGCTCCCCGATCGAGTCCGCGATGCTCCGCCTGGGATCGAGCGACGCCGCCGGATCCTGGTGCACGAGCGCGACACCACGCCGCAATGCCCGTAGTTCGCGCGCGGACACCGTCGTCAGGTCGACGCCATCCACGGTGACCGCCCCCGACGTCGCCGTGACGACGCCGAGCGCAGCCCTGCCGAGAGTGGTCTTGCCGGAACCGGATTCCCCCACCAGACCGAGCACCTCACCCGCCGCGACGTCGAGACTCACCGAGTGCAACGCGTGGAACTCCTTGTTGCCCAGCCTCGCCGGGTACACGACGTCGAGGTCGCGGATCGACAGCACCGGCGTCTCCGCCGACGCCGCGACCTCCGCCACCTCCACATTGCCGTCGGGCAGGCGAGGGACAGCGGCCAGCAATTGCCTCGTGTACCGCTCCCGTGGGGCGGTGAACAGATCGTGCACCGCACGCTCCTCGACCAGCTTCCCGCGGCGCAGCACCGCAACCCGCTCGGCGATGTCCGCCACCACCCCCATGTTGTGGGTGATCAGCAGGATCGCGGTGCCCCGCTCGTCGCGCAGGGAACGCAGCAGCGTGAGGATCTCGGCCTGCACCGTGACGTCGAGCGCGGTCGTCGGCTCGTCGGCGATCAGGAGGTCCGGGTTCCCCGACAAGGCGAGCGCGATAACTACGCGCTGCTTCTGCCCTCCGGACAGCTGATGCGGGTACCAGTCGACGCGCAGTTCGGGGTCGGGAATCTCGACCAACCGCAACAACTCGACCGCCCGGGCGCGGGCGTCGGCGCGCGAGATCTTCCCGCGCGCCTTCAGCGCCTGCGCGATCTGCCAGCCGACCTTCTGCACCGGGTTGAGCGCGGTCTGCGGTTCCTGGAAGACCATCGCCGCACGGGTGCCGCGCAGTCGGGCGAGGTCGGCCTCCGTGGTGCCGACGATCTCGTCGCCGCCGAGCCGGATGGAGCCGGTGGCTGCGGCGCCGTCGGGCAACAGACCGAGCACGGCCTTCGCCGTCATCGACTTGCCCGACCCCGACTCGCCCACCAGGGCGACGATCTCGCCCGCCCCGACGACGAGGTCGAGCTCGGTGACCACCGGATCGGTGTCCGGGCCGAACCGGATGGTGAGGTTCTCGATGTCGAGGATCTTCTCGGTCATCGTCGTGTACTCCTGTCGAGGGTTCTCCTGAATGGCCCATTCATTCAGTTGGATTGAATGGGTGGGCCATTCAGGAAGGTAGGCAGGGTCAGGTGCGCCGGGCGGAGCCGAGTGCCTGGGCGATCAACAGGAACCCCAGCACCAGTGCCGCGATGACGGCGAGGGGGCCGATCGCGAACATGGGGTTGGCATCGAGGTTCGGGACGGCGTCGGCGACGATCGACCCCAGTGACGGTTCGGGTGGGCGGACGCCGATGCCGATGAAGCTCATCGCGGACTCGACGAACACGGCCACCGACATCGACAGCGCGAGCTGCACCGCCAACGGTTCGGAGGCGTTGGGCAGCACATGGGTGCGCAGCGTCCACCAGCGTGACGCGCCGATCACCTCGGCCGCCTCCACGTACGGCAGCTCCCTGATCCTGAGTACCTGGGTTCGGACGGTGCGGCCGAACATCGGGATCTCCGCGACGACGATGACGATGCCGACGGTCAGTGCGCCGGGACCGACGATCGCCGCCAGCGCTATCGCCAGGATCAGCGCGGGGAACGCGAGCACCACGTCGAACAGCCGCTGCGCGACGACGTCGGTGACGGGATGCAGCGTGGAGATCAGGCCGAGCAGCGAGCCGACGAGTGCACCGATCGGCACTGCGATCAGAATGATCTGCAGGTTGATCCGGATCCCGTGCAGGACACGGGAGTACACGTCCCGATTGACCTCGTCGGTGCCGAACCAGTGTTCGGCGCTCGGCCCGAGGAGGTTCGCACCCGGGATCTGGGCGTTCGGATCGAACGGCGCGATCCAGTGCGCCAGCAGCCCCGCGATCACGACACCGGCAAGCAGCAGCACACCGACGAGCCCCTGACCTCGGGTCAGGGCGGTGACGACGGGCCGTCGGCGTCGCGGCGGATCGGGCACCGTCCGGTCCGCCGCGACGACCGTGTCCATCACCGAGGTAACCGCGTCGACCTTCGTCTCCGGCACGCTCACGACGATCCTCCGATCCGGATCCGGGGATCCAGGTAGGCGTGCACGACATCGGTGACGAGCTGGACGATCACGAAGACGGACACCGCGATCAGCAGCAGCACCTGCACGACGGGGTAGTCGCGCCGACTGATGCCCTGCTCGATCAACTGCCCGATGCCGGGCCACGCGAAGATCGCCTCGACGAGCACCGCGCCGCCGAGGAGCTGCCCGGTTTGCAGGCCGAGGATGGTCAGCATCGTCGGCAACGCGTTGCGCAGTGCGCTGCGGGTCACCAGGTTCCACCGCGACACCCCGAGTGCCCGTGCGGTGAGGATGTACGGCTGCCGCATCTCGGTGCGCAGCGCCTCGGTGAGGAATCGGGTGAGGGCGGCGGCGACCGGCAGGCCGAGGCAGACGGTCGGCAGTGCGAGGTACTGCACCGAGATGTCCGGCCGGGCGAGGAACCCGTCCGGGGGAACACCGCCTGCGGGGAGCAGCGGGAGCAGCACCGCGAACACCAGCACCAGCAGGACACCGGTGACGAACGTCGGCAGCGCCACGGCCAGGGTGTTGAAGGCCGCGACGATGCCGGTCAGCCATCGCGTCGGCCACACCACGACCGCGACCGACAGCACCAGGCTGACGACGACGGCGAGCAGCAGGGCGGCGACCGTCAGTACCACCGTGTTGAGCAGGGCGTCGCCGACCAGGTCGGCGATCTGGCCACCGAGAACGTAGGACCGCCCCAGGTCGAAGGTCACCATGTCGCCGAGCCACGCCGCGTACTGGGCCGGGATCGACCGGTCGAGGCCCAGCGAATGCCGGACGGCAGCAATCGCTTCCGGCGAGGCATCCGGACCGGCGAGGGTGGTCGCCGGATCACCCGGAACGAGTCGGAGGACGAAGAAGATCAGCAGCGAGGCCAACACGAGGACCGCGACTGCGGAGGGCACCCGATGCACGAGATAGCGCACCATGACGGGCTCCTTTCTCGGATCAGGCCAGGTAGGTGTCCGTGAGCTGGATCTCGGACCGCTTCGTCCACCCGACGTCCTGGACGGCCGCCGCTGCGGCGTACTGGTTGTAGATGACGCCGATCTCGATGAGGAACAGGTTCTCCAGCAGCTGATCGCTGACTGCCCCGTACGCGGCGATCGCCTGATCACCGAAGCCGTCCGGCACCTTCCACGCGGCGTCCGCGGCCGCGACGTACGCGGGACTGTCGAAGCGGGACGCGTTCTTCCGTGCATTGAAGGGGTAGGCACTGACCGTCAGCGTCGACGGCACGTACTGCGCCCACGAGTGGAAGGTCACCCACAGGCCCGGGAACTGGGCACCGATCAGGTTCTTGACGAACGACGCGTACTCCTGCGGATCGAGCGTCGTCTGGATGCCGATCTCGGCGAGGTTCGCCTGCACGATCTGCGCCGTCGCCTCGTAGAACGGATTGCCCGCGGCGTAAGACAGCGTCAGGTTCGGCACGGCCACAACGGATTCCGCGAGGACCTGCTTGGCCTTCGAGACGTCCCGCGCGTAGGTGGAGTTGCGGGCCTCGTCGTACGCGGGTGAGGACTTCGGCCAGGGCAGGTTCACCGGGTAGCCCGAGCTCCGGAACACCTCGCTCACGATGCGCTCGCGGTCCAGCGCATGTGCGATCGCCTTGCGCACCCGCACGTCGGACAGCGCGGGGTTGGTGACGTTCGTGCCGACGTACACCTGGAGTTCGGCGCCTTCGAGCGGAATCGCCTGGTATCCGGCCGTCTTGCCGATCGTCTCGATGTCACGGTAGTTGAGTCCGTTGACGAGCTGGACCTGGCCGGACTTGAGGGAACTCAGCAGGGCCTGCGCGTCGGGGATGATCGCCACCTCGACACGGTCGAGGTAGGGCCGTTCGGGGATCCAGTAGTTCTCGTTGCGCTCGAACGTCAGCGAGGTGCTCGGCACCCGGGCTGTCAGCTTGAACGGCCCGGTTCCGATGAATGCCTCACCGGCGGTGAGCTTGTCGATGGTCTCGCTGTCGAGGATCGGAACGGTGTCGAGCAGGTCGAAGATGTTGCCGAGAGGATGCGCGAAGGTCAGGACGAGTCGGTGCGGATCGGTGGTGTCGAAGGCGGTGATCGCCGCCGCCGTGCTGCGCAGCTGCGCGGTCCACTTCGGGTCCGCGTAGGTACGGATCGAGAACTCGGCGTCCTTCGACGTGAACGGGCGACCGCTGTGGAAGGTGACGTCGTCGCGCAGATCGAGCGCCAGCGACAAGCCGTCGGGGGCGGGCGTCCACCCGGTCGCGAGCCTGGGCTGCGGCTCGACCTTGTCGTGCGGGTAGGAGATGAGGCTGTCGTAGGCCAGCCCGATGACGGTCGTCGCACCCGACGTGTTCGTCAGGAACGTCGCAGGCAGGACGTCCTCGCCGATCCCGGCCTTGAGGGTGCCTCCTCGTACGGGCTCGGACGTCCCGGCCGCGCCTGCGCTCTGCTCCTCGACGGCGGACGAGCAGGCACCGAGCAGCCCGGTCCCGAGGACGGCGACGGCGGTGAGGCCGGCGCCGCGGAAGAAGGTGCGCCGGTCGAGGGCCACATGAAGCGATGTCTTGCTCACTGAACGGAAGTCCTTCGAATAGAGGTGAGGGGATCGGAGTGCAGGGCGCTCAGCGAAACGACGCCCGCCGCGAACTCCTGGACTCGGTTGCCGAAGCCGGTGATACGAATGTCCTTGCGCGCCAATCGCGATGTCCGGGCGAACGACTCCGCGACGTGCGGCACCGCTGCCGGATACTCGGTGAACGCCTGACCGCCGAGGATGACGCGGTCCGGGTTGAACAGGTCGTGCAGCATCGCCGCCGTCCGCCCGAGCACCCGTGCCCGCTCGACCAGCAGTTCGTGCGCCGCGAGGGAACCGGACGAGGCGGCGCGGTACACGCCGCTGATCCCGGCGTCGCGCGAGTCCACGATTCCCGCCGCGAGCGCGGCGTCGGTGACCGCCCGGTCACTGACGGTCGCCTCGAGGCACCCCCGAGCGCCGCATGCGCACCGCACGTCCGAGCCGGTCGGAAGGTGTGCGATGGAGCCGGGTCCGCTCGACGGAGTGTGCACGCGTCCGTCGAGTGTCAGTGCGACCCCGGCTGTTTCGCGTGAGTAGAAGTACAGGCTGGTGCCCGCGTTGGCATTGTCTCCGGGACGGTGGGGAGCGAGAAGCAGTTCGGACGCAGCCATCGCCTCGACATGGCCCGCCACCGACACCGGTAGCCCGAGCCCTCCACCGATGATGTCACCGACCGGTGCATCCGACCAGCCCAGGCGCGGATGGTCGACACGACCCGAAGCGGCGTCCACCCGGCCGCCGAGTGCGACACCGACCCACAGGGGCCGGCGACGATGCCAGCGGCCGAGGAAGAGTCGGGCACTGCGGGTGATCTGCGCGAGTGCGAGATCCTGATGGCCGGACGGCGTCGGGATCTCGACCGAACCGAGGATGCGTCCCCGCAGGTCACCGGCGACGATCCCGGTCACCAGCGCCCCGATGTGGACGCCGACGGTCAGGTAGGGCTCGTGGTTGACCTCGAACGGCACTCGCGGACGTCCGACGACGCCGGACGCCGTCAGGTCCGCCCGCTCACGCAGCAACCCCTCCCCCAGCATCGCCGCGACCTGGCGGTTGACCGTCGCGGTGCTGAGCCCCGTCGCCTTCGCCGCGGTGTCGCGGGAGATGGGGCCCTGTGCGCAGGCAACCCGAAACACCGCGGCGGCGGGGACGTCCGAAATCCGCAGCGCGGGGGGCACGACCTGCGCCGACGTCGCGGGGCGACGTACGGCGCCGCGGGGGGCGCGGCGAACGGTCGGACGGGGATGGGTGATCGAAGTCAGGGCAGTGATGGTCACAGGGTTCCTTGCGCTTCGTCCCGGAAGGGACATGCCGACACGGTGGAGGAACGCTGCCGACCACCCCCGATTACCGGGAGCGGAACCGAATCGACTCCGACACGTCACCACTCCCTACGGGAGGCGACGTGCGGAGGAGTGCGGCAGCGTGATCAGCTACAGATACCGCGGGGGGAACAACAGAGTTCCCGCGCAAGAGGCAGGCGCGAGCCCAGTGCGGCAGTCACGTACGTGACCCGCAAGGGGGAAGGCCGGCCGGAAGTCATGGCGACAAGGTAGCACCCCGTGGAATCTCCCGACAAGACGGGGGAATCAGTCGAATTCTCCTGCGTTGGAGGGGAAATGCCCGCCACATTCCCCCGGCGCGGAGGGGAAATGCCGGGACCCATTCCCCGGAGCCGGAGGGGAAATACCGGCTTCTACATTCTCCCCGCCGCCCGGGGAAACGAATCACGGTGACCGTAACCCTGTCCCGCACTCCGGCCCTCCGGTTGCATGACACGAAGCCAGCGCCCACCGCGACGACGAAAGGTCCACCATGTCCATCGATTTCGCCTCCAACCCCAGTGCGACCGCCGCGCCGACCGTCACCAAACTCGGCGCACACATCGGTGCCCGAATCGACGGCATCACTCTCGGCGGCGACCTCGACCCGGCCGGTGTGGCACTGGTTCGCAAGGCACTGCTCGAGCACAAGGTGATCTTCTTCCGCGGCCAGCACCACCTGACCGAGGAGTCGCAGTACGAGTTCGCCCGGCTGCTCGGCGACCCGACCACCGCGCATCCGACCGTCACCTCCAAGGGCGAGAAGATCCTCCCGATCGACTCCGAGTACGGCCGCGCCAACAGCTGGCACACCGACGTCACCTTCGTCGACCGGATCCCGAAGGCATCGATCCTGCGTGCCGAGGTACTCCCCACCTACGGCGGCTCCACCACGTGGGCGTCGAGCACCGCCGCCTACGAATCGCTGCCGGAACCACTCAAGGCCCTCGTCGAGAACCTGTGGGCAACCCACACGAACGTCTACGACTACTCGTCCCAGACGACGGAGGCACTGGACTCGAACACCGAGGAATACCGTCGCGAGTTCCAGTCGACCTACTACGAGACGCAGCACCCCGTGGTCCGTGTGCACCCCGAGACCGGTGAACGCACCCTGCTGCTCGGACATTTCATCAAGAACTTCGTCGGCCTCTCCACCAGCGAGTCCCTGGCACTCTTCCAGCTCCTCCAGGCGCGAGTCACCAAGCTGGAGAACACGACTCGCTGGAACTGGGAGGCCGGAGACGTCGCGATCTGGGACAACCGCGCGACGCAGCACTACGCCATCGACGACTACGACGGCCAGCGTCGTCGCCTCACCCGGATCACCCTCGCCGGCGACGTACCGGTGAACATCCACGGCGAACGCAGCAGGATCGTCACGGGCGACGCCTCGCACTTCTCGTCCATCGACAACCCCGTCCTGGCCGACGCCTGATGACCGTTCCATCACACGCCCGGGGCTACGAGGGCTTCACCGGCCGCATCGCCCGCACCGCCGACGACTCGATCCCGTCGTGGCCCGAGGAGAACTCGGCCACGCCGGGGTCCCCGAACATCGTCGTCATCGTGATCGACGACATGGGATACAGCGACATCGGACCGTTCGGATCCGAGATCGACACGCCCAACCTCGACCGTCTCGCCGCCTCGGGTGTTCGGTTGTCGAACTACCACACGACACCGCTGTGCTCACCGTCGCGCGCAGCGTTGCTGACCGGCGTCAACCCGCACCGGGCCGGATACGGCTTCGTCGCGAACGCCGATCCCGGATTCCCCGGACTGCGACTGGAACTGTCCGACGACACCCAGACGCTCCCCGAGATCCTACGCGCAGGCGGGTACGCGACGTACGCCGTCGGCAAGTGGCATCTGGTGCGGGACACGAACATTCGACCTGGAGGCAATCGCGACTCGTGGCCGACGCAGCGGGGGTTCGACCGCTACTACGGGTCGCTCGAGGGACTGAACTCGTTCTTCCACCCGAATCAGCTGGTGTCGGACAACTCCGCCGTCGACGTCGACGAGTACCCCGAGGGCTACTACCTGACCGACGACCTCACCGACAAGGCCGTCTCCTACCTGCAGGACCTGCGCGCCCACGAGCCCGACAAACCCTTCTTCCTCTACTTCGCACACGTCGCGATGCACGGCCCGTTGCAGGCCAAGGACTCCGACATCGCCAAGTACCGGGGAAGGTACGCCGCGGGCTGGGACACGGTGCGGGAGAAGCGATTCGCCGCCCAGCTGGCGCAGGAGCTGTTCCCCGAGGGCACACAGGCCGCACCCCGCAACTCCGAA
This sequence comes from Rhodococcus sp. Q, assembly GCF_005503035.1. Taxonomy (NCBI): domain Bacteria; kingdom Bacillati; phylum Actinomycetota; class Actinomycetes; order Mycobacteriales; family Nocardiaceae; genus Rhodococcus; species Rhodococcus sp. Q. Next base: position 200,863 of record NZ_SCOY01000006.1, read on the forward strand.
CCCGGATACGACGTCCCCGCTTGGGAGTCGCTGTCCGACGAACAGCAGCAACGATTCGCCCGGTACATGGAGGTCTACGCGGCGATGGTCGACTCGGTCGACCAGTCCGTCGGCCGCATCCTCGACACCATCGAGGAACTCGGCGAACTCGACAACACCATCGTCGTGTTCACGTCCGACAACGGTGGCACCGCAGAGGGCGGAGCCGAGGGCACCCGCAGCTACTTCGCGGAGTTCGCGCGCGTCCCGGATCCCGACTGGGTTCGGGACGTGCCGCACGACGAGGAGCTGATCGGGTCCGCGAAGCTGGGCGTGCACTACCCGCGCGGCTGGGGTCAGGTGTCGAACACCCCGTTCCGGTTCTACAAGGGCCAGTCGTTCGCGGGCGGTGTCCGCGTGCCGTTCGTGCTGTCGTGGCCTGCGGGGCTGCCCAGGGGGTCCGAGGACAACGGCGTCCGGGACCAGTTCGCGTACGTCACCGACCTCGCTCCGACGCTGCTCACCCTCGCCGGGGTCACCGTGCCCACCGAGCGGAAGGGCCTGCCCGTCAAGACGTTCGACGGGGTCGACGCGTCTGCCCTGCTCCGCGACCCCTCCGCCGCCAGCGACCACACCGAGCAGTACACGGAGATGGTGGGTAACCGCGGCTTCTACCGGGACGGCTGGAAGCTGCTCGCCCTCCATCCGGGACTGGACGTCGACCGGCCCCAGTGGCAACTGTTCGACGTCCGCACCGACCCCACCGAGATCCACGACGTCGCGGACCGGTACCCGGAGAAGGTCGCCGAGCTGGCCGCCGCCTGGGACGACTCGGCGTGGGCGAACACCGTGTTCCCGCTGATCACCCCGGCAGCCCTGTTCACGCGCAGGCCGGCCGAGGCGGCGCTCGCGCGGCCGGTTCGCATCCTGCCCGGCACACCGACGCTGGAGCGGTACCGCTCGTCGAAGCTGATCTCTTTTCGGGACTTCGACATTCGCGTCGAGCTCTCCGGGTACTCGCCCGGCGCAGAAGGGGGCGGCTCCGCAGGCTTCGCGCCCGGCGCAGAAGGGGGCGGCTCCGCAGGCTTCGCGCCCGGCGCAGAAGGGGGCAGCTCCGCAGGCTTCGCGCCCGGCGACGAGGGCGTCCTGGTCGCGCACGGCGATCCGCAGGGCGGCTACCTGCTGTACGTCGAGGACGGACATCTGGTGTTCGGTGTCAACAGCTACGGCCGCTACACGTCCGTCGACGCCGGACCGCTGCCGACCGGTGCCCGGGTGGTGGAGGTGTCCGCTGTCGTGGCTCCGCGCCTGCGGTGGGACTTCACCATCCGTGTCGACGGCGCTCCCGCCGCCGAACTGCTCGGACAGGTGCAGCTCGTCGGGATGGCGCCGTGGACCGGCATCTCGGTCGGGGTCGACGCCCGCGGGCCGGTGTCGTGGGATCTGCGCGAGCGTCGCGGACCGTTCCGCTACACGGGCGGCTTGACGGCAGTGACCTACTCCCCTGGCCCGATCGGTGTCCCGCCCGCGGCGGTCGAGGCGATCGAGCGTGAGGCCGAGTTCGCGGCCGACTGAGGCACCTGCGCCGCTCGTGCGTTTTCCGGGGTCTCCAGACCCGTGAACCGCGCACGAGCGGCGGAGCCGCCTAGGGTGAGGACATGACCATTTCGCCTGATGCACAAGTCGCCGTCGTCACCGGAGCGAGCTCGGGAATCGGCGAGGCCACCGCCCGGACGCTCGCCGCGCAGGGCTTCCACGTCGTCGTCGGCGCCCGCCGCCTCGACCGCCTCGAACGCCTCGCGAACGACATCGGCGGCACCGCACTCGAACTGGACGTCACCGACGAGGACTCCGTCGACGCGTTCGCCGCGGTCCTGCCGCGCGTCGACGTCCTGGTCAACAACGCGGGCGGCGCCAAGGGCCTGTCCACCGTCCTCGACGCCGACCTCGACGACTGGCGCTGGATGTGGGAAACCAACGTCCTCGGCACCCTGCGCGTCACCAAGGCACTGCTGCCCAAGCTGATCGCGTCCGGCGACGGACTGATCATCACGATCACGTCCGTCGCGGCGCTCGAGGCGTACGACAACGGGTCCGGCTACACCACCGCCAAGCACGCCCAGGCCGTGCTGCACCGCACACTGCGCGGCGAACTCCTCGGGCAACCGGTGCGGCTCACCGAAATCGCGCCCGGCGCCGTCGAGACCGAGTTCTCCCTCGTCCGTTTCGACGGCGACGAAGAGCGCGCCGCGAAGGTGTACGAGGGCATCACCCCGCTCGTCGCAGCCGACGTCGCCGAGGTGATCGGGTTCGTCGCGACCCGACCCTCGCACGTGAATCTCGACCAGATCGTCATGAAGCCACGCGACCAGGCGTCGGCCGGCCGGTTCTCCCGCGCCTAGCCGTGCAGCGCGAACTGACGCCCGGCGACCTCCTCGACGGGCACGGCCGACTCGGGCAGGCCGGCTGGTCCAGGTCCGAGGTGCGCCGGTACGACCGGAGTGCTGTCGCCGCGAGCCGGCTGCGCATCAAGGAATGGGACTACTACTGCGTCCTGACCCCGGATCACGGGCTGGCGCTGACCGTCGCCGACAACGGGTACATGGGTCTGCTGGGGGTGTCGTGGCTGGACTTCGCTGCACGCACCGAGGTCACCGAGAACGTGATCACGCCGTTCCCACTGGGGCGGATGCGTCTGCCCGCGAGCGCGGACACCGGCGACGTCCTGGCCGCGCACCGCGGGCTGCGGATCGAGTACCGGCACACCGCGGCGGGCCGCATCCTCACCGTCGACCATCCCGGTTTCGACGACGGCCGCGGCCTGCACGGTGAACTGGTCCTCGCGCAGCCGTCGATGGACCGGATGGTGATCGCGACCCCGTTCCCCGACGCGCCCAAAGCGTTCTACTACAACCAGAAGATCAACTGCCTGCCCGCGAGCGGCACGATCACCGTCGGTGAGCAGTCCGTCCGCTTCGAGCCGGACAGCGCGTTCGGCGTCTTCGACTGGGGTCGCGGCGTGTGGACGTACGACAACACCTGGTACTGGGGTTCGGCATCCGGTGTCGTCGACGGCAGGCCGTTCGGCTTCAACATCGGGTACGGATTCGGTGACACCTCCGCCGCCACCGAGAACATCGTCTTCGTCGGCGGGGTCGCCCACAAGCTCGACGCGGTGACGTTCCACCTGCCGCCGGGAACCGACGACGGCGGCCCGTACGACGACTCGGACTGGACCTTCACCAGCAACGACGGACGCTTCGAGATGACGTTCACGCCGATCCTCGACCGCGCCGCGACGACCGACCTGAAGGTCCTCGCGTCGATCCAGCACCAGGTGTTCGGCCGCTACTCCGGCAGCGTCGTCCTGGACGACGGCAGTCGCGTCGAGGTCCGCGACCTGCTCGGGTTCGCCGAACAGGTCCGCAACCGCTGGTGATCCCCCTTCACCCCAGGGTGAGGGGTGTCAGGGGGCGGGGAGGGCGGCGGCCGTGTCGTTGCCTGCGGGCAGTTCGGACATCGACTTCCAGGTCTCCCAGTCGAACGCCCAGTCGTAGATGTCGCCGTCGGCGGGCGACAGGTCGATGCGGGTGCCGGTCACCTCGACGGGGTCGCCGTACATCGCCGTCCCGAAGTACTCCTCGGCGTCGGACAGCGACAGGTTGATGCACCCGTTGGTGACGTTCGCCGACCCCTGGACGCCGGTCGTCGCGGGGTTCGCGTGGATGAACTCGCCGTTGTTCGAGATCCGCACCGCCCAGCGTTCGCGGACGTTCTCGTAGTACGGCGGGTTCGACATCAGGAAGTCCTCGTGCATCTCGGTGACGACGTGCACGCCGCTGCGAGTGACGTTGCGATCCTCGTTGCCTTCGCCGTAACTGACGGGAATGTCCATGATCGTCGCGCCGTCCCGGACCACCTGCATGCGGTGGCTGGTGGCGTCGGCCTTCACGATCTGGCTGCGGCCGATCGTGAAGTCGAGGGTGAAGTCGGACTCTCCGTACGCGCCATCGCCGTAGTCCGTGCCGTACAGGTTGCCTGCGACGTGGACGGTGGTTCCCGGCGTCCAGTAGCTCTTCGGACGCCAGTGCACACGGGACCCGCCGTCGTCGGCGAGCCACGCCCACGACCCGACGGTCGGCGGGTTGGTGGTGATGGACAGGGCCTTCTCGACTGCAGCCTTGTCCGCGACGGGCGCGTCGAACTTGAGGATGACGGGGGCGGCGATGCCGACCTCCTGCCCGTCCGCGATGTAGGTGGTCACCGAGGTGACGGACTCCGGCTCGACCGTCGTGAACGACCCGTCGACCGGGGTGGTGGCGCCGTCGGTGCCGACGGCGGTCCCGGACCAGGTGTAGGTGGCGCCGTAGCCGAGCGGTTCGGTGACGGTGTACGTGCTCCGATCCGACGACAGCGTGCCCTGCACGACCTTGCCCGCCGGGCTGGTGAGCGCGACGTTCTGCAGGGTTCCGCCGGACGCGGTGACGCTGACCGGCGCGGAGGGTGCGACATCGGATGCGCCGACGGCCGGCTCCTGGGTGACGGTGACCGTGGCGTCGGGTTCCTGCTGCGCGACCGGCCCGGCGGCGCCGCCGTTGGAGCAGCCCGCGATCAGCGCGACCAGCGCGGTCAGCAGTGCCAGCAGTGCGAGGACAGCCCGCCCGCGTGTCCGATTCGTCCGTTTACCCCGTATAGCCACGCACTCCACGGTACCGACGCCGCAGGTGTGCTCGGCGTCACAACCTGGGGATACCCGGCGCGACGACGGTTCAGACCGTGCAGCCGACCGTCACCGGTTCCGGCTCCAACCGCACACCGAACGCGTCCTGCACCCCGGCCCGCACCTCGCGAGCGAGTGCCAGCACGTCACCCGCAGACGCGGCGCCGCGATTCGTCAACGCCAGCGTGTGCTTCGTCGACAACCGGGCCGCCGCAGCGGGACCCGGATACCCCTTGGCGAATCCCGCGCGCTCGATCAACCAGCCCGCCGACAGCTTGACGCCGCCGTCCGCGGGGAACTGCGGAACCGGGACGTCACCCACCCGCGCCGAGATCGCGTCCAACACCGCGGGCAACTGCCCGTCCGGGACCACCGGATTGGTGAAGAAGGAGCCCGCACTCCAGGTGTCGTGGTCGGCCCCGTCGAGGACCATGCCCTTGCCCGCGCGCAACCCGAGAACCACCTCGCGCACCTCCGCCGCGCGGCGACGCTCACCCTCGGCCGCGCCGAGCGCGGATGCCAGTTCCCGGTAGCGCAGGGGCGCGCTGAGCCCGTCCTCGGTCGCGGTGAACTCGACGGCGAGGACGACGGCGGTGTCCGTGTGCTTGAGCATGCTGGTGCGATAGCCCAGTCCGAGTGCGTCGGGCCGCACCCAGCGCACCTCCCCCGACGCCCGGTCGAGCAACTGCACCCGCCGAAGCAGCGACGACACCTCGACGCCGTAGGCACCGACGTTCTGCACGGGTGTCGCGCCCGCGGACCCCGGGATCCCGGCCAGGCACTCGAGCCCGCCGAGTCCCCCTGCCACCGAGCGCGCGACGACCTCGTCCCAGACAGCGCCTGCCTCGGCGGACACCACCTCACCGTCGAGCCGGATGGCGTCGTTCGCGACCCGGACGACGACCGCGTCGACCCCGGAGTCGTCGACGAGCAGGTTGGATCCGCCACCCAGGATCAGCACGGGCACCCGCGCAGCATCGAGGGCACGGACGACGGAGACGAGCGTGTCGGTGGAGCGGCAGGTCAGCATGGCGTGCGCAGGACCCCCGACACGCAGCGTCGTCAGCTGCGACATCGGCGTGTCCATGTCCAGTTCGGCGCCGTACTCGGCTGCCACGTCCTCCGCTACCCGCACGGGTGGACACGGTAGCGTGCCGAACATGGCGCGCCGTATTCCGCATTCGGTCAGTTACCCACAGTCGGTCACCGACGTGCACGCCGCGCTGACCGACGAACGATACTGGCGCGATCGGATCGCCGAGGTCGGCGGCGACAACGCCCGCCTCGACCGGATCGAGGTCGGCGACGGCACGGTGTCCGTCGAGATGACGCAGTCGATCCCCGCCGAACATCTGCCGGCGGTCGTGACGAAGATTCGGCCGGGCGATCTCGAGATCGTGCGCACCGAAGCGTGGCAGGAGCTCGACGGGGAGCGCGCGACCGGCACCGTCACCGCGCGGGTGACGGGGCTGCCGGGCGAACTGACGGGCACGGTGACCCTGTCGCCTGCGGGCACCGGGTCCACTGTCGCGCTCGACGGCGAGGTGCGGGTTCCGCTTCCGCTAATCGGCGGCAAGGTCGAGGCGGTGATCGCCGACCGGATCGCCGAGATCTTCGAACACGAGGATGCGTTCACGTCCGGGTGGCTGAGCCTTCGTGAGTAACCGCACAAACATGTAATCTGCCCGACTATGTCACGCCGAATCGAACTCACCCTCACCTACAACGCGCCCGCAGCCGCAGTCCACAGCGCACTCACCAACCGCGACTTCTGGTTGGGCCGACTCGAGAAGAGCGCCGACAACGGCGTCACCCTCGATCACCTGAACGGCGGCGACGGCACCGTCGACGTCGCGATCAGCCAGGTGCTGGACAAGGACGCGCTGCCCGGGTTGGTATCGAAGGCCGTCAAGGGCGACCTGGTCCTCACCCGCGGCGAAGCATGGGGTCCGTTCGAGAACGGCCAGGCCAGCGGCACTTTCACCGTCACCACCACCGGCCTTCCCATCACCGCGAAGGGTTCCGCTGTCCTCACCGACGCCGGCGCCCAGTCGACGCTGACCCTCGAGGGTGACGTCGAGGTCGCGATCAAGCTGATCGGCGGCGCGATCGAGGGCATGGTCGCCGACCAGGTCACCGACATCCTGCGCCGCGACCAGGAAGCCATCGAAGGGTGGGTCGCCGCCAACGCCTGAGCGCTCCCGCGCATCTGATCGGGCGTGCATGCGCCCGATCAGGACAGGCAAGGTCCCATCGGAAATCGTTGTGGTCGATGCGTGCCGAGCCGGTAACCTCACCGTTCATGGCTCGCCGCATCGACTACTCCGCTCGCTACACCCACTCGACAGAGGAGGTGTACTCCGCGCTGTCCAACCGGGACTACTGGGAGGCGCGGATGATCGAACTGCGGAAATTCTCGGACAACGAGGTCGAGTCGTTCGAGGTGACCGAGGACGGCATCGACCTCGTGTTCAATCACCTCATTCCGCGCAGCGCACTGCCCGACGCCGCTCAGTCCGTGATGAAGAAGGACATGGTCATCACGCGCAAGGAGCGGTACAGCGCATTCGGTGAAACCGTGACCGGCACCTACGAGGCCTCGATCCCGGCGGGACCGGGCAGCCTCAAGGGCACCATGTCCCTGTTCGCCACCGACTCCGGATCGACCATGCGGACGTCCTCCGAGGCGAAGGTGTTCATCCCCTTCATCGGCGGCAAGCTCGAGCAGTTGATGCTGGTCAACGTGGTCGACCTGCTTCGTACCGAGGCCCGGGTCACCTCGGACTGGCTCGCCCAGCAGTAGTCTTTCTCTCGGATCTCCCGGCATGAACCGCGTTGCCAGACCCGACGGTGTCATCACCCGCGGCACGACGGGGATCAACCGTCTGCGTCGCAGTGACCGCTGGCTGACGCACCGACCCCAGGTCGTTGACCTGCTTCGCTGCGCCCCGAACCCCCTGGTCGTCGACCTCGGCTACGGCGCACGCCCCGACACCACCTTCGAACTGGCGTCCCGCTTGCGGACGGTGCGGCCGGACCTGCGTGTCGTCGGCCTCGAGATCGACCCGGACCGTGTGGTCGAGGGGCGTGACGGTGTCAGCTTTGCGCGCGGCGGGTTCGAACTCGCCGGCCTGCAGCCGGTTCTGGTCCGCGCGTTCAACGTCCTGCGTCAGTACCCGGAGGACGCCGTGGCGGGGGCCTGGTCGAAGATCCGGTCGTCACTGGCCCCCGGTGGTCTGCTCGTCGACGGCACGTGCGACGAACTCGGTCGCCGCTGCGCGTGGGTGCTCGTCGACGCGCAGGGCCCGCTGTCGTTGACGCTGGCGTGGGACCCGTTCGACGTCGAGCGGCCCGGCGACGTGGCCGAACGTCTTCCGAAGGCGTTGATCCACCGCAACGTTCCCGGGGAGGGCGTGCACGGACTGCTTCGCTCGGCGGACCGGGCGTGGGCGACGGCGGCACCGCACGCGCCGTTCGGTCCGCGGGTGCGGTGGCGAGCGGCCCTTGACCTGTTGCGCGACGAGGGCATTCCGGTGGAGGTTCCGAGGCGGAGGCTGCGGGACAACGTGCTGACCGTCCCCTGGTCGGTCGTCGCACCCTCCTGAGTTTCGATGGGGCGGTCAGGCCCAGGCCGACAGCGCGCGCCGCACCCGTTGCCGCACACGCGGTGTGCTGCCGTCCGAGCCGGCCTCGAGCTCGTCGCGGTCGAGACGCCCGATCGCGAGACCGTCGCCGACGACCTCGTCGAGCACCCACTGAGAGACGCCACCTTCGGCGAGGTCGAGGACCGTACGCAGCGGGGTGGTGATCCGGAAGGCGCCGGTGTGCTCGGTGTCCCCGGCGCCGAGGTCGTGGTGGTGCACCGCGACGCGGTCGATCCGCAGGTGCGCCTCCTCCGATGCCGTCACGTGCAGAAAGCTCGGATGCAGGTGACCGAGCCCGTGGAGTTCCGCCGCGCTCTGGTGGGAGACGACCGCGCCGTCGAGGCGGACGCAACAGCGCGCCACTTCGTCCAGGTCACCCGACCTCCAGGTAGCGAGCCGGAACAGACCGGGGTCGGGCTGGGACCAACTGCCTGCGACGACGGCGTCCGCCATCTCCTCGGCCGAGTACCCGCAGGACCGCGCCTGCCCGGCGGTGAAGTAGCCGTCCTGAACCCCGGCCCGCTCACGCAGGGCGCGTTCGCGTAGGTCTGACTCACGGGTCTCGTCCATGCGAACAGCGTACGGCCAAAATGTGTTACACGTCACATTCGAGCCGGAGTGGCGGATTCCACACACTTTCTTCGGGTGAGTTCTCAGAAGCGACACAGGAAACTCGGGAAGAATCCGACGAATGGCTTCCACCACGACCGCCCCCACCGCGAGCGCACGACCCAAGCGCAGTCGCGCCCTGATCGTCGCCCTCGTCGTGATCGTCGCGCTCGTCGCCGTCCTGATCGGCGGCGAACTGTACGTTCGCCACAACGTCAAGCAGTGCATGGCGGACCAGTTCGAAAGCCAACTCGGATCTCAGGTCGACGTCGGACTCAGCGCCAAACCGGTGCTGCTGCAGGCGATCGACAAGAGCGTTCCGCACATCACCATCGACAGCGACGACTCCAGCTTCGGACCCGCGAAGGACATGCGCGTCCACGCCAGGGTCAACGACATCGACCTCACCACCAGCGAGACGTCCGGCGGCACCATCGGAAGCTCGACCGCCGACATCGACTGGTCCTCCGACGGGATCGCCGCGACCATCGCGGCTCAACCGTTCGGCACGCTCGTCACCGGCGTCACCACCGACCCGACAGCGGGAACGATCCGGTTCGCACTGCTCGGCAACCTCGCCGAACTGACGGTGCAGCCCACGATCTCGGGCGGTGTCGTGCACGTGGAGACGATCGGTGCGGAACTGTTCGGGCTCGGTCTGCCGACCGACCTGGTCAGCGGCGTCGTCGACATCCTCACCACCAGCCTGCAGACGTTCCCGCTCGGCATGACCGCCCAGTCGCTGACGGTCACGGACAGCGGACTTCAGCTGTCACTGGCCGGCGGCCAGTACACGATGCCCGCTCCCGAACCGGGCGCACAGGCACCGGAGGGCTGCTCGGTTCTGATGTAGTCCGGTCCCGAACACTCCGGTCAGTCGGGGAACCCGTCCAGCACCGCGCGGGTCCCCGACAGACCGAGCCGGGTGGCGCCCGCGTCCAGCATCGCGCGGGCGGCGTCGGAGGTGCGGATGCCGCCGCTCGCCTTGACCCCGAGCCTGCCGCCGACGGTCTGGGCCATCAACCGGACCGCGTCGACCGTGGCACCACCCGCCGGATGGAAGCCGGTGGACGTCTTGACGAAATTCGCGCCGGCGCGCTCCGCGGCCAGGCAGCACTCGACGATCGCCTCGTCGGACAGGGCCGCGGTCTCGAGAATCACCTTGAGCACCGTCGACTCCGCGATGCCCTCCCGCACTGTCAGGATGTCGGCGAGCACCGCGTTGTAGTCACGTGCGACGGCGGCGCCGACATCGATGACCATGTCGACCTCGTCGGCGCCCTGCTGCACCGCCAGCCTCGCCTCGGCACCCTTGACCAGCGAATGGTGCTTGCCGGACGGGAAGCCCGCGACGACGGCGACCCGCAGCCCCGCCGCGCGCAGCGGGAGCATCGACGGGGAGACGCACACGGCGTACACGCCCAGCTCCCGTGCCTCCTCGACCAGTGCGGCGACGTCGGCGGGCGTCGCTTCGGGCTTGAGGAGCGTGTGGTCGACCATCGCGGCGACCGCGGCGCGGGTGAGGGTGTCCGACATCGGTCGAGCTTGGCACAGTGCCCCACCCCGAGAGCGGACAGGGAGTATTGCGGTTGCCGACGCCGCCGACGATTGTCGACACTGGTGCCCATGCTGATTCGCCGCGAACGCCCCGCCGACGTCGACGCCATCGCCGACGTGCACCGCGCTGCCTTCGCCCACGAGACTCCCCCCGGCGCGACCGAACCGGTCGAGGTGGCGCTCGTCGAGGCGCTCCGCCGCTCGGACGCCTGGATCCCCGCCCTGGCGCTGGTCGCCGAGGACACCGCGGGCGCCGTTGTCGGTCACGTGTGCCTGACCCGCGCGACCGTCGGCGGCAGACCCTCGTTGGCACTCGGTCCGATCGGGGTGCTCCCCGGCCGCCAGCACACCGGTGTCGGGTCCGCGCTGATGCACGCGAGCCTCGGTGGCGCGGATGCGCTGGGAGCGACTCTGGTCGCACTGCTCGGCCACCTCGACTACTACCCCCGCTTCGGGTTCGTGCCGGGCGCGTCACTGTCTGTCGATCCGGGAGTTCCGGAGTGGGTCAGCCACTTCCAGGTCCGCCCCCTCGACGCCTACACCTCGGACGTGACCGGCGAGTTCCGGTACGCGCAGCCCTTCTACGACCTGTAGACGGTCCGGCGTCGGGCGCGCTGCGGGTCTACCCTTACGACATGAGCGACTCCGCCCGGGTGGCGGCACAGCAGTCCGACGAACGTGTGGGCGTCACCGACGACAGTGCGGCCGTTGCCGAGCAGCTTGCCGTGGTGTTCGATGCCGGAGCCCGCGAGTTCGACCGGCTGACGCCGACGGTGTGGGGACCTGCTGGGCAGGCGTTGGCGTTCCAGTTGCGGCTGCGCCCCGGGGACACGGTGCTCGACGTGTGCGCAGGCGCAGGCGCCTCGGCGATCCCGGCGGCCGCCGCGGTCGGACCGACCGGCCTCGTCCACGCCGTCGATGTCGCCGACGACCTGCTCGAACTCGGCAGGGTGACCGCCTCCGACCGGGCGCTGCGCAACATCGAGTTCGTCCGCGCCGACGCGACACGGTGGGAGCCACCGAGCAACGTCCCGGGCGGCCGGTACGACGTGCTGTCCTGCTCGTACGGCATCTTCTTCCTGCCGCATCCGAATCACGCCACGGCCCGGCTGCTGCAGCTGCTGCGTCCGGTTGCCCGGGTCGGTATGACGGTGTGGCGGCGCGGCGCCCTCGAGCAGGTCACCCGCGCCTACTTCGACGCCGTCGCGCGGCACGTGCCCGACGCGCCGCGGGCGGGACGCCCGTCGCCGCTGGAACTGTTCGACACCCCGGACGCGTTGCGGGCGTGGCTGTCCCGGTTCGGCGCGGCGTCGGTCGAGGTGAACGAGCTGTCGAACCTGATACCCCTGTCCCCGGAGTTCGCGTGGGACCTGGTGCTCGGCAGCGCGTTGCGGGCGCCGCTGCTGCCGCTGGGCCCCGACGTCGTGGAGGCCGTACGGCTCGACTACCTGTCGCTGCTGACCGAACGGGACGTCGAGGTGGTGGACGCGAGCACCCTGGTCGCGACGGCAATCGTGGTGCGCTGACAACCTCCGACGAGACATTCGTGCGGTCCGAGCTCAGGCCAGCGGCGCACCTGCCAGACTGTCGGGCATGAGTACGCCCTCCCGTGACGACGACCGTCGCTATGTCCTCACCCTCGGTACACCCGATCGGACCGGCATCGTGGCCCGCATCTCGACGTTCCTTGCCGAGGTCGGCGGTTCCATCGTCGAGGCCGCGTACCACGCCGATCAGGACTCGGGCTGGTTCTTCACCCGGCAGGCGGTGCGGGCGTCGTCGATCGATCTGAGCCTGGGCGAACTGCGCGAGCGGTTCGCCGCGGTCGCCTCCGAACTCGGACCGGACACGGAGTGGACGCTGCACGACACCGGCCTGCGCAAGCGGATCGTCCTCCTGGTCAGCAAGGAGGGGCACTGCCTGCACGACCTGCTGGGACGCGTCGCGGGCGGCGAACTGTCGGTGGACGTCGCCGCGGTGATCGGCAACCATCCCGACCTCGAGGAGGTCACCCGCAGGCACGGCATCGACTTCCACTACGTGTCGTTCCCGAAGGACCCCGCCGAGCGCGGTCCCGCGTTCGAGCAGGTCCGCAAGCTCGTCGACGCCCACGATCCGCACGCCGTGGTGCTGGCCCGCTTCATGCAGGTGCTGCCACCGGAACTGTGCGACCACTGGGCAGGCCGGGCGATCAACATCCACCACAGCTTCCTGCCGTCGTTCGTCGGCGCCCGCCCGTACCACCAGGCGTTCATCCGGGGTGTGAAGCTGATCGGCGCCACCTGCCACTACGTGACCGCCGAGCTCGACGCGGGCCCGATCATCGAGCAGGACGTGATCCGCGTCGACCACGCCGACGAGGTACGCGACATGGTGCGTCTCGGCCGCGACATCGAGAAGCTGGTCCTGGCCCGTGGACTCCGCTGGCATCTGGAGGACCGCGTTCTCGTCCACGGACGCAAGACCGTCGTCTTCAGCTGAGCACCTGCAGCGCCCGCGAGTGAATTTCTCCCCAAAGGGGACCCCATCTCATGGGGGTGAAATTCACTCAGAGCGCGCGGAGGCGCCTGATCTCGGCGTTCACCTCGCCCGCGGCCTCGATCGTGCTCATGTGCCCGATCCCGGGCATCCGGATGAGGCGGGCGAGATGGTCGTGGGCGTCGAGTCGGTCGGCCATCCGCACCGCGTGCGACTGCGGCGTGAGCCGGTCCGCGGTCCCGACGACGACGGTGGTCGGCACGGTCAGGTTGTCGAGAGCGTCGCCGACGTCGAGGGTGCTCAGTGCGCGACCCCAGCCTCCGCGGGTGGCGGGCGCACAGTCGCGCACGATGCGGGCGCAGAAGTCGACTTCCTCCCGGCTGGATCCGGGCGCCAACGCGACGTACTGAAGGCCGCGCCGGGTGAACGGCGTCTCGATGAGCGGCATCGTCGACCCGAGGATCGCGCGGGCGACCGGGACCGGCAGGGCGGGAACGCGTTTGGGCAGCGGGATGACGGTGGTCTCGGCGACGAGTCGGTCCGATCCGGTGCTGGCGAGCATCACGGCGGCGACCTTCTCCTGCACGCGCTGCGGGTACTTCAGCGCCCACGACATGATCGACATGCCGCCCATGCTGTGCCCGACGACGACGGCACGGCTGCCACTCGGGACGGTCGCCTCCAGCACCGCGTCGAGGTCGTCGCCGAGCAGTTCGGGGTCGAGCCGGCTCGGTCCGATCGGGCTGCGTCCGTGCCCACGCTGGTCGTAGACGACGACCCGGAACTCGTCGGCCAGGTCGTTGATCTGCGGGTACCAGTAGGCGGTCGAGCACGTCCAGCCGTGGGCGAACACGATCGGCGGCGCCGACGGGTCACCGTACGCGAGCACGTGAATGCGGTGACCGTCCGCCGACACGACGGACAACTCCTCCGGATGTGACATCGGATCCGCGAGAGCAGGGTTCGGCTCGGCGGAGAGTCGTGCCGCGGCCTTGCGGCGACGCACGGCCACTGCGGTGCCCGCGACCGCGGCGAGCGCGGCCGTTCCTACCAGAATGCGTCGTGACGATGGGGACACAGAACAACCTTTCGAGAACTGGAACTGGTGGACGTCAGATGATGTGGGCTCGCCGGAGCAGGACCGTGGACGGGCCTCCGATCAGCCCGATCCCGTCGAGGAATTCGACCGTCTTCGCGCAGCCCTCACGAATCTTGTTGTGGTAGTGCTGGTTCGACGCCGCCGCGGCCCTGGCGCGATGCGGATCAAGTCCGGCGGCCTCGTACACCTTCGGATTGACCAGGCTGGTCACGACTAAGTAGGCCGTGACGCCGAGAGCGAGTCGGATACGCGCGCGGGTGAACGCGGAGATGTTCGCGGCGCGCCTCGTCGCTTCGTCCCGCGCGAACTTGATGTGCCGCGCCTCCTCGGTCACGTGGATCCGGCTGACGGTCCGGGTGATGGGCTGGACACGGTCGTCCTTCATGAAGTCGCGCTGCATCATGTCGAGAATCTCCTCGGCGAACAGCGTGCCGCCGTACGCGAGCGATCCGGTCGCGGTCGCCTTGAACAGGCGCGCGGACTGCCGGATCCACTGCTTCGGCTGATACGACGGAACCCCGAGGCGCGTCGCGGACCTGGCGAACATCGTCGAGTGTCTGCACTCGTCGGCGATCTCGGTGAGCGCGAACTGGAAGTGTGCGGTCGCGGGGTCGTGGGTGTAGACGTCACGGAGCAGCATCTGCATGAGGATCATCTCGAACCAGATTCCGGTGCCCGCGATGCTCGCGGCCTCGTGTGTGGTGAGGGTGATCCGCTGCTCCTCGGTCATCGACTCCCAGAGGTCGGTGCCGTAGAGGCTGCACCATTCGGGGGTCATGCCGTACAGGTCGGACGGTATCGGCGCGTCCCAGTCGATCTCGACGAGCGGGTCGTAGGACTTGCGCGCCGCGGACGCGAGGAGCCGGGACGCGGTGTCCTGACGGGTACCGACGTGAACCTGACGGGACGGGCCTACGTGGCCGATCGACATGGCGACGCTCCTCCCCGAGTGCTTGCGGGTGGGTGCGAACGGGGGTCCGCACCGGGCGATCACCTCAACAATGCGTCGTCCCGATACCTGTTGTCAACGGTATCTGTGACTCGAATTCTCACAAATCGTCACCAGCGGGGACCGCGCTGGACCTCGTCCACCCGGGGACGCACATCCACGAGGTACACGCAGATCGCGACCACCGACACCAAACCGAACAGGGACACGACACTCCTCGCCAGGAACATGATGAGCACGGCGGCGACGAGAATTCCCACCCAGATCGGCTTCGACAGCTTGTCGACCGCTGTGAACGCGTCCGGGCGCTGCCGGACCGCATGGAACAGGGCGAACGCCCCCGCGGCGAGCCCCAGCAGCCACAGCGCGAGGAGGATCAGCCCGGACAGGGTGTAGGCGGTGGTCACGTTTCCATCCTAACGATCGGACGCCGGCGCCCAGCGGAGCCGCGTTTCATACGCTTCGACCCCCGCACGACAATGCCGTGCGGGGGTCGACCCAACCTTGGGACGCGTCAGGCGTCGGTCGACTTCGGGGCGACCTTCTTGGCAGGTGCCTTGGTGGCAGCCGTCTTCGTCGCCGGCTTGGCGGCAGCCTTCGCCGGAGCCGTCTTCGCCGGAGCCGTCTTCGCGGGTGCGGGCTTGGTGGCGGCGGCCTTCACAGGTGCAGCCTTCGCGGCAGCGGGCTTGGCCGGCGCCTGCTTCGCGGCAGCAGGCTTGGCCGGGGTCTTCGGCGCGGCAGCCGCGACCTTGGTCGCCGCGGATTCCGTCGTCGCCTCGGCCTTCTCACCTGCACCGACGAACCGGCTCGCAACCTGCTCGCCCGCATCGGCAACGGCGTCGGAGACCTCGTCTGCAACGTCGCTGATCTTCTCGGCAGCACGGCCCGCAAGCTTCGCGGCCTGCTCACCGACTGCCCGAGTCTGACGTGCCACCGTGCCGAGAGCCTCCTCGGTCAGGTTCGCGGCGTCGCCGAGCACGGACTCGGCGCGATCGATGCCCTCCTCGAGAGCCGGCTGCTTGCGGATCCGCTCGACGGTCTCCTCGCCGCGCTCGGCGAGGGAGGTGTAGATGTCGGCGGCAACCTTCAGGTACGCCTCGGCGACCTTGCGGAGCTCCTCCGACGTGAACTTCTCACGCAGGTCGGCCAGTTCCTCGGGCAGCTCGGCCGGGAGGCCGGCGAGCCGCTCACGCAGCGCCTCGACGCCCTCGGTCAGGTCACCGGTCAGCTTGTCCAGCCGCTCGCGTGCCGCGTCGACCGTGAGGTCGCCGGACAGCTTGTCGAAGCGCTCACGCGCCGCGTCGACGGTGAGGTCGTCACCCGCGGTGGTGGCTCGCTCGCGCACCTGGGCGACGATGTCGGCGACAGCCTGCACGACGACGTCTCCGGCACCGACAGCGGCGTAGATCGGCGTCTTGACGGTGTCGAAACCCTTGAGATCAGTCATGAGATTTCTCCTGTTTCCTCGGGTTGAATGTCCGTTCCCGGCGCGTTCTCACGTCGGAAGGATTCGTAGATTTCGAGGAGCACCTGTTTCTGGCGCTCCGTGAGAGAGGTGTCGGCGAGCAGCGCGTCACGCACCGGCCCGGACGGCCGCTCCTCGAGCAGTCCGGCCCGCATGTACAGCACCTCCGACGACATGCGGAGGCCCTTGGCGATCTGGCCGAGCACTTCGGCGGACGGCTTGCGAAGCCCACGCTCGATCTGGCTGAGGTACGGATTGCTGACCCCGGCCAGTTTCGAGAGTTGGCGCAGCGACACCTGCGCGGCTTCACGCTGCGACTTGATGAAGCTGCCGATGTCCTGCGCGGCGTTCGTGACCACCCGGGCCGCAACGTCGCCGGCACTGTCGCCGGTCGACCGGGTGTCGTCGGTCACTGTGGCCGCCTCTCTTCCCTGTGTGCGCCTTCCACGCTACGACAGGGTGCTAGCTGTTGCAAGCACTCTGCTAGCAGTTGAGGCGCGGATCACCCGAACAGCAGGTTCGACACCGTGTAGATCGCCAGCCCCGCGAGCGCACCGACGACGGTGCCGTTGATCCTGATGAACTGCAGGTCACGTCCGACCTGCAGTTCGATCTTGCGGCTCGCCTCCTCCGCATCCCAGCGCGCAACGGTCTCGGTGATGATTCCGGTGATCTCGCCGCGATAGTTGGCGCTGACGTAGCGCGCGGCGGTGTCCAGCCAGCCGTCCACCTTCGCGCGCAACTCGGCGTCGTCGCGCATCCGCTCCCCCAGCCGGATCACGGTGTCGCGGGTCTTCGCACGCAACGCGCTGTTCGGGTCGTCCGCCGACTCGAGGATCATCCGCTTGGCGACCTTCCACGCCGCCTCGGCGGCTCCGGTCACCTCCTTGCGTCCCATCAGCTCCGTCTTGACCTTCTCCGCCTTCGCCATCGTCGCGGGGTCGTGCTGCAGGTCGTGGGCGAACTCGATCAGGAACCGGTTCGCGGCCTGACGGACCTCGTGGTCCGGGTTCGAGCGGACCTTCCATGTGAAGTCGACGAGTTCCTTGTGGATCCGCTCGCCGAGCAATAGGTCGACGAACTTCGGCGACCACGACGGGCTGTCCCGGTCGATGATCCGATCGATCGTCTCCTGGCTGCCCAGCGCCCACTGGTGCGCCCGCTCGGCCAGCATGTCCAGCAGCGGCAGCTGACGGTTCTCCGCCAGCAGTTCGGCCAGCACCTTGCCGATCGGCGGCCCCCACGCGGGCTCCGCTATGCGGCGCACGATCGTGTTGTCGATGATCTGCTGCACGTCCTCGTCACGCAGCACGCCGACGAACCCGCGCAGCAATGTCGCCGTCTCCGCCGCCACCCGCTCGGCGTGCGCGGGCTCGGCAAGCCACGTTCCCAGCCGCAGCGGCACCTGCGCGGCCTGCACCTTCTGCGACACCACGTCGGGTGCGAGGAAGTTCTCCCCCACGAAACTGCCGAGGCTGGACCCGAGCTGGTCCTTCTTCCTCTTGATGATCGCCGTGTGTGGGATCCGCAGCCCCAACGGGTGCCGGAACAGCGCCGTCACCGCGAACCAGTCGGCCAGCGCACCGACCATCGCCGCCTCCGACGCGGCCCGCACGTAGCCGACCCAGTCCCCCGCGCCGCGGGATTCCTGCCACCGACAGAACAGATAGACGACCGTCGCGAACACGAGAAAGCCTGTCGCGATGGCCTTCATCCGGCGCAAATCACGCCGTTTGTCGGCGTCGTCGACACCCAGCAACTGCATCACCTGCTCAATTGTGCCGAACTCCGACGCGGCACCGGCGCCGCAACTCACCGACGCGGACGGCCGCGACACCGGGGATGGCGACAACCAGCAGGTCCGTCGGCCGTAAACTGGCCTGAACATCGATCGGAACGGATGTGGCAACAACAGTGCCGAAGAAGACAACACCCGACCTCGACACAACCGAGGTCGTAGACGTCGGCGCCACCACGCCTGGCGCCAAGCCCGAGAAGACCGACGGCCGCAAGCGCCGGTGGCGGGAACACAAGATCGCACGCCGCGAGGAACTGGTGGACGGCACCCTCGCCGCGATCCGGGTCCGGGGACGCGACGTGGGCATGGACGAGATCGCATCCGAGATCGGCGTGTCGAAGACCGTGCTGTACCGGTACTTCAACGACAAGAGCGACCTCACCAGCGCCACCATGACCCGATGGGTGGAGACGGTGCTCGCGCCGCGGATGTACGCGGCGATCGGCGCCGACATGGACGAGTACGAGCTGGTCCGGGTCGCGATCACCGCCTACGTGGAGACGGTGTCCGAGGACACCGAGGTCTACCTGTACGTGATGGCCAACAGCTCGGGCGCCAACCGCGACGTGGTCGCCGAATCGGAACGCATGATCGCCGAGGCGCTCTCCGCGGTCCTGGGCGTCAAGCTCCGCCAGATGGAGATGGACTCGGGTGGCGCCCTGCCGTGGGCATACGGAATCGTCGGCGCGGTGCAGCTGGCCACCCACTGGTGGATCTCGAACCGGTCGATGACGTCGAACGACCTGATCGACTACCTGACGATGATGACGTGGGGAGGCGTGACCGGGATCGCCGCGGTCGCCGGCTCCCCGGCCCGGTTCAAGTCGATGCCGCACCCCCTGCTCTCCGACCGGCCGGAAGCGTTGTAGTTCCACCGGCACGGCGCCTGCGCATGGGAGAGTCACGACCATGAGCACGAGTGAGGGCTGGCGGATCCCCGCGGTGGAGGCACTGCGCGTCACCGAGGCGACACGCGTCGCCGACCTGAACACCAACGGCACGCCCGGTTTCGACGGCGACAAAGCCCTCGGCGCCCGCTTGCTCGAGCAACGCGGGGCCGTGTTGTCCGGGCTGCAGGAAATGCTGTTCGCGGGTGCCCGCACCACCGACGAGCACCGGTCGGTGCTGCTGATCCTGCAGGGCATGGACACCGCGGGCAAGGGTGGCGTGGTCCGGCACGTGATCGGCCACGTCGATCCGCAGGGCGTCGACCACGCCTCGTTCGGTGTGCCCACGCCCGAGGAGAAGCGTCACCACTACCTGTGGCGAATTCGCCGGGAACTGCCCAGGAAGGGCCAACTCGGAGTCTTCGACCGCTCACACTACGAAGACGTCCTCGTCGTCCGTGTGCACGATCTGGTCCCCCGCACCGAGTGGGAGACACGCTACGACGAGATCAACGCGTTCGAACGTGACCTCGTCGAGTCCGGGACCACTGTGGTCAAGGTGGCGATGTTCGTCTCGCTCGACGAGCAGAAGGCGCGCCTCGCCGAGCGACTCGACCGCCCGGACAAGTACTGGAAGTACCACCCCTCGGACGTCACCGAACGCGGCTACTGGCCGAAGTATCAGGAGGCGTATCAGGCGATGCTCGACCGCACGTCGACAGAGCACGCGCCCTGGTTCGTCATCCCCTCCGACCGCAAGTGGTTCAGCCGGCTGGCCGTGACGGAACTGCTGATCGACGCGCTCGAACGACTCGACCTGTCGTGGCCACCCGCCGACTTCGACATCGAGGCGGAGAAACTGCGCTTGGCGCGATCCTGACCGGCGGCGCTTCGCGGGGAGTCGGGACGTTCAGGGCTTGACCGGCCAGGCGGTGCCACCGGGCAACGGGAAACGAGGCGTGTGCCTGCGCTGACGGTGGTCGTGCCGCACGGTTCCGCCGACCAGGGCGAGAGCGAGCGTCACGGCGATCATGAACGTCACCGCAGCCACGACCGCCCACCCCGCGAAGCCGGACGCCGCCGCGACGATGGCCAAGGCGAACGCGATGACGGCCAGGAGACCGAGCGTGTAGCCGATCCACTCGGCGAACAGATGAAGCTTCATGTGCACTCCTCCTCGGTAGAGGAAACGGCTCTGGATTCCGACGCTACGCCCGGCGAACGGCAGGCGACAAGGGCGATCATCTCCATCCGACGGCCTCGGGTTGCTGGGTGAACTTCCCGACCAACGCGGTGCAGAAGCTGTGGAGATCGGCCGTGCCGCGGCTGGTCACGAGGTTGCGGTCGACGACGACCTTCTCGTTCACGTAGGTGCCGCCCGCGTTGACGATGTCGGTCCGCAGGCTCGGCCAACTGGTGAGAGTGCGGCCCGACACCGCACCCGCCTCGATCAGCAGCCAGGGGCCGTGGCCGATCGCCGCGACCGGTTTGCCGATGTGCATCGCGTGCCGCACGAACGCGACCGCGTGGTCGTCCGTTCGCAACCGGTCCGGCCCGAGAGCACCGCCGGGCAGGATCAATCCGTCGTAACTGTCGAGATCTGCTCGCCCGACGAGCAGGTCGACGGGGAACCGATCCTCAGCGTCGACGTCGCCGCGGTACGCCTGGATCTCGCCGAGTGCGATGGACAGCAGTTCCGTGCTGCCACCCGCCGCCTCGACCGCGCGTCGCGGCTCGACCAGTTCATCCTGTTCCACACCGTCGGCGGCAAGGAATGCCACCCGATGTCCGTCCAGTTGACCGCGCATCGTCTCGACCCCTCACCAGACGTGATCTGCGTCACTTTCATTATGCGCCCCCGCGCGTGGTCGACGAGTCGCGGTTTCCCGTCGACCACACGGCGGCGAGTTGCGTCCGAACAGTCGCGTGGGCGGGCGTGTCAGAAGGTGGCCGCGTCGATGACGAAGCGGTAGCGCACGTCGCTGCGCAGCACCCGGTCGTATGCCTCGTTGATCCGATCGGCGGAGATCAGTTCGATCTCGGAGACGATGCCGTGCTCCGCGCAGAAGTCGAGCATCTCCTGGGTTTCGCGCAGGCCCCCGACATTGGAGCCTGCGAGGCTGCGACGGTTACCCGCCAGCGAGAACGCGCGGACGGAGATCGGCTTCTCGGGGAGGCCGAGGAGGACGAGAGTGCCGTTGAGCGCGAGCGTCCCCAGGTAGGCGTCGAGATCGAGGTTGACCGACACCGTGTTGAGGATCAGGTCGAATCGGCTGCGCAGTTCCTTGAACACCGCGGGGTCCGCGGTCGCGTGGTAGTGATCGGCGCCGAACCGCAGGCCGTCCTCCTGCTTGGACAGCGACTGGCTGAGCACTGTGACCTCGGCACCCATCGCGTGCGCGATCTTGACGCCGACGTGCCCGAGTCCGCCCATGCCGACGATGGCGACCTTCTTGCCGGGACCCGCGTTCCAGTGCCGCAGCGGCGAGTAGAGGGTGATGCCCGCGCACAGCAGCGGAGTGGCGGCGGCGAGGTCGAGCGAGTCCGGGATGGAGACGACGAAGCCCTCGGTGACGACGATGTGGGTGGAGTAGCCGCCCTGGGTGACCTTTCCGTCCTTGCCGACGGAGTTGTAGGTGGCGGTGACGCGGTTGGCGCAGTACTGCTCCTCCCCTGCCTCGCAGGGTGCGCAGGTTCCGCAGGAGTCGACGAAGCAGCCGACGCCGACGCGGTCGCCGACCTTGTGCCGGGTCACGTCGGGCCCGACCTCGGTGACGAAGCCGGCGATCTCGTGACCGGGCACCACGGGATAGCGGGTTCCGCCCCACTCGTTGCGGGCGGTGTGGATGTCGGAGTGACAGATCCCGGCGTACTTGATCTCGATGAGGACGTCGAGCGGACCCAGGTCCCGACGCTCGATGGTGGTCTTCTCCAGCGGTGCGTCGGCGGAGTTCGCGGCATACGCGGAAACGGTGAGCATGCCCCTATGTGTAGCGCTGGTACCGATCAGCCGCAACGGCGGCACCTGCGTTCGGAGGCGAATTTCGGCGATCCGTCCGCATGGGCGACAACGAACGGCTAACCTTCCGTCACTTTCTGGACAATTGTCCAACATGGCGGTGAAGGAGTGCCTGTGCCCTGGTTGTCGTCCATCCGTTTCGCTCCGATCGCCGCGGTCGCCGCGATTCTCGGGGCACTTCTCTGCGCGACACCCGCGACCGCCGTCGCGGAACAGGGTTTACAGAGCCGACTCCAGATCCAGGGCGGCGACATCGTCGACGAGTTCGGCCGGGTCGTACTCCTGCACGGCGTCAACAACGTCGACAAGGAGGCGCCGTACGTCATCCCCGGCGACGGCCTGACCCTCACCGCGGACGACGCGGATCTCCTCGCCGGGCACGGCTTCAACACCGTACGACTCGGGGTTTCGTTCGACGGCCTCATGCCCGACCGCGGCGTGATCGACCCCGCCTACATCGACCGGATCGCGACGGTCGTCGACATGCTGGGATCACGTGGCATCTCCGTCCTTCTCGACAACCACCAGGACGGAATCGGAAAGCCCTGGGGTGGCAACGGTTTCCCGGAATGGTCGATCCGTGCACGCCCACAGTCGTGGGAGCCGAACCCGGGCTTCCCCCTGAACTACCTGATGCCCAGCATGAACGTCGCGTGGGATGCCGTGTGGGACAACGAGGACGGAGTACTCGATCACCTCGGTACCGCTCTGGCCGCGCTGGTGGACCGCGTCGAGGGAATGCCGGGTGTGCTCGGTGTCGAGTTGATGAACGAGCCGTGGCCCGGCTCGCCGTTCCTGACGTGCTTCCCGAACGGATGCCCCGAATTCGACCGCAAGTACCAGGACGCGATGCAGCGGCTGACCGACCGCATCCGACTCGCCGACCCGACCGTGCCGGTCTTCTGGGAGCCGAACGTGACTTGGAACGAGACAATGCCCAGCAACCTGGGCAACCCTCCGCACACACCGGCGATCACCGACCCGAACATCGGCCTGTCCGTGCACGATTACTGCATTCCGAGCCAGCTGAGCATCTACGTCGGCCTCCCCACCGGACTCGTAGCGTCGTGCCCCGCCCAACACGACAAGACGTGGTTCAACGTTGACACCCTCGCTGCCCGAACCGGTCGGCCGGTGCTGGTCACCGAGTTCGGCGACGTCGATCCGGACGTCCTGGCGGCGACGGTCGCCCGCGCCGACGAGCGGTTCATCGGCTGGCACTACTGGCACTACAGGTCGAAGTTCGGACCCGGCGGGGGCACCGACCCGTTCCGGGGCGGGGTGGGATCGCAGTTGGTCCGCACCTACCCGCAGGCGACGGCGGGGATCCCCGGCACCCTGCAGTTCAACCCTGACGGCGGCGACTTCCGGTACACGTACACGGCACGCGCCTCCGCGAAGCCCACCGAAATCTACGTCTCCGACCTCCACTACCCCGAGGGCGTCGTGGTCGCCGTCGACGGGGGACTCGTCACCTCTGCGCCGGGCGCACGCATCGTCACGGTGGAGGCGGATCCCGGCGCCGCGGTGACGGTCTCGATCCACTCCACCGACTCCGACGGGACGAACCTGCCCGGTGCGGCCGGCAGTGCCGCGGCATCGTCGGACGGCAGCTCCGGATCCTGACATCCCGCCCCCTGACGCGGACACAGAAAGGCCCCGAACCGACGGATCGGTTCGGGGCCTTTCCATCCCGGACGACGGTGCGGTCCGGGCCCCTCGGGGCGTTCCGTCCGCGGCCGCGACCACTCACGGGCCGCGTACGGAACGCACGATCTTCTCGCAGCGTCAGGCTTGCTGAGCCGCGCGGCGCCGCAGTCGACGAGCCGCTGCCACCAGGTTCCGCAGCGACGGCTCCAACTGCCAGTAGTGGCGGGTCTTGAGGCCACCGTCGGGATTCGCCCACAGTCGGTCGAGATCGACCGACTCGGCTGCCTCGGTGAGCAGTTCGTCGAGTTCGTCGATGTCGGGGATCCGCGCGGAACGGGACTCGTACACGCCCGGACCGACACCGTGGGTGAGCTTGCGTTCCTTGAGCGCGTCGAGCACCCAGTCGATGGACCTGGTGGCGACGATGGCCGTCACGTCGCAGTCCATGCGCTCGATGGCGTCCACCACCTCGATGCGGCTGGTGTACGCCAGGTGCGTGTGGATCTGCGTCTCCGGCTTCGCTCCTCCGGTCGCCAGTTTGAACGCGTCGACCGCCCAACCCAGGTACTCCGAACGGCCTCCCGCGCGCAGGGGCAGCAGCTCGCGGATCGCGGGCTCGTCGACCTGGATGATCGCGACGCCCGCCTTCTCGAGGTCCGCGATCTCGTCCCGGACGGCGAGCGCCAGTTGGTCCGCGGTTTCGTGCAGCGGCTGGTCCTGCCGCACGAACGAACGCGACAGCATCGTGACCGGACCGGTGAGCATCGCCTTGACCGGCTTGTCCGTCAGCGACTGCGCGAACCCGATCCACTCCACGGTCATCGGCCCGCGACGCCGCACGTCACCGAAGAGAATCGGCGGACGCACGCACCGCGACCCGTATGCCTGCACCCAGCCGTTGTGTGTGAACGCGAATCCGTCCATCAGTTCGGCGAAGTACTGGATCATGTCGTTGCGCTCGTGCTCACCGTGCACGAGGACGTCGAGCCCGATGTCCTCCTGGAGGCGGATCGTGCGCTCGATCTCCTCCTGGATGCGCTTGACGTAGTCCGGGTACTCGATCCGGCCCCGTCCGAGTTCGTAGCGCACCTTGCGGATCTCGTCGGTCTGCGGGAACGACCCGAGGGTGGTGGCAGGCACCAGCGGCAGGTTCAGCCGAGCCTGCTGCGCGTCGCGACGCTCCTCGTACGGCGCGCGGACACGCTGCTCGGGGCGGATCGCGTTGACCCGCGCCCGCACGTCGTGCTTCTGCTTGAAGTGCACCGACGTCGGCTTCTTGCGCCACCGTTCGGACGGGCCCTCGGTCAACGCCTTCGCCAGCGATACGACCTCGCCGACCTTCTGCTTCGCGAACGCCAGCCGGTCCGCGACGTCACCGTCGAGGTCCCATTCGGCGAGCACGTCGCAGGGCACGTGCATCAGCGAGCACGACGTCGACACCACGAGGTCGGGGATCACCTCGGTGAGCTGCGACAGGTACTTCAGCGTCACCATGTTGTCCGCGCGCCACACGTTGCGGCCGTTCACGACGCCTGCGTACAGGCGCTTGCGCCGCAGTCCGGGGATCTTCGCGAGTTCGTCGGGCGACACGCGGCCGTACACCAGGTCGAGCCCGATGGCCTCGATGCCCGTGCTCGCCAGGATCGGCAGTGCGTCACCGAGATTGCCGTACGGGCCGGTGACGAGGATGCGCGGTCGCAGCGGTGCGTGCGAGAGCGTCTGGTACGCCCGCTCCAACGCCGCGAGATCCTCGGCCGTGCGGTCCTGCGTGAACATCGGCTCGTCGAGCTGGATGCAGGTCGCCCCCGCCTTCGCGAGGAGCTCGAACAGCGCCGCGTACTGCGGCAGCAGGCGGTCCAGCAGGTCGAGAGGCGAAAAGCCCTCGGCCGCATCCGGTCCCGCCTTGGACAGCAGCAACAGAGACACCGGTCCGAGCACCACGGGGCGCAGTTCGATGCCGCGCGCCTTCGCCCGCTCGAACTCGTCCAGCAGCGCGGCGGCGTGGAGCGCGAACGGCGTCGACTCGGCCAACTCCGGCTGCCGGTAGTAGTAGTTGCTGTCGATGTAGCGGACCAGTTCGAGCGGCGGGAAGTCCGGCCGACCGCGCGCCATCGTGAAGTAGAAGTCGAGCTCGTCGAGCTCGCCCTTCAGGGGCGCGAAACGGGTCGGGACCGCGCCGAACAGCAGTGCATTGTCGAGGACGTGGTCGTAGTAGGAGAATGTGTTGCCCGGCACCTGCGTCAGGCCCGTCGCAGCGAGCTCACTCCACGTCTGCTCCTGGAGGTCACGTCCCACCGCGACGAGTTCGGCCTGCGTGGACCGGCCGTGCCAGTACGCCTCGAGTGCCCGCTTCAGTTCGCGCCGAGGGCCGATTCGGGGATATCCCAGGACACTGGAACCGTAAGTAGCTGCGCTGCTTGACATTCGTGTCGACCCTTCCCTCATGCGTTGCGCAGCCGTGCCGCCGATGCGCTTCGCGTCGATGTCACTGATGCGCTTCGCGCCCATGTCGCCGATGCACTTCGCGCCCGTGCGCGTTCCTTACCCGACTGGGGGAGATTCACGCACGGGCGCCGAAGGTGCCGATCTCGCTAGCTGGCCTTCTTGGCCACGCGCCCGTTGTCGGCGTACTCGTAGAAGCCGCGGCCGACCTTCTTGCCGACGAGACCCGCCTCGACCATGCGCAGCAGCAGCGGCGGCGCGGAGTACAGCGGCTCCTTGAACTCCTCGTACATCGAGTCCGCGATCGACTTGACGGTGTCGAGACCGACCAGGTCCGTCAGCGCGAGCGGGCCCATCGGGTGCGCGAGGCCGAGAACGGTCGCCTTGTCGATGTCCTCCTTGGTCGCGAATCCGGACTCGACCATGCGGATGGCCGAGAGCAGGTACGGCACCAGGAGCGCGTTGACGACAAAGCCGGAACGGTCGGCGGACCGGACGACCTGCTTGCCGAGGACCTCGCCTGCGAACTGCTCGGCGCGCGCCGTGACGGCGGCGCTGGTCTTGAGGGTGGTGACGAGTTCCACGAGCGGGAGCACCGGCACCGGGTTGAAGAAGTGCATGCCGATGACACGCTCGGGCCGGCTGGTGGTGATGCCGAGCTTCATGATCGGGATGGACGAGGTGTTGGAGGCGAGGACCGCGTCCGGGTCGGTGACGATCTGGTCGAGCTCGGCGAAGATCTCGCTCTTGACCTTCTCGTCCTCGACGACGGCCTCCACGACGAGCTGCCGGTCAGCGAAATCGCCGAGATCGGAGGTGAAGCGGAGGCGCCAGGCGGCTTGCTCACGCTCACGCTCGGTGATCTTTCCACTGCTCACACCGCGGTCGAGCGAGCGCAGAATGCGCGCGCGTCCGGCGGCCGCGAGCTCGCGGGTCTGCTCGTACACCAGGACGTCGACATGCGCACGGGCGCACACCTCGGCGATTCCGGCGCCCATCTGACCGGCGCCGATCACGCCGACGCGCTGAATCTTCTCGCTGGTCACGTCAGCTCCTCATCGTGTGGTGGCTCGTCATCGTCATGCGGGAAGGAAGACTGTGGTGAATCGGTTGTCCAACCCCGCCGCGGAGCCCGGGCTGTTGGTCCCGCGGCGGGGTGAACGATGAGTCGTCAACCGGTGCGGCGGCGCCGGGGAAGCGCCGCCGCGGGTGACTGGGTGGCAGTTCCTAGTGGAACTGGCCCTCCTCGGTGGAGCCCTTCAGGGCAGCCGTCGAGGTGTTCGGGTCGACAGTGGTGGCGATGCTGTCGAAGTAGCCGGCGCCAACCTCACGCTGGTGCTTGACGGCGGTGAAGCCACGCTCGGCAGCAGCCTTGAACTCGCGCTCCTGCAGGTCGACGAAGGCGGTCATGCCCTCACGGGCGTAGCCGTGCGCCAGGTCGAACATGCCGTAGTTGAGCGAGTGGAAGCCGGCGAGGGTGATGAACTGGAACTTGAAGCCCATCGCGCCGAGCTCACGCTGGAACTTCGCGATGGTCGCGTCGTCCAGGTGCGCCTTCCAGTTGAAGGACGGGGAGCAGTTGTAGGCGAGCAGCTGGTCCGGGAACTCGCTGCGGACGGCCTCGGCGAACTGCTTCGCGACCTCGAGGTCCGGAACACCGGTCTCCATCCAGATGAGGTCGGAGTACGGGGCGTAGGCCTTGGCGCGAGCGATGCAGGGCTCGATGCCGTTCTTGACGCCGTAGAAGCCCTCGGCGGTGCGAGTGCCGTCCAGGAACGGGCGGTCACGCTCGTCCACATCGGAGGTGATGAGGGTCGCGGCCTCGGCGTCGGTGCGGGCGATGACGACCGTCGGGACGTCCGCGACGTCGGCCGCGAGGCGAGCCGAGGTCAGGGTGCGGATGTGCTGCTGGGTCGGGATGAGCACCTTGCCACCGAGGTGGCCGCACTTCTTCTCCGACGCGAGCTGGTCCTCCCAGTGCGAACCGGCAACGCCGGCCGCGATCATGGCCTTCTGCAGCTCGTAGACGTTGAGGGCGCCACCGAAGCCGGCCTCACCGTCGGCGACGATCGGAGCGAGCCAGTTGTCGACCGAGGTGTCACCCTCGACCTTGGCGATCTCGTCGGCGCGCAGCAGCGCGTTGTTGATGCGGCGCACGACCTGCGGCACCGAGTTGGCCGGGTAGAGGCTCTGGTCGGGGTAGGTGTGGCCGGACAGGTTGGCGTCGCCGGCGACCTGCCAACCGGACAGGTAGATGGCCTTGAGGCCCGCGCGGACCTGCTGCACGGCCTGGTTGCCGGTGAGGGCGCCGAGGGAGTTGATGTAGTCCTCGTTGTTGACGAGGTCCCACAGGATCTCCGAACCGCGGCGAGCGAGGGTGGCCTCTTCGACCACGCTGCCCTGGAGCTTCACGACCTGCTCAGCGGTGTAGTTGCGGGTGATGCCCTTCCAGCGCGGGTTGGTGTCCCAATCCTGCTGGATCTGCTCTGCGGTCTTCGGGGTGCCGGTGGTCGACATCAAGACTCCACTCTCTTCGGATCAACTGCCCGTTGGGGACCTCGTCCAGTACGTCCGTACGGCTTCGCATCCTTGCCAGGGCCTTGCTGTGTACCTATCGAGAGTGACACAGGCAAAAACTGCCGTCTACCTGTTGCGAATGCCAACCTTGGCTAGTTTCTCAAACCGTATTGTTAACTTTGCAAAGCCCGTGACCCGTTCTAGAACAGGTTCCAGTCGCACGTAAGTTACCGTCAGGTAGCGAAATCGCAGGCAGAGGCACCTGTCGAACGGAAGACCAATCGTCCGCTCGGCGGACCTCCCTCGAGACGGCGATGCGTCCGTCCTCACGCGTCGACACGCCGAATGTGAGGGCAATCACCGAGGGCAAACCTTCGCATCGGAGCGAATCCGGGCGGCCTTCACAAGTCGCGCGGCTCGTGTCGGCGACCTTCGATATGGTCCGGGCATGGCACACCCCGACGACTTCAGCGCCCTCGAACCCGTCCGATTCGTGGCAGGAATCACCGCCTCCAGCATCATCTACTCCCCCGGCGGGCCCGAGTACCACGGCCACAGCTCCGTGCTCGACGCCCACGGAATCGAGGGGTCTGGATACGACTTCACCGGCGCGCTCCAGGCGGTCCTCACCGACAGGTCGCCGGAGTCGATGAGTGCGGTCGGGTTCGACCCGGAAGCCGGCATGGTCAGCGTCTACGGCAACGACACCGACGCGCTGCTCGTCGCAGCGAAGGAACTGCACACCCTCGTCGTCGACGCCGCCGCACTCGACGCCGCACTCCACCGCGCCGCAGAACTCGGCTTCGAGGACTAGGACTACGGTCACGGGGATGCGACTGCGACTGGGACGCCCCGACATCGCCGCCTACCGCGACCGCTTCGACGTGCCCCCGGCCCGCGACGGCCTCGCCGTCACGTTCCTCGGTGTGTCCAGCCTGCTGATCGACGACGGCTCGTCGGCGATCCTCACCGACGGGTACTTCAGCCGACCGACGATGGCACGCGTGGGGCTGGGTCGCATCGCTCCCGACCCCACCCGGATCTCGGCGGTCCTCGACCGAGCCGGAATCACCGCCCTCGACGCGGTGATCCCGGTGCACACCCACTTCGATCACGCGCTGGACTCCGCGGTCGTGGCCGAACGAACGGGTGCGGCACTCGTCGGTGGCCCGTCGGCTGCGCAGATCGGCCACGGGCACCCACTGCCTCCCGAGCGGATCGTCGTCGCGGAGCCCGGAAGCACCCTGCGGTTGGGCGGCTACGACGTCACGTTCGTCGCGTCGCATCACTGCCCACCCGACCGGTTCCCCGGCACCATCACGGCTCCGGTGCGGACACCGGTTCGCGCGTCCGCGTTCCGCTGCGGCGACGCCTGGTCGATCATCGTGCGCCACTCCACATCCGGCCGCTCGGCGCTGGTCCAGGGCAGCGCCGGCTACGTTTCGGGGGCCCTCGCCGGGCAGTCGGCCGAGATCGCGTACCTCGGGGTCGGCCAGCTGGGGGTGCAGTCCGACGAGTACATCGAGACGTACTGGCAGGAGACGATTCGGGCCGTCGGCGCCCGCCGAGCGGTTCTGATCCACTGGGACGACTTCTTCCGTCCCCTCACCGAGCCGCTGCGCGCGCTGCCCTTCGCAGGAGACGACCTGGACCGCACCATGACGGTGCTGGCCCGGCTCGCCGATCGGGACGGCGTCACACTCTCCTTCCCCAACGCGTTCGCTCGCGAGCACCCCTGGTCCTGACACCGAGGGTTTTCGTTGCCCACCGCGCGATCCGCGCCGTGGTGCACTTCTCGAACGGAACCGCCGCACCCTATGGTGCGTCCAAGTCCACGACCGCACCGCACACTCGACAGAACCGACCCGAAAGTGAACGCATGAGCACCCACCTGCCTGTTCGACGTCTACTCGCCACCGCGCTGCTGTCCGCGGCGGTGGCCACCGCCGTCACGGGGTGCGGCGGTGACGCGTCGAGTACCGCGGCACCGGCGCCGGTCGTCGAACTGTCGGCGTCCGCGACGCCCGCCGAGCGGCTCGAGGCGGCGGTGGTCAACACGTTGGCGGCGGGGCCGATTCGCGTCTCGTCCGTCGCGAACGGCATCTCGACGGAGAATCAGCTCGACTACTCGAAGCGGGTGACCTACTCGTCGATGGAGAACGACTCGTCCTCGCCCGTCAGTAGCGTGTTGATGCGCGACAACGTCGTCTACGTGCGGTTCGCCAAGGACACGAACGGCGCGAAGGCGGGGACCTGGTACCGCGCCCCCGCCGACGAGGGGATGACCCGAATGTTGGCGAAGTCCTTCGACATCGACTGGGTCAAGAAGGTGATCGTGAGCTCGACGGACATCGTCGAGAACGGCGCCGAGGATGTGAACGGCTCACAGGCGACTCACTTCGTCGTGACTCCCGACCGCGACGTCATGGTCGACCTCGCACTGCAGGCGATCCCCGACGCCCTGGTGTCCTCGGGCACGGTGACGCGGGAGGCCCTCGCGTCCCAGGTCCCCGCGGAGCTGCACTACTGGGTCAGCGACGCCGGCTACCTGGTGAAGGAGGACGATGGTTCCCAGGTCAAGACGTACTTCGGTTTCGGTGAGCCGCTCGACCTCCCGGAGTTCGACGAGTCCACCGTCGAGATGGTGCCCGCGAGCTGACAGGTCACCGGAACCCCCGCTGCACAAACCTTTTCGTTCAGTCGCAGGGCGATTCGACGCCGATCACCCCTGTGCACACTCCACACGGTGTGTGTGCAGGGGTGGTGCGACGACGGATGTCGCCTACTCCCGCGTCACTGCACGGTCCCAGTCCGAGAAGCCCGCGACGGGTGCACCCAGCGGCGCGCTGCGCTTGCGGCTGACGTAGTCGGCCGTCACCGAGTACGCGGCGCCGACGTACTGGCCGGACGCGTCGTAGGTGATCGACTTGTCCTGGGCGAAGCCCATTCCCGCGCCGACTGATACCGCGTCGATGTTCGCGCCGAGGAACACGTAGTCCCACGCGAACTCGCTCTCCTGCCGCGTGATCGCGGCCTTCACGGCGTCGAGCGCCCATTCGGTGCTGGAGTTCTCCTCACCGTCGGTGACGACGAGGACGATCACCGTCCCGGGACGTTCGTGCTCCGGAAGCGCGGCGAGCTCCTCACCGATCTCGGTGGTCAGCCGTCCGATTCCGTCGAGCAGCGCGGTGCTGCCCCGCGGGCGCAGTTCCAGCGGCGGTACCTGGTCGATCGGGATCGACGTGTAGACCCGCTCGTAGTCGTTGTCGAACTGGGCCAGCGTCACGATCGCGTCGCCAGGCTGCGTGCGCTGTTCGGCGATGAAGGCGTCGAACCCGCCCTCGGTGTCGGACTTGATCGACTGCATCGACCCCGACCGGTCGAGCAGGACGGCGATCAGGGTCAGATTCGGGTTCGTCATGGGAACTCCTGGGAGCGTTCGGGCCGACGGATCGGCGCCGCCTGGTGGCCAGCCCTGCAGGATGCCATCAGCCACCGACACGTCCGCCGAACATCCGCTCTGCGCAGGCCTTGTGGCGCTGCCACACGGCAGATCCACGCAGAAATCCCCTGCGCACACTCCGGAAGGTGTGTGCACAGGGGATGTGCGACCGCGTCAGATGCTCCGCATGACCGCCTTGATTCCGACCCACAGCCCGACCGCGCACGTGACGAGCGCGGCGACGATCCCCCATGCGACGTCGGCGTCCCACATGATGCCGGTGAACAGGGCGCGCTCGGCGTCGACGATGTAGGTCAGCGGGTTTACCTTCGACGCCGCCTGCATCCAGCCCGGTCCCGCCTCGAGGGGAAGCATCATGCCCGCGAGCAGCAGCAGCGGGAAGATCACCGACTGCTGCACTCCCCAGAACACCCACTCGCGGCCCTTCGCCGCGAGTCCGAGTGCGTACGACAGCGCACCGAGGCCGATCCCGAAGACGCCGAGGATCAACAGCCCGACCAGGACGTGCAGCGGATAGAACGTGAGCCCGAACGGGATCGCGACAACGGTGATGAGCAGGGCCTGGACGACGAGGGGCGCGAACTCCTTGAGCGCGCGGCCGACGAGGATCGAGGAGCGGTCCAGCGGGGTCGCGAGGATCCGTTCATAGGCGCCGGTCATCAACTCGTACAGCAGGTTGCCGCCGACCATGCCGGTGCCGAAGATCGCGATCATCACGAGCACGCCGGGCAGGAACCACTGCAGGGCCGACTCGCCCTCGATCCCGCCCGCGCCGAGCATCCCGTCGAGCAGCGGCCCGAAGAGGCCGAGGAACACCAGGGGCTGCAGCAGCGAGAAGATCAGTGAGAAGGGATCCCGCAGGACTACGAGGATCTCGCGGGTGAACACGGCTCCGGTGTCGTGCAGCCACTTTCCGACGCGGGAGCGGTCGGCGACGGGGTAGGGCGTTGTCTCGGTTCGGGTGATGACGTCGGTCATGCCGCCTCCTCGCGCAGGGACCTGCCGGTCAGGTTCAGGAACACGTCGTCGAGCGACGCGGGTTTGACATCGGTGGACGCCACGACCACACCGGCCGAGTCGAGCGTGCGCAGCAGCGGCGGAACGAGTTCCGGACCGTTGTGCGTCGTGAGCGCGAGGCGCACCGCGCCGCCGTCGGTGACGGTCTCGGTGACACCGGTGACCGCGGACGGAAGCACCGACCGCGCTGCCGCGACGCCCTCGCCCGAGACCAGCTCGACGGTGACGACGTCGTCGGCATAGTCGCGTTTGAGCACCGCGGGCGTCGCGTCGGCGATGACGGTGCCGTGGTCGATGAGCACGATCCGTTCGGCCATCGCGTCGGCCTCGTCGAGGTAGTGGGTGGTCAAAAGCAGTGTCATCTCGTTCTGCTCCCGCAGCCGGAGCACGTGGTCCCACAGGTTGGCGCGGGCGTGCGGATCGAGCCCGGTGGTCGGCTCGTCCAGGAACAGCAGCTTCGGATGGTTCATCAGCCCCATCGCGACGTCGAGGCGTCGACGCTGGCCACCGGACAGCGACTGCACCGTCCGCTTCTCCATCCCCGTCAGTTCGAGGGCCTCGAGCAGGTCGGCGGAGCGTCGGCGTGCTACGTCGGCGGGCACGGAGTAGAACCGCGCCTGGTTGCGCAGCTCGTCTCCCACCCGGTACGAGTAGCCGCCCGCGTTGCCCTGCCCGACGTACCCGATGCGCGCGCGGACGTCGGCGGGGTTGCGGACGACGTCGCAGCCGGCGACCTCCGCGGTCCCGGACGTGGGGCTCAGCACCGAGGTGAGCATCCGCATCGTGGTGGACTTCCCGGCCCCGTTGGGGCCGAGGAACGCGACGAGTTCCCCCTGTTTCACATCGAGGTCGACGCCCTTGACCGCTTCCACGGTCTCCTTCTTGCGACGAAAGGTCTTCGTGAGCCCCCTCGCCCGAATCGCATTTTCCGTACGCCGTACCGATTCAGTCACGAGATTTACGGTACGCTGCACGAGAAATCCGCGCAACGGCATTTTTTCCGGAAGGTTCCATGAGCGACGCGACACCCGAGACGCCCGCGGCGGACAACCAGCGCTTCGCGCCCCTCTGGGAGGACCCGGCACCGGCGGCCACCCGCGGGAGGCCCGCTCGCGTGAACCGCGCCCAGGTGGTGGACGCAGCCGTCGCTGTCGCCGATGCGAGCGGCCTCGATGCGGTGTCGATGCGGTCGGTCGCGCGAGCGCTCGGCGTCGGGACGATGACGCTCTACTCCCACGTCCCCAGTCGCGAACACCTCGTCGACGCGATGATCGACCGCGCCTACGCCGACTTCGACCTCCCCGACCGGGAACTCCCGTGGCGTCCCGCGCTGGAGGCCTACGCCCGCGGATACTGGTCGCTGCTGCGCACACATCCCTGGCTGCTGTCCGTCAATACATGGCGAATGCCGCTGGCGCCGAACGTGTTCGACGCCGAGGAGTCCGGCCTTCGGATTCTCGTCGACACCGGACTCACCGCGGGGCAGGTAGTCGAGACGATCGCGATCGTCAACCAGGCGGTGTCCGGGTTCGCGCGGGCCGCCGCCGCCGAAGACGCCGACGTGAGCCGTCAGGGCACCGACTACGAGGCCTACTGGGCGTCCCAAACGGACTTCTGGCAGAACACCTTCGAGCCGAGCCGCTATCCGACGATGACACGACTGTGGACCGTTGGCGCCTTCGACAACGGAGCGACACCGTTCGAACTGCGCATCGGAGCACTCCTCGACACCATCGAACTCCTCATCGAGAAGTCCGGCGGCAGCGCGATTCCCTCGTTCGACGACTGCATGGCGGTGCCGTGGCCGGATCCCGACACGGACTGCCCGGCGCCGCCGGACCCATCCGACTGATCGCTGCACTTCCCGGCCTCGGCGTTGCATCCGACGGCGTCGACGGGCCGGTTGAGCCTGGCGGCGCACGCGGAAGCTAAGCATGCAAAGGCTCGATTGCGAAGACCGTGGAACGCATCTAACCTGGTGCAATGGCCAAGACCTTCGTCGGGGCACGCCTCCGGCAGCTACGCACCGAACGCGGAATGAGCCAGGCCGCGCTGGCCAAGACGCTGGAGATCTCGGCGAGCTACCTCAACCAGATCGAACACGACGTCCGCCCCCTGACCGTTCCGGTCCTTCTCCGCATCACCGAGGTGTTCGGCGTCGACACGTCGTTCTTCTCGTCCCAGGACGACACCCGGCTGATCGCCGAACTCCGCGAGGTCGCGCTCGACCAGGAGATCGGGTTCGACGCGGACCCGCAGGAGCTCGCCGAGATGGTGTCCGCGCACCCGTCGCTCGCCCGCGCGGTCGTCAACATGCACCGCCGCTACCGCAACACCACTGCGCAGCTCGCGGCGGCGACCGAGGACCGGTACAGCGACGGCAGCGGCTCCGGCTCGATCACGATGCCGCACGAGGAGGTGCGCGACTACTTCTACCAGCGGCAGAACTATCTCCATGAACTCGACACGGCCGCGGAGGATCTCACCGCCCGGATGCGCTTCCACCGGGGCGACGTCGCGGGCGAGATCGCCAAGAGGCTGCAGAACGTGCACGACGTCCAGATCGTGCAGCGCATCGATCTCGGCGAGGGTGTCCTGCACCGGTACGACCCCGACGCCCGCGTCCTCGAGATCTCACCCCACCTGTCGGGTGGCCAGAAGGTGTTCAAGTTCGCCGCCGAACTCGCGTACCTGGAATACGGCGACCTCATCGAAAGTCTCGTCGACGAGGGCAGTTTCACGTCCGAATCCTCCCGGTCACTGGCGAAGCTGGGCCTGGCGAACTACTTCGCCGCGGCGACCGTCCTCCCCTACGGTCAGTTCCACGACGTCGCCGAGGACTTCCGGTACGACATCGAACGCCTGTCTGCGTTCTTCTCCCAGTCCTACGAGACGATCTGCCATCGACTGTCCACCCTGCAGCGGCCCAAGCTGCGCGGGGTGCCATTCTCGTTCGTCCGTGTCGATCGCGCCGGGAACATGTCGAAACGCCAGTCCGCCACCGGTTTCCACTTCTCGTCCAGCGGCGGCACCTGTCCGCTGTGGAACGTCTACGAAACCTTCGCGTACCCGGGCAAGCTCATGACGCAGATCGCGCAGATGCCCGACGGCCGCAACTACCTGTGGGTCGCGCGCACCGTGGAGCGTCGCGCGTCGCGGTACGGCCAGCCGAGCAAGACGTTCGCGATCGGCCTCGGTTGCGAACTGAGGCATGCACACCGCACGGTCTACGCGGACGGCCTGAACATCGAATCCGATGCTGCCGCAACCCCGATCGGCGCCGGCTGCCGGGTGTGCGAGCGGATGAACTGCCCGCAGCGGGCCTTCCCGCCACTCGGGAAGGAACTCGACATCAACGAACACCGCAGTTCGGTCTCGCCGTACCTGATCGCCGACACCTGACGACTACTGGTCGAGCGCGGACAGGGTTCCCACGCTCACCCACGCGGTGCGGTGCCCGGGTCCGGGCGACCGCGGTCGGGTCAGGACGTGTACGGCGTGGTCGTCGTCGACGGTGGTGACGGCAAGGCAGTGTTCGGATTCCCAGTGCACCGCATGCCGACCCGGTTCGACGGACCCGAGTCCGATCCAGGCGCCCCACGCCCCGTCGGCACTGCGGTTCCGTAGCCGAACCGCGCCGTCGGGCGTCGTGGTGACCACCGCGGGCTCCACACCGCCGTACGCGGCGACCGCAACGGATGCGGCGCCGTCGCCGATCAGTTCCCAGGAGTCCTCGGCGACTGCGTCCGACACAACTCGACTCCGGACTCCCCCGTCGTGCGTCACCACCACCACCTGCACACCGCCGGGGCACGGCGCGGTCGCCACCGATCGCGGTTCGTGCACACCGAGACGTCGCCACGTGCAGTCGTCGCGGCCGGGGTCGAGCAGGCACGACACCAATTCGCCGTCGATGGTGACGCCGACCAGCAGCACCGCGGATCCGACGGGACAGATGTGAAAGCCCGGCCGCAGCGGACCGCCCACGACCTGCCCGGCCGCGGCGCCCGACGTCCCCGCCATGCGGAGCTCCCCGTCGGCGGACAGGTGGAGCTCGACGGGACCGGCCGGCGTCGGCGCGGTGCCCGTGCGGTCGGCCACCACGCCTGACTGACCCACGTCGACGACACCGCGCAGGCGGAGACGTCGGAACACCTCGGGGTCCGGCATCCACCTCCCGGCGACCTCCCGCGATGCCGGGCGTCCCCCGCTCGGGCGGTATCCGGTGTGCACGGCGCCGAGGTAGCGGCCGGCGGCACCCTCCGCGAGAAGCCGGACCGTGTAGTCGGCGTCCTGGTCGAGCCCGTCGAACCGTGCCTGGTGCACCGTCCCCCGGTCCGTCCCCGCGAATCCCGGCCTCCGGCCGGGTGCGGTGATCTCCGCCCAGCAGGCGACGGGAAGGGCTGTGCTCCACCGCAGGTGCACCGAGTCCGCCCCGACGACCGCCCGGCTGACATCGATGCGCTGTGTCGGGGCCAGCGCGACCGGAGCCGTCTCGAGCACCGTCGTCAGGACCAGGGTCGCCAACACCTGCCCGACACCGGAGCGAAGCGTGAACGTCTGGGTCTGATTCAGGGCGACTTCGGTGACCGCCGATCCGGTCCGACCCGCCCCGAACGGTTCGTCTCCGCCTCCGTCGACACGTCGGCTGAGCCGCCCGGACGACAACAGTTCGGTGTCCCACACGACCGTCACCGGCCTGGTCTCGCGGACGCCACTCGGCACGAACGCGACCGGGTTGTCGGCAGGCGACACGGTCAGCGTGGCCATCGAACCCTCCTGCGATCGGGACACTCGCGGCATCGGTGTCCGTCACACTGACACACCAGCCGCTCAGCCTGACACATCTGCGCTGCGTCCGGAGTTTCGCCGGGCCGTCCCGACTGGTTGCAATGTCCCTCGGACGCCGCGGACGCGGTGCTAGCTTCCTACCGAACCAAGGACCACCGACGTCGAGGAGGCGCCATGGCACGCGATCCGCAGGCACTCCTGGCCGGCCGCCGGGTGCTCGTCACCGGGGCGGCACGCAGCATCGGCGGTGCCCTCGCCCGACGCCTCCATCAGCGCGGCGCGCGCGTCGCACTGCTCGGCCTGGAACCGGAACTGCTCGAACAGGTCGCGGTGACGTGTGGTCGAGCGCCGTGGCGACACTGCGACGTCCGCGACCGGGAGGGCGTCGATGCCGCCGTCTCCGAACTGGTCGAGGAACTCGGCGGGCTCGACGTGGTGGTGGCGAACGCGGGCGTCGGGGCGCAGTTGCCGATGTTGGGCGGCGACCCCGACGTGCTGCGGCACACCGTCGACGTCAACCTGATGGGCACCTATCACACGCTGCGCGCCGCGGGTGAGCACCTTGGCCACCCCGGCGGCTACGCACTGCTGGTCACGGCCGGTGCGGCCGCCGTGCACCTGCCGTTGCGCGGCGCCTACAACGCGACGTCCGCCGCCGTCGAGGCACTCGGCAACACGCTGCGGGTGGAGATGCGTCACCTCGGAACGAGGGTCGGTGTCGGCTATCTCGGCGAGATCGACACCGAGATGGTGGCGATCGGACTGGACAGCGCGGCCGCCGACAAGATCAGATGGTCGGGAATGTTCACGAGCATGTCGCCGCTGGACACGGCGGTGACCGCTCTGGAGAGGGGGATCGCGTTGCGTCGCAGACGAATCTACGCACCGGGGTGGGTCGGCGGGCTCGTGCACCTGAGGGCGCCGGCGCAGCGGGTCGTCGACCTGCGTCGCCAGCCGACGATGGCGGCGGCTCTGGCGATCGCCCGCACCGAACGGCCGCGGTTCACCACCCACCTTCCGGACCGAACCCGATGAGCGCCCGGATCGAGCCGGGTCGGCTGCGCCGCCTCGGCCCCGCCAACTGGGTGGTCTGGCGGGTGGTCTCGGCTGCGTCGGGCACCGCGGACGCGAAGCTGTTCAGTACCCTCGGCCGCGCCGGGGGCACCTACCGCGGCTGGCTGCACTTCGCGGCGACGGTGCTGCGGCCCGGCGGCAGGATCTCCCGGCACGAGACGGAACTGGTGATCCTGCGCGTCGCACACCTGCGGGACTGCACCTACGAGATGGACCACCACATCCGGCTGGGGCGGCGCGCGGGCGTCACGGCGGAACTGCTGGCGAACGTGCTCATCGGTCCGGAGGCGGGCGGTTGGAGTGACCGGCACCGCGCGATGCTCGCCGTCGTCGACGACCTGATCGCGACGAAGGATGTCTCCGACGGCGCCTGGGCGGGCCTCGCACGGCACCTCGACGACCGCGGGATGATCGAGTTCGTCCTGCTCGTCGGCCAGTACGACATGCTCGCGACCACCATCACGGCGCTACGCATCGACCGCGACACGTTCCGCTGATCCATTCACCCCGAGGGGTGGTCGCGCCGCTGTGCTCACACCGGACCGCGTGAGGGCAAGCCCGTGTGACGTTGTCAACGACGAGGTCTCCGCAGCTCACGGATGTGGCGTCCAGCCAGCTAGCCTGGCTACTTTCGGCCGCGACACTCGTCCGTGCCCCCAATCGGCAGGAAATCCCGCTATGTCCGTTGAGGTCCAGGACACCTCACACCCGACTTCTCCGAACGACAATCCCAACCATGCCCGCCGCTGGTTGGTGCTGTGCATCGTCGGGCTCGCACAGTTGACGGTCGTGCTCGACGCCACCATCGTCTCGATCGCCCTCCCGCAGGCCCAGCTCGATCTCGGGATCAGTGACGGCGACCGGCACTGGGCCGTCACCGCGTACGCGCTGGCGTTCGGTGCGCTGCTGCTTCTCGGTGGACGCATCGCGGACTTCTGGGGCCGCAAGCGCTCCTTCATGGTCGGCATGATCGGCTTCGCACTCGCGTCGGCGATCGGCGGTGTCGCCCAGACGGGTCTGCAGTTGTTCGCCGCGCGGGCAGGCCAGGGCGTGTTCGCTGCCCTGCTCGCGCCCGCCGCACTGGCGATTCTGACGACGACGTTCACCGAGGGCCGCGAGCGGGCCAAGGCGTTCGCGGTGTACGGCGCCATCTCGGGTGGCGGCGCCGCCGTCGGCCTGCTGCTCGGCGGCCTGCTCACCCAGTACGTCGACTGGCGTTGGTGCCTGCTGGTGAACGTCCCGATCGCGCTGTTCGCGCTCGCCGTCACCGCTCCGAACGTGCGGGAAACCAAGGCACACGGTGACGTTCGCTACGACGTTCCGGGAACGGTTCTCGTCGCCGTCGGACTCGGTGGGCTCGTGTACGGGTTCACGCAGGCCGAGAAGCACGGCTGGGACTCGGCACAGACGATCGGCTTCGTGGCCGCAGGCCTGCTGGCGTTGGCGGCGTTCGCGGTGGTGGAGAAGCGCTCGTCGCATCCACTTCTGCCGCTGTACATTCCGTGGGACCGCAATCGTGCGCCTGCCCTGATCGGGTCCGTCGTGATCGGCTCGGTGCTGATCGGCGGCACCCTGTACCTGACGTTCTACCTGCAGATCGTGCTCGGCATGAGCCCGTTCGTCTCCGGTGTCGCGTCGCTTCCGCTGACGGTCGCGATCACCGTCGCCGCCGGTGTCGCGGCGCAGGCGAGCACCCGCATCGGCCCGAAGCTGCCGATGGCCGTCGGTCCGCTCGTCGCCGCGGCGGGTCTGGTGCTGATGCTGACGCGGATCGACGTCGACAGCTCCTACTGGACCGTTGTGTTGCCCGCACTGCTCGTGCTCGGTTTCGGTATCGGCCTGATGATCGCGCCGATGCAGAACATCGCCCTTGTCGGCGTGCGGGACCACGACGCGGGCGCCGCGAGCGCCCTCGTCAACGCCACCATGCAGATCGGTGGCGCGCTCGGGACTGCACTGTTCACAACGATCTACGTGTCGGCGAAGTCGTCGGCTTCTGCGAGCAACCCTGCCGCGCATCCGTTCTCTTTCGAGGTGTCGGGTTACGCGCACGTGTTCGGGTGGGCGGCGGTGTTCCTCGTGATCGTCTGCCCGCTGGTGGTCGCATTGGTGCGGGTCACGAAGGACGAACTGCCCACGGAGGGTGCGGTCGGGGTGCACTGAACCAGCTCTGATCGAAAGCGGCGGGGCACCTGGACAATTCGTCCCGGCGCCCCGCCGCCACTCCACCGAGGAGTGGCTACAGGGCGGCGCGCAGGACGTCCACGACCTGGGTGGAACTGCGACCGATCAGACGCTGCAGGTCGCCGCTCTCGGTGTCGAGCGCGCCCACCTGGATTCCTGCATCGGCACTGGCGAGCATGCCCGCGAAGAACGCGGGAAGACCCGCGCCTTCGAGTACGGCCTGGAACTGCTCGACCGGAAGATCCTGGTACGCAACGTCCTTGCCGGTGGCCTCGGACATCTTCGCGGCCAGTTCGGCGAGGGTGAGACGCTCGTCGCCGCCGAGCTCGTACACCTTGCCTTCCTGCCCGTCGGACAGCAGCACGACCGCGGCGGCATCGGCGTAGTCGACGCGGGCCGCGCCTGCGACCCGTCCGTCGCCGCCCGCCCCGGCGAGGACCCCGCGCTCCGCGGTCCCGGCGAGATCCTGCGTGTAGTTCTCCCAGTACCAGCCGTTGCGCAGCAGCGCGTGGTCGATGTCGGACTCCGCGAGGAGCTCCTCGGTGGCCTTGTGTTCGGGAGCCAGGGACAGCGGACT
This sequence comes from Rhodococcus sp. Q, assembly GCF_005503035.1. Lineage (NCBI taxonomy): Bacteria > Bacillati > Actinomycetota > Actinomycetes > Mycobacteriales > Nocardiaceae > Rhodococcus > Rhodococcus sp. Q. The sequence goes on from NZ_SCOY01000006.1 coordinate 242,782, forward strand.
GTTCGCCGCGTCGAGCACCGAGGTGTAGGCGACGAACCCGACCCCGGCGGCCTTCGCCGCGTTGACGACGTTGGTGTGCTGAGACAGGCGCTGTCCCACCTCGCTGCCGGAGATCAGGAGCAGCTTGTCGACGCCGGCGAGGGCAGATTCGAGGGCGGCGGGGTCGGTGTAGTCGGCCACGCGGACCTGGACGCCCTTGTCCGCGAGGTCGGCGGCCTTCCCGGCGTCGCGGACGACGGCGACGAGGTCGCCGGGTTGTGCGCCACGCGCCAGCAGTGCGTCGACGGCGAGACGGCCGAGGTGTCCGGTTGCTCCGGTGACGGCGATGGTCATGACGGGATGCTCCTCCAAGAGACGGTTGACGCTTCAAGGCGTCGCACTATCCATCATGCACTTATTTTTCGTAAGTGCAATATCCAGAGTTAGCGCTACCCGTATTGCCGGTAGTAACCTGGCGTCATGAGCGTCCCCGACCTGCCCGCATCCGAACCCGGCCTCGACTTCGCGGCCGACGTGTTCGAGCGAGCCTGTCCGTCTCGCGAGGTGATCCACACGGTCACCGGGCGTTGGGGAACGCTCGCGCTGGTCGCGCTGAGTGAGGGCCCCTATCGCTTCAGCGCGCTTCGCCGCCGGGTCGACGGGGTCAGCGAACGGATGCTCTCGCAGACACTTCAGCAGCTCGAACGTGACGGCTTCGTGCACCGCGACGTCCAGGAGACGATCCCACCGAGGGTGGAGTACACCCTCACCGCGAGAGGAGTGCAGGTCGCGGCACAGTTGCAGTCCCTGATCGATCTCGTCGAGGCCCAGATGCCCGACATCCTCGCCGACCAGGCAGCGTACGACGCCAAACGCCGGTGAGTCCTTGTGGCCCGCGTGCGGACCACAAGGACTCACCGGCGATGGAGCCGCTCAGAGCCAGCCGCCGCGCTCGGTGATGTCGGTGGCACCCTCGACGGCGTCGTGGGTGCAGCTGAACCCGACGACGCTGCGGCCGTCCGACAGCTCGACGCTCGTCAGCGCCATCGGAGCGGGCAGCGCCCCGAGGAAGGTGCCGAGGCCCGCGGCGGGCACTCGGAACACCTCGCCGCGGATCGGTGCGCCGCGCCCCGGGCCGCGCCGCACCAGGCCGGGCTTCGGCGGGACGGTGTCCAGCGCGTACAGCCGGTAGGCGTCCGTGGTGGTGACGGTGCCGGTGAACCTGGCACCGATGTCCTCGAGCTGGAAGTGCAGCGGCTGCCCACGCAGATGCGCGCCGAACACGGCCAGCTCCACTCCCCCGTCGACGAGCGCAGGTGCAGGCGCCCCTGCGAGCCGGGCGCCGAGATCGACCGCCACCTGGTCCTCGAAGGCGGGGACCACGAACATGACGCCGAACGGATGCCCGTCCGCGGTCGCCGCACCGGGAACCGCGACCGCGGCCATGTCGAGCAGGTTGCAGAAGTTCGTGTACGTGCCCATCCGCCGGTTGATCCCGATCGGGTCGGCCTGCACGGCGGCGATGGTCGGATGCTCCGTCGTCGTCGGCAGCAGCAGCGCGTCGCAGCCCGCGAGGGTGGCCGCGGCGGCGACCTTCGCGCGGTGCAGCGCGTCCAGGTCGGTGACGAGTTCGTGCGCGGCAGGAGCCTTCGCTCCCGCGACGATCGCCGCGACGGTGGGATCGGCTCCGGCGGGCGAACTTTCGAGGAACTGCCCGACCGCGGCGTACCGCTGCGCGACGACGGCACCGTCGTACAGCAGCGTGGCCGCGTCGAGCAGGCCGGAGATGTCGACGGTCCGCGTCGCGACGCCGGTCGCCTCGAGAGCCGAGACGGTGACGTCGAACGCGGCCCGGTATTCGGGGCTCAGAGGCGCCAGGTCCTCGGCGCGCGGCACCGCGACCACCGGAGCGGCCGGGGCGGCGAGCCGGACGTCCGCGGGCCACACCCGACTGCGGGGGTCGCGGGTGTCGGGACCGGTCATGACGCGCGCCGCGGCGACGGCACCGTCCAGGTCGGCGGCGAACACCGTCAGGCAGTCGTAGTCGATGCATGCGGGGACAACGCCGTGAGTGGGGATCACGCCGAGCGACAGCTTGAGGCCGACCAGTCCGGCGAACGCGGCGGGCACCCGGCCCGATCCCGCGGTGTCGGTTCCGATGCCGATGTCGGCGACGCCGAGCGCGACCGCGACCGCCGAGCCGGAACTCGAACCGCCCGACACCCGTTCGGGATCCCAGGAACCGCGCACCGCGCCGTACGGACTGCGGGTACCGACCAGGCCGGTCGCGAACTGGTCGAGGTTGGTCTTGCCCAGCACGATCGCGCCCTGTGCGAGCAACCGCTCGACGCCGCTCGCCGTCTCGGTGGCCTGGTACGCGTACTCGGGACACGCGGCGGTCGTGGGCATGCCCGCGACGTCGACGTTGTCCTTGACCGCGACGAGCAGTCCCGCGAGCGGCAGGTCCGCTCCGGCGGCGAGCCGCTCCTCGACGGCGCGCGCGTCGGCGAGGACGTCGGTTTCGCTGCGGAGCAGGATCCACACCTCTGGCCGGTCGACCTCGGCGAGGCGCCGGAACGCCCGCACGACCCGATCGGTGGGCGTCGGGGCCCCGTCCAGTTCAGCGACGCTGCTGACTGCATTCATGATCACGCGACTCCCATCACCACGAGCGGGGTACCGGGCTGCACCTTTGCACCCGGTTCGACGAGCACCTCGAGCACCGTTCCCGCACTGGTGAACGGTACCGACATCTCCAGCTTCATCGCCTCGAGCACCACGGCGTCGTTCCCGGGCTCGACGACGTCACCCGGTTCGACGGCGACCCGCCACACCGTCCCGACCATCGGCGCCTCGACGACCGTCGCACCCGGCGGAAGCACCAGTTCGGCGGTGTCCGGTTCCGGTTCGGGTGCGACCTCGACGCGATCGAATTCGCCCGCGGCGCGCCATGCCTCCTTCTCCGCCTCGAACGCGGCACCCTGCCGGGTGTTGAACTCGGCGATCGACTCGGCGTTGTCCTCCAGGAAACGCAGGTGATCGGCGAGCGCGAAGGTGCCTTCGGTGATCTCGGCGTTGAACCTGCCCGCCTTCGCCTCGGCTCGGAACTCGGTGAGCTGGTCGGGGGTGACGGGCTCCCACACGATGCGGTCGAAGAATCGGAACAGCCACGGCTTGCCGTCCTCGAACGGGCCCTGCTGGCGGTAGCCGGACCAGATCGGGACCGTTCGGCCGATCAGCTGGTAGCCGCCGGGCGACTCCATTCCGTAGACGCACAGGTACTTCCCGCCGATGCCGACCGCGTCGGACGGCGTCCACGTGCGGGCCGGGTTGTACTTCGTGGTGACCAGCCGGTGCCTCGGGTCGAGCGGAACCGCAAGGGGTGCACCGAGGTACACGTCACCGAGTCCGAGCACGAGGTACTCGGCGTCGAAGACCGCGTCGCGCACCTGGTCGACGGAGTCGAGTCCGTTGATGCGGCGGATGAACTCGGTGTTCGACGGCAGCCACGGCGCGGTGTCCCGGACTCCTGCGCGGTAACGGTCGATGGCCTCGGCTATCGACGGGTCGTCGAACGACAGTGGCAGTCGGATCGTGCGGCTCGGCACCACGAGGTCACCGGTCGCGGGCAGGAGGTCCTCGATGTCCTGCAGGACGTCGAGCAGCGCCCGCAGCGGCAGCACTGCGGGGTCGACGTGCAGGTGCAGGGACCGCACACCCGGGGTGACGTCGATCAGGCCGGGCAGCGCGCGCTCGGCGAGGGCCACCGACAGGGCGTGCACCCGCATCCGCAGCCCGAGGTCGAGTTCCATCTCGCCGTACTCGACGAGCAGGTTGTCGTCGCCGCCGCGCAGGTAGACCACGGCCGGGCGACCGAGGATCTCCTCGCGCCGGGCGAGCACGCCGCCGTCGGACGTCGTGGCGTGGGCCGCCGAAGGCGGAAGGAGTGCCGCACGAACCGAATTCGACTCGCGCAGCAGGTCGGCGCCCGCGTCGGTGACGGGCACGAACCGCACCTGGTCACCGGGCCGGATCTGGCCGAGCTTCCACCGGTGGGCGCTGGTGACGGTCAGGGGGCACGCGAACCCGCCGAGGCTCGGGCCGTCGGGGCCGAGCAGGATCGGGGTGTCACCGGAGACGTTCAGGGCACCGACGCTGTACGGGTTGTCGTGCAGGTTGGACGGGTGCAGGCCGGCCTCGCCGCCGTCGCTCCGCGACCACGTCGGCTTCGGGCCGTCGAGACGGATGCCGGTCCGGTTGGCGTGGGCGGCCGCGGTCCAGGTGGTGTCGTAGAACTGCGCCATGTCGGAGTCGGTGAAGTACGAGGGCGCCGGCTGCGGTCCCTCGCCGACGGCGAGGTGCCAGGTGTGCGCGAACACCGGGCGATCCTGCACCGCAACGACCGTCGGCTCATCGAGACCGTCGACGACGGCGCGGGTCAGTACGTCGCCGGTGGCGACGGCACGACCGGTGACGCCGCCGAACCCGCCGAGCGTGAAGGTGGACGCGCTGCCCAGGTAGCGGGGCGCGTCGATGCCGCCGCGGACGGCGACGTAGGTGCGCAGTCCCTCCCCGGCCGGGCTCCCGACGTCGAGGACGCCGCCCGCGGGCACCTCGACCGGCTCCCACATCGGCACCGAGATCCCGTTCAGCGTCACCGGCGCGGGCGCCCCGCCAACGCAGACCACGGTGGCCTCGGCGAACTCCAGTTGCGGTCCCTGCAGGGTGCATTCGAGCCCGACCGCGTCGGTCGGGTTGCCGACGGCCGCGTTGACGAGGGTGAAGGACAGGTCGTCCATCGGGCCCGACGGCGGGATCCCCACTTCCCAGTACCCGAGCCGACCGGGGTGATCCTGCAGGGTCGTCATCGTCCCGGCGCGCAGCACGTCCACCCGCGCTCCCCCGACCACGAGGTCGGCAAGGGTCCCGGTGGTCTGCCCTCCGTCGAGCACCACCGGAAGCGCCGCGATCGCGCGCAGCTGAGGAAGGTTCGTGGCGATGCCGTAGACGGCGGTCTCGTCGAGCGCCGCGCCGAGCGCCGCGAACGCCCCCGCACGGGTCGCGCCCGAGGTGACGATCTTCGCGATCATCGGGTCGTAGTGCTCACTGACCTCGGTTCCGGTGTCCACCCACGACTCCACGCGGGTGTGCGCGGGGAACTCGACACTGGTCAGCAGACCCGCGGACGGGCGGTAGTCCCGTCCCGGGTCCTCCGCATAGACGCGGGCCTCGACGGCGTGGCCGGTGATCTCGGGGCCGCTGTCGGGCAGCGCGTCGAGCATCGTCCGGTCCCCGCCCGCCAGACGCAGCATCCACGCGACCAGGTCGACGCCCGTGATCTCCTCGGTGACCGGATGCTCGACCTGCAGTCGCGTGTTCATCTCCAGGAACGACGCCTCGCCGCGGTCCACGTCGTAGACGAACTCGACGGTGCCCGCCGATCGGTAGTCCACCGATGACGCCAGCGCCCGCGACGACGAGAGCAACTGCTCGACAACGGAATCCGACAGCCCGAAGGCGGGGGCCTCCTCGACGACCTTCTGGTTCCGGCGTTGCAGCGAGCAATCGCGGGTGCCGAGGCTGAGGGTGCGGCCGGCGCCGTCACCGAACACCTGCACCTCCACGTGCCGGGCGTGCGCGACGAACCGTTCGAGGAACACCCCCGACGACGAGAAGTTCGCTGCCGCGAGCCGCTGCACGCGGTCGTAGGCGCCGCGCAACTCCACCGCGTCGAAGCAGGCCTGCATGCCGATCCCACCGCCACCGCCGACCGCCTTGAGCATCACCGGGTAGCCGACCTCGTCGGCCGCGACGAGCGCCGCCTCGACGCTCTCGAGCATCCCGCTGCCCGCGACGAGGGGCACCCCGACCGCGCGGGCCGCCTCCCGGGCCGAATGCTTGTTCCCGAACACCCGCAGCTGATCCGGGGTCGGACCGACGAACGCGATCCCGGCCGCCTCGGCAGCGGACGCGAACGCGTCGTTCTCCGACAGGAATCCGTACCCCGGGTGGATTGCCCCCGCGCCGGACGCGAGCGCCGCCTCGATCACCGCGTCGGCACGCAGGTACGACTCCTGGGCGGGCGCGGGCCCGAGCCGGATCGCGACGTCCGCCAGCTCGACGTGCGCCGCCGCCGCGTCCGCATCCGAGTACACCGCCACCGTCTTGAGGCCGAGGATGTGGGCGGAACGCATGATCCGGCAGGCGATCTCACCTCGATTGGCAACGAGCAGGGTGTCGAACGAGAGGGCGGTCATGTCACGGCCTTTCGGTGTGTGATGCGTGGGCTGGGAGCAGAGCCGACGGAGCGACCGGGTGTCAGTCCCGGACGGCGTTGGCCATCCGCGCCATCGCCAGGGCCTGCTGGGCGCGTTCGATCACGACCGCCCGGGATTCGTCGATGTGCGCGAGAAGTGCGTCGTGGGCACGCTGGAGGTGTCCGTCGAGGACGAGTTCGGCGACCGCGATGTGCTCCTCGACGGTCGCGCGCATCCGGTCGGGGGTGAGGTAGTCGAACATCCGCACCGGGCGCACCTTCGCGTTGACGTTCGTGAGGGCGTCGACGAGCGCGCGGTTGCCGGACGACGCGAGCAGCGTGGTGTGGAACTGCTCGTCGAGGACGACGAAACCGGCGTCCGGGTCGGGCATCTCGCCGCGGAACCCGTACCACCGCTGCAGCTCGGGACCGAGGACCTCGGGGGCGTGGAGTTCCCCACTGCCCTGCAGGATCCGCAGGATGCCGCGCATCTCCAACGTGATTCGCACCTCGTAGAGGTCGGCGAGTTCCTCGAGTCGCGGCCGGTAGGGGAAGAGTCCGTTGTCGTCCCGTTCGACGAGTCCGTCGGCCTGCAGCCGCGCCAACGCCTCCCGCACCGGGGTCCGGGACACGCCGTACAGTTCGGCGAGTCGTTCCTCGCCGAGCCGGTTGCCGGGGCCGATTCGTCCGCTCATCAGATCGCCCCGCAGTTGCAGGTACACCTGCTCGCGCAGCGAACCTCTGGCGGTACGCACGGCGACCACGTCATCCTTGGTGGTCATCGTCAAATGGCCATCGCTGCGCGGACGGCGTCGGCGGAGTCGGCGCCACCGGTTCCGGTGGACGTGACGTGGCCGGCGGCGAGGACGCTGTAGTTCTGCGCGGCCTGCAGTGCGAAGCCGATGTGCTGCTCGACGAGCAGGACGCTCAGGTCGCCCCGGCGGGTGAGATCGATGACGGTGCGTTCGATCTCGGCGACGACGTTCGGCTGGATGCCCTCGGTCGGTTCGTCGAGGATCAGCACCTTCGGCTCGGTGATCAGGGCACGGGCTATGGCCAGCTGCTGGCGCTGGCCGCCGGACAGCAGCCCGGCACGGCGGTCGAGCAGGTCCTTCAGTGCCGGGAACAGGTCGAGGGCCTCCGCGATCAGCACCTTCCCGCGCTTGCGCCCGTCCGCGACGACCTGCAGGTTCTCCGCCGTTGTCAGCTGGCCGAACGACTGCTGTCCCTGCGGGACGTACGCCAGACCGCGAGCGACGCGGGCGCTCGGCCGGAGTCCGGTGATGTCCTCGCCGCCGAGCCGGATCGTGCCCGACGAGATCTTGATCAGTCCCACCGCGGCGCGCAGCAACGTCGTCTTGCCCGCGCCGTTGTGTCCCATCACCGCGGCGACGCCGCCCTCCGGCACCGTCAGCGAAACCCCGTGCACGACCTCCGTTCGGCCGTAGCCGGCGTGAATGTCGACCAGTTCGAGCATCGTCATGCCTCCTTCGCATCGTGTGCACTCGCGACGGCTGTGCCGTCCACGTGTCCGGTGCCGAGGTAGACGGCCTGGACCTTCGGATCGGCCTGCACCTGCGCGACGGTGCCCTCGGAGAGCACCTTCCCCGCGGCGAGCACCGTCACCGACGTGGCGAACGCGCGCATGAAGTCCATGTCGTGCTCGACGACGACGACGGTTCGTTCACCTCCGATGCGGCGCAGCAGGTTTCCGGTCTCCTCGCGTTCCTCGAGACTCATGCCCGCGACGGGCTCGTCGAGGAGCAGCACGTCGGCGTTCTGCACGAGCAGCATGCCGATCTCGAGCCACTGCTTCTGGCCGTGGGCCAGGATGCCCGCGGGGGTGTCGCGCTGGCGGGTGAGGCCGATGGTGTCGAGGGCCTCCTCGATCTGCGGCAGCACGTCCTTGCGGCGTCGCAACAGCGTCAGCGCCGAACGGCCTGCGCCCGCGGCGATGTCGAGGTTCTGCAGGACCGACAGGTCCTCGAAGACGCTCGCGGTCTGGAAGGTGCGGCCGACCCCGAGGCGGGCGATGTGGTGGACCTTCTTGCCGATCAGTTCGACACCGGACTTGGTGGCCGAACCGGTGGCGGGCACGAGTCCCGTGATCGCGTCGACGAGCGTGGTCTTGCCCGCGCCGTTGGGGCCGATGAGGAACCGCAGGTCGCCCTGCAGGAGCGTCAGGTCCACGTTGTCGACGGCCTTGAAGCCGTCGAAGCTGACGGAGAGCCCGCGCACCTCCAGGTAGTCGCTCGACATGCCGGCGTTGCCGCCCATCTCGGGCGCTTTCACTGCTTCGACTGATCCGGACATCAGGACACCTTCACGGGTTCGGGCACCTCGGCCTGCGCGGGTGCGTCGGGCTCGGATTCGGGGCTGTTCGTGCGGCGCCGTCGCAGCAGTGCCACGAGTCCGGCGACGCCTGCCGGGAAGAAGCCGACCACGACGATGAACAGCAGGCCCTGGGCATAGATCCAGCCGGACGGGAAGGACTCGGAGAATGCGGACTGTGCCCACGCGACGCCGATCGCGCCGAGCACCGGCCCGAGGAGCGTCGCCCGGCCGCCGATCGCGACGCCGATCAGGAAGGCAAGGGACGGAACGATTCCCACGTCCGCCGGGGAGATGATGCCGACGATGGGGACGAACAGCGCCCCGGCAATACCGGCGAGGAAGGCGGCGACGACGTACGCGACGAGTTTGATGTTGGCGGGGTCGTAGCCGAGGAACCGGACCCTCTCCTCCTGGTCCCGCACGGCGACCAGGAGCTCGCCGTAGCGGGAGTTCATGAGCTGCCGGATGCCTGCGACCGCCAGCAGCAGCACGGCCGCGGCGATGAAGAACAGCATCCGCTTGTTCGCGGGGTCGGCGAGGTTGAAGCCGAAGAACGTGCGGAACCTGTTGAGCCCGTTGCTGCCACCGATGGTCTGCTGACCGACGAGCAGGATCGCGAAGGCCGCCGCGAGCGCCTGCGAGAGGATCGCGAAGTACGCGCCCTTGACCCGGCGCTTGAACACGCCGAGTCCGAGCAGGAACGCCACCAGCGCGGGGAGCGTCAGGACCGCGATGATCGCGACGACCGGCGAGGCGAACGGCTGCCAGTAGCCGGGCAGCTCGCTGATACCGGCGATCTGCATGAAGTCGGGGACGTCGTCGCCGCGAAGTTCGGCGTCGGCGATCTTGAGGTGCATCGCCATCGCGTACGCACCGATGCCGAAGAACACACCCTGACCGAGGGTGAGCATTCCTCCTCGCCCCCAGGCCAATCCGATACCGACCGCGACGAGCGCGAAGCACAGGAACTTGCCGAGCAGGCCGAGCCGGAAGTCGGACAGCACCGCGGGTGCCACTCCGAACAGGATGACAGCGGCGAGGGCGAACCCGCCCCACACGCGAACCTTGGGATGTGTCAGGACGTTCACACGAGGCTCCTCGTCTTGACGGCGAACAGACCCTGGGGCCGGATCTGCAGGAAGACCACGATGATCACGAACACGATCACCTTCGCGATCGACGCGGTGGTCGAGTACTCGATGAAGGAATTCAGGATGCCGAGGGCGAACGCGGCGATCACGGCGCCCTTCATCTGACCGAGCCCGCCGACCACGACCACCAGGAACGCGTCGATCAGGTAGCTCTGTCCGATCGTCGGGCTGGTCGAGCCGATCAGCGTCAGCGCGACACCGGCGACGCCTGCCAGGCCGGATCCGATGAAGAAGGTGGTGACATCGGTTCGACGGGAGGAGATTCCGCTGGTCTCCGCGAGGTCGCGGTTCTGCACGACCGCGCGGATCCGCCGCCCCATCGAGGAACGCTTGAGGGCCGTTGCCAGTACGACCACCGCGACCACGGCCAGCACCATGATGAAGATGCGGGTCTTGGGGACCACCGCGCCGAAGATCTCGACGCCACCCGAGAGCCAGGACGGGGCAACGACGTTGACCGCCGGCGCGCCGAAGATGTCCCGGGCGAGCTGCTGCAGGATCAGTCCGACACCGAACGTCACCAGCAGCGTGTCGAGCGGACGGTGGTACATCCGCTTGACCAGGAGGGTCTCCAGGAGGACACCCATCAGTCCGCCGACGACGAAGCCGACCACCAGCGAGACGAACAGTGATCCCGTGGCGCTCGAGATCACCTGCTGCACCACGTAGGCCGTGTAGCTACCGGCCATGATGAACTCGCCGTGGGCCATGTTGATCACGCCCATCTGACCGAACGTCAGGGACAACCCCAACGCGGCGAGCAACAGGATGGAGCCGATGCTCAATCCGGTGAAGAGCTGTCCGATCACGACATCCATGAAAGATGCACTGCCTCTCTACTGGTCGGCTTCGTCGTATTCAGGCTGCTGCTACTGCTTGCTCAGGCCCTCGGCCCACGGGTAGGTCTCGAGGTACGGGTCCGGCTCGATCGGCTGGCCGGAATCCCACACCGTGTAGATCAGTCCGTCGCTGCGGATTTCACCGATGCGTGCGGTCTTGGTGATGTGGTGGTTGTCGCCGTCGATGGTGACCAGGCCCTCGGGCGCGTCGAACGTGACGCCGTCCGCGTTGGCCTGGATGTCGGCGACCGCGAAGGAGTTGGCCTTCTCGACCGTGTTCTTCCACAGGTAGACCGACGTGTACGCGGCCTCCATCGGATCGGACGTCGGCTTGTTCTGCCCGAACTTGGCCTTGTACGCGTCGACGAACGTCTTGTTCACCGGGGTGTCGATGGTCTGGTAGTAGTTCCACGCGGTCAGCTGACCCTCGATGTTCTGGACACCGATGCCGCCGACCTCCTCCTCCGCGATGGAGACCGAGACGACCGGCATGTCCTGCGGGGTCAGGCCGACGTTCTTGTACTCGCGGAAGAACGCGACGTTGGAGTCACCGTTGAGGGTGTTGAACACGGCGTCGGCGTCGGCGGTGCGGACCTTGTTGACGATGGTCGAGAAGTCGGTGGAGCCGAGCGGGGTGTAGTCCTCGCCCTTGACCTCGATGCCGTTGGCCGCGGCGTACGCCTTGATGATCCGGTTCGCGGTCTGCGGGAAGACGTAGTCGCTTCCGACGAGGTAGAGGGACTTGACGCCCTTCTCCTTGAGGTAGTCGAGCGCCGGGATGATCTGCTGGTTCGTGGTGGCGCCGGTGTAGAAGATGTTCGGCGAGTCCTCGAGCCCCTCGTACTGGACCGGGTAGTACAGCAGCGAGTTGCGGTCCTCGAACACGGGCAGCATGGCCTTGCGGGACGACGACGTCCAGCCGCCGAACACGGCCGCGACGCAGTCGCTGCTGATGAGCTTCTCGGCCTTCTCCGCGAAGACGGTCGGTTCGGAGGCGCCGTCCTCTCCGACCAGCTGGATCTGCTTACCGAGGACACCGCCTGCGGCGTTGATCTCCTCGACCGCGAGGGCGATGGAGTCGCGGACGGTGACCTCGGAGATCGCCATCGTTCCGGAGAGGGAGTTGAGCGAACCGACCTTGATCGAGTCACCGGAGGTGTCGACACAGGACGCGGCGGCCGTGTCGCCGGACGCGGTGTCGGATGCCTTGCTACCGCAGCCGGTCAGTACGAGGCCGAGGGCGGCGACGGCAGCGGGCGCGGCGAGCGCGCGCTTCGAGATGTGACGCATGTACGGGCCTTTCGGTCGAGAACGTCAAGGAGGGGGGCGGACGTGCTGGTGAAGCCTGTATCCGGGCCGCGTATACAGCGTCGTATTCGCAACGAGTGCAGACAGTAGACGGAAGTTGTTGCACCAGAATGACTCTCGATCACCAGTTGATTTCGTATGTTGCGTCGCCGTGAACAAGCACTCACGCGGTCGCGGAACCCGTGTGCGGACACGAAAAAGGGCGCCCGACCGTAATGGTCGAGCGCCCTTCGAAGGAACCTGCGGTGCTAGTGCCGAGTTCGGTGGTCTAGCCACCGAACTCGCGCACAGGCCGCGGAGCGGCCTAGAAGTTGATCATGTGGCCGGCGAGGCCGTGGATGGCTTCCTGCAGCGCCTCCGACAGCGTCGGGTGCGTGTGGACGTTGCGCGCCAGTTCGTTGACCGTGAGGTCCCACTTCTGCGCGAGGGTCAGCTCCGGCAGCAGCTCGGAGACGTCGGGACCGATCAGGTGACCGCCGATGAGCTCGCCGTGGGTCTTGTCCGCGATCAGCTTCACGAAGCCGGTCGGGTCGCCGAGTCCGTGCGCCTTGCCGTTGGCCATGAACGGGAAGGTCGCGACCTTGACGTCGTACCCCTCCGCCTTCGCCTGCTCCTCGGTCAGACCGAAGCTGGCGACCTGCGGCTGACAGAACGTCGCACGCGGCATCATCCGGTAGTCGCCCAGCTCGAGGGTCTCGGCGCCGCCGATGGTCTCCGCGGCGACGACGCCCTGCGCCTCCGCGACGTGCGCGAGCTGGAGCTTCGCCGTGACGTCACCGATGGCGTAGATGCCAGGCACGTTGGTGCGCATCCGCTCGTCGATGGCGATCGCGCCGCGGTCGGTGAGCGCGACACCTGCGGCCTCGAGGCCGTAGCCGGTGACGTTCGGGGCGAAGCCGACGGACTGCAGCACCTTGTCGACGACCACCGTGTCGACGGTGCCGGACTTGTTGTCCTTGATGGCGACGGTGACCTTGGTGCCGTCGTCCTCGATCGTCTGGACGGCAGCGCCGGTCTTGATGGTGATGCCGAGCTTCTTGTACTGCTTGGCGATCTCCTTGGAGACGTCGGCGTCCTCGTTCGGCAGCGCGCGGTCGAGGAACTCGACGATCGTGACGTCGACGCCGTAGTTCTTGAGGACGTAGCCGAACTCCATGCCGATCGCGCCCGCTCCGACGACGAGGATCGAGCCGGGGAGGTCACGGGTGAGGATCTGCTCCTCGAAGGTGACGACGTTCTTGCTGAGCGAGGTGCCGGGCAGCAGCTTGGTGGTGCTGCCGGTGGCGATGATGACGTTGTCGAACGTGACCGACTCGGAGCCGCCCTTGGTGAGCGCCACGTCGATGGTCTTCGGACCGGTGAAGGTGCCGCGACCGTCGTACTCGGTGATCTTGTTCTTCTTCATCAGGAAGTGGACGCCCTTCACACGGCCGTCCGCGACCTGGCGGCTGCGATCGAAAGCGGCGCCGAAGTCGAACGACGCCTCCCCCGAGATGCCGAAGGTCTTGGCTTCCTTCGTGAAGATGTGTGCGAGTTCCGCGTTCCGCAGCAGCGCCTTGGAGGGGATGCAGCCGACGTTGAGGCAGACACCGCCCCAGTACTTCTCTTCGATGATGGCGGTTTTCAGGCCCAGCTGCGCCGCGCGGATGGCTGCGACATACCCACCGGGACCGGCACCGAGGACAACGACGTCATAGTGTGAGGTCACGAGCTACGAGCCTAGTCCTGCACGGTTTCGATGTCCCGCGGGTGGTCCGGTTACCGACCGGTAGCGAACCCGGCCGACACTCGCTCGATGTCGTGCGAACGAAGGATGGACAGCGGCGCTGTCATCCGAACGAGGTAATTACCCCGGAGAACCTGGCCGACCGGTGCGCGGGCGACGACAATCGAAGACGTGGTCGTGGGCCCGTCAGGACCGGGTCCACGATCACGCCCCCACGTCGGCGTGCTCCCCAGGTGTGCCTGAACGCCCAGCAGAACCGATGCGTGCGCCATGCAGTCAAACACCCTGCGGCCGCCATTGACAATGGCGACCGACCCAACAGTTCGGTAGAAAGGGAAAGGACCGGGGTTTGTCGGTTCGCACCGGCGCGCGCCCGCCGCCCCACGATGGAAGGTGTCATCGATGCGCGTTCGGACCTCCTCACGCCGCGTGTGTGCTGCCGCGGCAGCACTCGCCTTGCTCCCCCTGCTGGCGGCCCCCGCGTACGCCCAGGCCGACCCCGCTCCGGCCGTCGTGACCGGCGACTCCCCGCACCTCCAGGGCGTCGAACACGACAGTGACCGCTTGGTGACGGCGAACGTGTACTCCGCTGCGATGGACCGGGTCATCCCCGCCGAGGTCATCACCCCCGCCGACACCAGCGCCCCCCGCCCCACCCTGTACCTGCTCAACGGCGCGGGGGGCGGCGAGGACTCCGCGACCTGGCAGCGTCGCACCGACATCATGAACTTCTTCGCGGACAAGAACGTGAACGTCGTCACCCCGGTCGGCGGCGCGTTCAGCTACTACACCGATTGGGAGAAGGACGACCCCGCACTCGGGCGCAACAAGTGGCAGACGTTCCTCACCCAGGAACTCCCACCGATCATCGACGACACTTTCGGCACGACCGGCGTCAACTCCATCGCGGGCATCTCCATGGCGGGCACGTCCGTGCTGAACCTGGCGATCGCCGCACCCGACCTCTACCGCAGCGTCGGCGCGTACAGCGGCTGCGCCGAAACCTCCACCGAGGCCGGTCAGGCCTACGTCCGCACCGTCGTCGAATCCCGCGGCGACGCCGACGCCACCAACATGTGGGGCCCCTTCGACGGACCCGGCTGGGTCGCGAACGACCCCGTCGTCAACGCAGAGAACCTCCGGGGACTCGAGCTGTTCGTCTCCGCGTCCTCGGGTCTGCCCGGCGACCACGACACCCTCGACTCCCCCGGCATCGACGGCAGGCCGAACGTGCTGGCCAATCAGGTGATCGTCGGTGGCCTCATCGAAGCCGCCGTCAACCAGTGCACGATGCACCTGCAGACCCGTCTGAACGAACTGCAGATCCCCGCGACCTTCGACTTCCGTCCCGCCGGCACCCACTCCTGGGGCTATTGGCAGGACGATCTGCACGAGTCGTGGCCGATGCTGGCGGCGTCGATCGGGGCCTGACGTCCGCTGCCGGGACTTCCTCGCTCATCTTCGAGCCGGAGGACGCCGACGGCGTCTCACGACTGATCCCACGCTTCGACGACGATCCATTCGCCCGCCGGCATCGCGACGACAGCGGACAGATCGACGGCCGAGTCGTTCGTGAGCCCGGGTCGTGCGGACAGCCGATCCGCACCGGCGAGGAGGACCTCGGCGGGGACCGCATAGACGCTCGGGTATCCACCGCCGCGAAGCTGCTTCGATGGTGCGGGCTCGCCGCCCACAGGGTCGATCCAGTCGAGCCCACCGAGTCCCGCAGTCCAGGACGCGACGCGGTCACCGTCGAGGTCCGGCGAGATGTGCGAGGACCAGGAAACCTGACGTTGTTCGTCCAGTCGCGGATCATCAGGCCCGAGGACCGGCTCGTTCGGCCTGATGACGGTGATGTTCCAACCCAGCATGGTCGCCAGTCTGTCACCTGCGTCACCGACGTCGTCGCTTCGCGGACACCGGTCCGTCCGGCCCGGGTCGGCTCCATTCGGCACGCAGGGTGCCCACCTGCACGCGGATCCGTACGTCACGGGTATCAATGAGCCATGGCAACCGACGCACACGATCCGTACCTGTGGCTCGAGGACGTCACCGGTGACACCGCCCTCGACTGGGTACGCGCACGCAACGCCCGCACCGTCGCCGAGTACGCGGAGTCCACCGAGTTCACGGACCTGCGCGAGCGCATCCGCGCGGTCCTCGACACCGACGCCCGCATCCCGTACGTCCGCCGTCGCGGCGCCTACCTGTACAACTTCTGGCGCGACGCCGAGCACGTGCGCGGCCTGTGGCGACGGACGACGATGGACTCGTACCGCACCGACTCCCCCGACTGGGAACTGCTGGTCGACATGGACGCCGTCGCCCGCGACGAGGACGAGAACTGGGTGTGGTCCAGCGCGCAGGTTCTGCGCACCGAGGACGACGCGGATCAGACACGCGCCCTGATCAGCCTGTCCCGCGGCGGAGCCGACGCCGTCGTGGTCCGCGAGTTCGACCTCACCCGAGGAGAATTCGTCGCGCCCGAGGACGGTGGGTTCTATCTCCCCGAGGCCAAGTCGGACATCGGCTGGGTGGACGTCGACACCGTCTACGTCGGCACCGACACCGGACCCGGATCGCTCACCGACTCCGGGTATCCGCGTACCGCCGCACGTTGGGAGCGCGGCACCGACCTCAGTGACGCCACACCGGTTTTCGAGGGCGAGCACACGGATGTCGCGGCGTCGGTCTGGTACGACCGCACCCCCGGATTCGAGCGGTCCTTCGCCGATCGCGCCGTCGACTTCTACACGTCCGTCAGGTACGAGATCACCCGCGACGGCGGGTTGACGCTGATCGACGCCCCCGGCGACGCCCGCGTCTCCGCGCACCGCGAGTGGTTGCTGATCCGGACGCGGTCGCCGTGGACCGTCGGCGACACGACGCATCCTGCCGGCGCACTGCTCGCGGCCCGCTACGACGACTTCCTCAGCGGCTCCCGCGACCTGACGGTGCTGTTCGCACCGGACGCGCACACGTCGCTCGAACAGTACGTGTGGACCCGCAATCATCTTCTGCTGGTGACGCTTTCGGATGTCCAGACCCGATTGCGTGTGCTCACTCCAGGCCCCGGCGGCTGGGTCGAGTCCGCGATCGACGGTGTCTCCGAACTGACGTCGACGGACGTGATCGACGTCGACGCGGTCGCATCGGACGAGTTCTTCCTCAACTCCAGTGGCTACCTCACGCCGTCCACCCTCCTGCACGGCTACGTCGGCGAACCCGTCGAAGCGCTCAAGCAGGCGCCGTCGTTCTTCGACGCGTCGGCACTGTCCGTCTCGCAGCACTTCGCGACGTCGGACGACGGCACGTCCGTCCCCTACTTCGTGGTGCGGCGCGACGGCCACACGGGTCGCTCCGCGGGCTCCGCTCCAGCGGCACCGGGACCGACGCTGCTGTACGGCTACGGCGGCTTCGAGAACTCGATGCTCCCCGCGTACAGCGGCGGACTGGGCCGGGGCTGGCTCGAACGCGGCGGCACCTACGTCGTCGCGAACATCCGCGGCGGCGGCGAGTACGGCCCGCAGTGGCACACCCAGGCACTGAAAGCGGGCAGGCACCGGGCGTTCGAGGACTTCGCTGCGGTCGCGGGCGACCTCGTTGCGCGCGGCATCACCACCGCCGCGCAGCTCGGCGCGCAGGGCGGCAGCAACGGCGGGTTACTGATGGGCGTCATGTTGACGCGCTACCCGGAACTGTTCGGCGCCATCGTCTGCCAGGTGCCGCTGCTCGACATGCGCCGCTACCACCTGCTGCTCGCGGGTGCGTCGTGGATGGCGGAGTACGGCGACCCCGACGACCCCGAACAGTGGGAGTTCATCTCGAAGTATTCGCCGTACCAGAACGTCGACCCGGACCGGGCGTACCCGCCGGTCCTGATGACCACCTCCACCCGCGACGACCGGGTGCATCCCGGGCACGCCCGCAAGATGGCCGCGCTCCTCGAGGAGCAGGGCCACGAGGTGCACTACTACGAGAACATCGAGGGCGGGCACGGCGGCGCCGCCGACAACGCGCAACTCGCGTTCAAGTCGGCGCTGGCGTACGAATTCCTCTGGCGCACCCTCAGCTGACCGGCGGGTGGATCAGCCGAGCATCACGACGCGTTGCAGCGCCCGCAGGTCGGCTTCGATCCGGCGGAACAACTGGTACACGGCGATGAATCCCACGATGCCACCCAGACACAGCAGACGAACCGTCACCTCGACGTGCCCGGCGCCGGTCGCGCCCGCGAAGCTGAGCCCCGCGACCCCCACCAGCGGTACCGCCGCCGCCACCGCGAGGTAGCGGGTGCTGAGCACGCCGAGCACGCGAAGGTCGCGGCCGTCGTCGCTGTGGATCTCCCCGTGCGACAACAGGACCGGGTACAGGCTGCGAACCGCGTAGAACGTGAGGATGAAGTACGGGTAGGCGACCGCCACTGCCCCGCACACCGCGAGCGACGCGATCAGGTGAGTGAAGGCGCCCGAGGGGATCCCGCCCGCCACGATCTGCAGACTGATCGGATAGACGAGGCCGGCGACCAGCCACATCGTGAACGCTACGACCACCGACCGATGACCCAGGCCCAGCGTGGCCCGCCGGGCCCTCCCCAATGTCTGCGCGTCTGTCGACCCGCCCGACTGAACCTTCCTCGGCACCGTGATCGCCAACCGGCACCACCAGACGATCAGCAACCCCGCCAGTGGGAACGCCACCAGCCCGATCACCAGATGCACCTGGTCGAGACTCTCCTGCGCAACCGGTGCGAGGCTGCGGATGATCGTCTCCCGGTTGTAGTAGTAGTTGTAGGCGGTCGCCAGCAGGTTGGGGACGCCGATCGCCACGATCATGATCGGCAGCGTCCATCGCACCGCCGCGGACCGCCGGCTTCCGGGCCGCGGGTCGACGAGGTCGCGGGCACGGGGATCGAGACACAACGCGAACTGCCGGGCCAGTTTGCGCCCGGTCGACCAGCGCCGGTCCGGCTGCGGCTCCAGCGCGGTCAGCAGCACCCGGCGCAACGCAGGCGGACACCCGTCGGGCAGCCGCCCCGCGATCGTCTCCGCGACACCGGCCCTGCGCCGTTCGAGCGCCGCCGCAGGGTTCTCGTCGTCCGGGAACGGACGCTCACCGGTCAGCAGCTCCCACATCATCACGCCGAGCGAGTAGATGTCGCTGCGGGTGTCGATCCGGGCGTCCGCCGCGGCTCCCGCCGTCCCGCCCGCCGACACGGCCAACTGTTCCGGTGACATGTACGCGAGCGACCCGGCCACCACACCCGTCGACCCCGGCACCGCGACGGTGTCGCCGGAACTGACGTTGAAGTCGGCGAGCTTCGGAATCCCGTCGGCGGTCAGCAGCACGTTGGCCGGCTTCACGTCGCGATGCAGGACACCCTGCTCACGGGCGTGTTCGAGCGCCTCCGCGAGCCGGAGCCCGATCCAGGCGACCGTCTCCGGCCACGACAGCATCGCCAACTCGTCGCGCACACTGGACTCCCCTGGACCCGTGACGCCCTTGCGGGACAACTGCCGGTCGATCGAGTCCAGCACCAGCTGCCCGGTTCGCCGCTCGGGTGGCGTGTCCCGCACCGACCGGACGACGTCGAGCAGCGTGCCACCGGGCACGAACTCCATGAACAGCGCCCGCAACCGACGATCCTCGAGGACCCGCTGGTCGTACACCCGCACGATGTTCGGGTGGTCGAGCTGGGCGAGGGTCTGCGGCTCCGCACCGACGTTGCGGGACAGCTTGAGCGCCACCCAGCGCTGCATCGCGGTCTGCCGGGCCAGGAACACCCGCGCGAACGCTCCGTGCCCGAGCTCGGCCACGAGGTCGAAGTCGTCGAGCCGTTCCCCGACCTGAAGTTCCGCACCGGCAGGCAGCGCGGACGGAGCGGCGTCACCGGACCGCGGATCGTGCTCGAGCAGCCACGCGAAGCGCTCCGCCTGCTCCGGGAACTCGGCGACGTAGTCGTCGGCGCGGACCTCCTCACCGCTGAGCCGCCGGACCCGGTACTCCTCGTAGATCAGCTCGGGCGGAATCGGGCCGGCGAGCAGTTCCGGGAAGTCGAGGCAGTAGTCGGCGATCCGTTTCGGCTTGCGCACCCGAATCCACCGGTACGCCAGGTCGACCATGACCAGTTCGATCAACGCGGCACGCCGGATCGCATCGGTGTCGGGCAGGTAGTCCCGCAGGTCGGCCGGGGGCCGGTTGTTCGCTTCCCATTCGGCCACCAGCCGCGCGACCCCGGTGTCCACGACGACACCGACACTGGGACCACCCGACCTGGTCGTCGCATCCGATCCGGTGCCACCGGGGCCGAGCAGCGTGCCCGCACCGACCTCGGTGGGCGGGCCGCCTGCGACGGTCGCGTCATCGGGACGATCGGGATCCGGATACAGATCAGGTTCCAGGGGCATCTGGCCTCACGTCACTCCCGGTCCCGCAGCCACGCGACGACCCGGTTCACCGTGCTCCCACAGTTGCGGATCCATCCGTTGTGGCCGAGCGGCTCGTCCTGATGCCAGGTCGTTACCTCCGCCTTCGGGAACTTGCGCACCAGGTGCCGGATCGCCGACTTGGGGGCGAGGTCGTCGGCCTGCATCGAGATCGACAGCACGGGCAGCGTCAGCTCCCCGATCGCCTTCTCGTAGTCGATGTCGGCTCCTGCCGGTTCGATCAGGCCCGTCCGCGCGAACCGCGACCAGTCCGAGATCAGCACCTTCGACTGTCTGCCGACTCCACCGACGTCGAGACGGTCGCCCGGCCAGAACCCCGCGACGTTGGCGGTCACCGACATCGCCGCGGACCCGACCAGCAGACCCGCACCCCGCACGACCCCGTGCCCGCGGTGGAACGGCGATCCCGACGCCACCAGGATCACCCCGCCGAGCGCACCGTGGACGCGCGCCGCGTACATCACGCCGATCTGACCGCCCATGCTGTGCCCGAGCAGGTACGGCGTGCTCTCGTCGAACCGTTCCCGAACCACCTCGAAGACGGCCGGATAATCCACCGACGCCAGCTCCTGATAGCCGTAGGCACTGTCCGGCCCCGGCCGAGGCCTGCTGTCACCCTGGCCGCGCAGTTCCCCGATCGCGGCGTTGTACCCGCGCTCGACCAGCGCCTGCGCGAACAGGTCGTAGTAGCCCCCGGGCACTCCGAGACCCGGAAAGATCACCACGACCGGCGCTGCGGCGCGGCCCTCGAACAGTCGGACCGGCACCACGGTCCCGTCCGCCATCTGAATCGGAATCGTCTCCACAGTTCAATACTCTCTCCAGAACACCGCGCCCGATAGTGTTCGGACATGGCACTCTCAGACCCGTTGCTGCTGCCCGCAGGCAGCGAGTTCACGCCGGACGATCTGATCTTCTATGCCGATCGCGACAATCGCAGCCTCGACGAGGCGTTGGCCGGCGCCGATGTGCTCGTCAGCTGCCCCCACTCGGGGGCGCTCATTCCCGCTGAACTGGCACCGTTTCTCGCCCCCGAGTTCACCCGGCGGCTGCAATTCGACTTCACCGACTGCTCCACCGGCCCGATCGTGAGGCGGTGGGCGGAGATCGACCCCCGGATCGTGTATGTCGAGAATCCGCATCCCCGGATGGTCCGGGACCCCAACCGCGCCAGGCCCACCGACCTGTGCGCGGACCTGACGGAGGCGTTCGCGCGGGTCCGGGCGGCGGGCCCGTACCAGCGCGTCGACCTCACCGGGGTGGATGCGATTCGACCGGTGACGTTTTCGTTCTTCCCCCTGCTCCGCGAACCCGACGGCGAAGACGGAGTCCGTCGGCTCGCCGACACCTTCGCCGACGTGGCCGCGCGCGGCCTCGAGGTCTACGAGCGCACTCGCGACGAATTGATCGGCCGGATGGTCGATCTCGCGTTCGAGAAGGCTCGCGCAGGGGGCAGGCGGGTGGAGTTCACCACGCTGTCCTTCCACGACACCATGAACACCACGACGACCCGTGACGGTGCGGTGAACGTCGAACGCGCACCGGCCGATCGGCTGCCCGCCGTGGTCGCCCTGTCCAATCGCGGTGACCACGAAGGCAATCCGCGTGGGGAGAACCCGGTCACGATGGCACCGGCGGATCTCCGGGCGCTGGCGGACGCGCATCGCGCCGGTTTCGCGGTCGACGACGCGGCGGTGGTGGCGTTGAACCAGCCGTACCTGGGCAGCCAGGAGATCATCTCGGCGGGTGCACGCTTCGCGGGACTGGCCTCGCGGGCGGCTGCGGCGGGCGTCTCACTCGCTGCGGTGCAGGCCGAGTTCCGGCGCGAGTTCCTGCTCGGACCGACCCTCACCGCGGAACTGCACGAGCCCGGGGTGGGATGGCCGAACGCCGATCCCGACCACGTCGACGAGGTCGCCCGGGCGTGCAAGGCCGGCTGGGACTCCTACCGCGACCGCTGACCCGGCCGCGGCTCAGCCGAGAATCACGCCGAGCACCGAGCCCGCCGCGATGGTGGTGACCGCCAGCACCAGCGTCGGGACGAAGAACGAATGATCGACGAGTTTGCTACCGAGCTTGGTGCTGCCCGACTCGTCGAAGTTCGCGGCCGCGATCTGTGATCCGTTGGTGGGGAGCAGATAGATCCCGGCGAACGCACCCGCCCACATGCCGCTGATCAGTCCGGGTGCCAGTCCCGCGGTCAGACCGATCGGCACGATGGTCCGGGTCGCCGTCGACTGGCTGGTGGTGAGCACACAGACGAGGAACACGCCGAGCGCGAAGATCCACGGCGCGGCCTCGACCAGGTCCCCGATCGTGCTGGTGATCAGTTCGAGGTGCGCGCTGATGAACGTGTCGGTGAGCCAGGCCAGACCGAACAGGGCGATCGCGGAGACCATGCCTGCCTTGAACACCGACATGGTCGGCACGTCCGCGACCGAGGGCTTGCTCACCAGCAGGATCAGGGTGCCGACCACGAACATGACCATCTCGATGATCGGTGTCATGCCAAGCGGGCTGCCGTCGGCCGCATCCGGTCGAATCCCCTTGAACAGGCCGAAGACCACGATGGCGAGTACGCCGGCGAGGAAGATCAGGGCCGCGTTGCGTCCCTGCGTCGTGGACTTCAGTTCCACCGCGCTCGCGCCGCCGGACGGCGCGGACAGTTCACCGGCCGCGATCTTCGCCTGGATCTCGGGGTCCTCGGCGATGGACTTGCCGAGCCGGTTCACCACGAACGAGGTGAGCACGATGCCGATGATCGCCGCCGGGAGCGTGATCTTGATGATGTCGATCAGTTCGAAGTTGTACGGCTCCACGTCGGTCAGGGTGACCATCGCCGCCATCGCCGCCGAGACCGGGCTGCACGCCAGCGCGACACCCGTCGCGACCACCGACAGCGACAGCGGACGCGACGGGCGGATCCCGTTGCTGTAGGACGCGTCGTAGATGACCGGCAGCAGCGGATACAGGATGTTCGAGGTGCCCGCGCCGACCGAGAACAGGAACGACACCAGCGGAGCGATGAGGGTGATCTGCTTGGGGCGCTTGGAAATGACGTTCGCCGCGATCGACACCATCCAGTCGATGCCGCCCGCCGCCTGCATCATCGACGATGCGAGCACCACAGACAGGACGATCAGCAGGGCGTCCACCGGTGGGGTGCCGACGTTCTCTCCGAAGACGAAGACGAGCACCGCGACACCGGCACCGCCCCACAGACCGAGCGCGACACCGCTCGACCGGGTGCCCATGACGATGGCGCCGAGCACCACGATCAGCTCGAGCGTGATCACCAGTGCGTCCACACGCATCCACCCCGTCCGCCGACGGGTCCACTGCCGGACCCGGCTCGTCCGGGATGTTACGCACGGCAGGCCACCCCGCCGGGGAACCGCGCCGTGGCCGGCGCTCGGTTCGGACGCCGCGTCAGTAGCTGAACGTGGTGGCGCACCCGTCGCCGATCCAGCGCCACATCGGGATCGTTCCGCCGATCTCCGCGTTCGACACCAGCGCGCCGTGGTCGAGACGCTTGGCGTCGAAGCAGATCGAGCAGACGAGAAGACGTCCACCCGCGGCATCGAATCTCTTCGCGAGGTCGGGCAGCGACGGACATCCCTCGCATGCGACGCCCTGCATGATCCCGTCGACGGCGAGCCGCACCGCCTCCTTGGTCAGGAACATCAGGGTCGGGCGACCCTCCTCGGCGGCGCCGACCGCGACGAGGAACGCCACGGTCACCTTCTCCGGGTCCTCGAGGCCCGTGGTCAGACTGATCACTGCCTTGTTGGAATTGTGTGAGTTGCTCGAGTTCTCGTTCATGCCTTCGAGCTTTCGCCGCACCACGACTCCCGGAATGAGGCATCGGCCCCATCTTCAGGAGCCGACACCTGCCGGACTCCCGGCCAATCCGTGGTCGATCGCGGCGAGCGACGCCTGGATCCGGTTGCTGACACCGAGCTTCGTGTAGACGTGCTCCACGTGGTTGCGCACGGTCTTCTCGGAGATGACCAGTTCAGCGGCTATGTCACGGTTCGAACTGCCCTGCGCGACCATCCGCAGGACCTGCACCTCGCGGTCGGTGAGCCCCGCCGGCCACGGAGTGCGGCGCGGCCCGCGATGCCCGGCAGCGGTGAGGACGGCTTCAACGGACTCGGGATCGAGTCGGCCCGACCGGGCGTCCCGCCGCAACGACTCCGCCGCCTCGGATGCCGTGTGCGCGGGACGGGACGGTCGCGGTTCGATCAGCCGCCGATAGGCGTCCGCCGCGGCGAGCACCCGCGCGGAGGGACCGAGATCGGGCGCGGTGGTGCCGCGCGGAAAACCGCTGCCGTCGAGCCGCTCCCGATGCTCGGACGCGACCGCGACGACGTCCTCGAGGCCGGTGACCCGGCTCAGTATCCGTCCGGTCAGGTACGGGTACAGCCGCACCCGCTCCCACTCGGCAGGCGTCAACGGCCCGGTCTTGTCCCAGATCCGGTTCGAGACCCCCATCCTCCCCAGGCCGTGCACCAGTCCGGCCCGGTACAGGAGACGCTGCTCCGCATCGGACATGCCCCGACTGCGAGCGGCGCCTCGGGCCAGGTCCGCCACCGCGCGGGAATGACCGAGCAGGTGCGGGCACTTGAAGTCGACGAACTCCCCCATCGCGCCGAGGAGGGTGTCGAGTTCGTCCGGGGTCAGGCGGCGGTCCCGGTCGGGCGCGAGGTCCACGGCAGCGGACCAGACGTCGTCGTCGAGCAGGCCGTCGGTGATCTCGGCTGCGTCGGCGACGAACACGTCGACCACCTGTGGGCAGAACTGCCGTCCGCGCCGCGCGGCGACAACCTCGACTGCGCGCCCGACCCCCGCCGTCCGCAGGTGTACCTCGGCCACGTCGGCGACCGCGATCACCCGGGACGCCACGGGGATCGCCTCACCTTCGACGCCCGCGGGCAGTCCGCGTCCGTCCCACCGCTCGAACGTGTACGCGAGGACGTCGACGACACCGTCACCGAGGCCTGCGCGGGCGGCGAGCGCCTGCGCCGACGTGCAGTGCGAGGTGATCAGTCGGGTGACCCGGGACCGCGCCGTCCACCCCACCGTCACCGCGTTCAGTCCGCGCGCCCACGTCCCTCGGTCCTCACCGGCGTGACGCAGGATCAGCCGGAGCATCGGCCAGCCGACCATCTCGATCCCGTACGTGTCGGCGCGGAACGCGATGTCGTCACCGACGAGCGCGGCCAGTTCGTGGGAGTCCGCGTGGCACCCGATCCAGCCGACGAGGGTGCCGTAGTAGACCGCGGCCCGGTCGGCCTCGGGAACACCGAGCCGCTCGGCGAGCCGGGACGCGATCAGCGACGACCGCAGCATGTGCTCCATCGGCTGCCCGAGACCGAGATCGATGGCCAGCGACAGTGCCGCCAGCACTTCCGCCCGCCTCGGCCCACCCGCGGCGTCGAACGCCGCATTCGCGCGCACCAGACGATTGTCCCCCACACGCCTGCCGCACACAGCACGGCGGCGCCGACCCCGCGTTGAGCGGGATCGGCGCCGTCGTGGTCGCCTAGGTCAGCGGGCGGATGTCACAGGCCGATCGTGCGAGCGATCCACGGCCACGACTTGTGGAGGTCGTCCTGCCAGTAGCCCCACGAGTGGGTGCCGTTCGGACGGAAGTCGAACGTCGACGGGATGTTCAGTGCGTTCAGACGCTTGAACAGGTTGTTGGTGCACAGCAGGGTGGCACCCTCGATGGCACCGCCGAGCAGGACCTGGTTCGCGAGAGCCGCATTGCTCCCCGTCTTCGCGAGGGTGTCGTGTGCACCCGGGAGACCGTTTCCGCTCGACATGTAGATCTCGGTGCCGCGCAGCTTCTCGGCGTTGACGACCGGGTCGTTCTCGACCCACCCTGCACCGCTGGTCGGACCCCACATGTTCTCGGTGTCGCCGCCGCCACGGGACTCGACGACCAGCTTGATGTAGGCCTGGCCCGCGGGGGTGCTGGTCTCGGCGCAACCGCTGTAGCCTGCGACGCTCTTGTACAGGCCCGGTGCCTGAATCGCGAGGTTGAGGACGCTGGTTCCGGTCATGGAGATCGCGGCGAGCGAGTTGACGCCGTTACCCTTGAACGCTCCGTCGATGATCGGAGGAAGTTCCTGGGTCAGGAAGGTCGTCCACTTGTTGCGGCCGAGCTCCGGATCGTCCTTGAGCCAGTCGGTGTAGTAGCTGAACGCGCCACCGATCGGGGTGACGACGTTGACCCTCTTGTCGGAGAAGAACGACGCCATGTCGGTGCGACGCTGCCAGGTCGCGGAGTCCTCGCCGCCGCCTGCGCCGTTGAGCAGGTACAGCGTCGGGCGCGGAGCGCTCATGTCGGCGGGCATCTGGATCTTGACCGGGATGGTCTTGTCCATCGACACCGAGTGCACGTAGGCGGTGACCTGACGGCCGGTGCCGTCGACACGCTCCAGCGACGACCCGTTCGGGGAGACCGCGCTCGGAGCGGCGTTCGAGACGCCACCCACGCCGAGCAGCGGCAGAACGGTCAGTGCGGCGGTTACGGCCGCAATGCGACCGAACCTGCGGCCGGGTCCACGGAACTTGGGCATCTTCCCACCTTGTGATCTGTCGGGCGCTGCGGTCTGTCGGGCGCTCTGTATGCGTGTGATCTGGCTTTGCTCGGGGGGCGCACCCATTCAGCAGTGCGACCCCACCATTACCTGTGGGGTCGCGACGATCGAGTGCGCGCTCACAGTGTGTCCGAGTCCGCGCCCGTTGTCCAAAGTTTCGTCGAAGTTTGTGGACGAATGTCCTACATCGCTCGACCCTCCGGACGTGCGGGCCGCGGCCCCGGCGCGGCACGAGGCCGACCCACCCGAAGGTGAGCCGGCCTCGCGTGGAACCGGGTGGGACCGTCAGGCCCCGGGAGGAAACGGACTCAGAAGTCCATGCCGCCCATGCCGCCGGTCGGGTCGCCCATGGGAGCAGCGGCCTTCTCCGGCTTGTCGGCGACAACGGCCTCGGTGGTCAGGAACAGGGCCGCGATGGACGCCGCGTTCTGCAGCGCCGAGCGGGTGACCTTGACCGGGTCGTTGATGCCCGCGACGAGCAGGTCCTCGTACACGTTGGTCGCGGCGTTCAGGCCGTGTCCGGTGGGGAGGTTGCGGACCTTCTCCGCGACGACGCCCGGCTCGAGGCCGGCGTTGAACGCGATCTGCTTGAGCGGAGCCTCGAGGGCGACGCGAACGATGTTCGCACCGGTGGCCTCGTCACCCTCGAGCTTCAGGTCGTCCAGGACCGGAGCGGCCTGCAGCAGGGCCACGCCACCGCCGGCGACGATGCCCTCTTCGACGGCAGCCTTCGCGTTGCGGACGGCGTCCTCGATGCGGTGCTTGCGCTCCTTGAGCTCGACCTCGGTCGCAGCGCCGGCCTTGATGACGGCGACGCCGCCGGCCAGCTTCGCGAGGCGCTCCTGCAGCTTCTCGCGGTCGTAGTCCGAATCCGACGCCTCGATCTCGGCGCGGATCTGGTTGACGCGACCGGCGATGGCGTCGGCGTCGCCTGCACCCTCGACGATGGTGGTCTCGTCCTTGCTGACGACGACCTTGCGGGCGCGGCCCAGCAGCTCGATGCCTGCGGTCTCCAGGGAGAGGCCGACCTCTTCGCTGACGACCTCGCCACCGGTGAGGATGGCGATGTCGGCGAGCTGCGCCTTGCGGCGGTCACCGAAGCCCGGAGCCTTGACGGCGACGGACTTGAAGGTGCCACGGATCTTGTTGACGACCAGGGTCGACAGGGCCTCGCCCTCGACGTCCTCGGCGATGATCAGCAGCGGCTTGCCGGCCTGGATGACCTTCTCGAGCAGCGGCAGCAGGTCCTTGACCGTGGAGATCTTGGAGCTGACGAGCAGGATGTACGGATCCTCGAGGACCGCTTCCTGACGCTCGGCGTCGGTCGCGAAGTACAGCGAGATGTAGCCCTTGTCGAAGCGCATACCCTCGGTGAGCTCGAGCTGCAGGCCGAAGGAGTTGGACTCCTCGACGGTGATGACGCCTTCCTTGCCGACCTTGTCCATGGCCTCGGCGATGAGCTCGCCGATGGACGCGTCGCCTGCCGAGATACCGGCGGTGGCAGCGATCTGCTCCTTGGTCTCGACCTCCTTGGCGGTGTCGAGCAGCTTGGCGGTGACGGCCTCGACGGCCTTCTCGATGCCGCGCTTCAGACCCAGCGGGTTGGCGCCGGCAGCGACGTTACGCAGACCCTCACGGACGAGCGCCTGAGCGAGGACGGTGGCGGTGGTGGTGCCGTCGCCAGCGACGTCGTCGGTCTTCTTGGCGACCTCCTTGACCAGCTCGGCGCCGATCTTCTCGTAGGGGTCCTCGAGCTCGATCTCCTTGGCGATGGACACGCCGTCGTTGGTGATCGTGGGGGCGCCCCACTTCTTCTCGAGCACGACGTTGCGACCCTTGGGTCCCAGCGTCACCTTGACGGCGTCGGCGAGGCTGTTCAGGCCACGCTCGAGGCCGCGGCGGGCCTCTTCGTCGAACGCGATGATCTTGGCCATTGCGAAGTGATCCTCCGGATTGGGGGTGACACGCAAGGCGACCGCTCGTCGGGCCGCCTCAGTTGTTCGCGGGGTGACCGCACGCGGTTTCCCCGTTCACATGGCCAGGCTCGGTGCCCGCGACGGACGACCGGGGGTGTCGATGGATCCCGGTCTCACCGTCCCGACCTGGCACTCACGCGTCGTGAGTGCCAAGTGCATTTTTAGCACTCACCGGGGGTGAGTGCAAGGTATCGGCGGTCCGCCGCGGGCACCTGTGTGTCAGAAAATCAGCGGCGGATCAGCGGATCAGGCACACGGCGCCGGTGTTCAGGTTGACCGCGAAGGACAGCGGACCGACGCAGTTGACGCCTCCCGACTCGGCCGTCGCACCCGAACCCCAGCCGGCCAGGGCCAACGTGGTGTTGCCGTTGTCGGTGCTCGCCTTCGCGATCCCGCCACCGATCGCGAAGGCGTTCGCCTGACCCGCCGCCTTCGACGTGCTCAGCGCGATACCGAAGCCGGTGGCGAACGTGTTCGCGGTGCCGCCCTGCGCGACGCTCACCGCGGTGCCGCTGTCCATCGCGCCCGCGTTCGCGGCACCACCGACCGTGGCGGTCGCGCCGCAACTCGCGTCACCGATGACGTGGATGTCGTTCGGCGACGGCGGCGAGACGCAGTCCACGCGGGCGGCGGACGCGACACCCGTCCCGGCGACGGCGAGCCCGCCGACGACCGCGAGTCCCGCCGCGATCGACGCGCCGGTGCGCACGAGACGGTGGGAGTGGAAGGACAGGGAACGGGAACGGAACACGGTGCGCACGAAACTCCTCGGGACAGAGTGAACGACAGGACAGTGAACGACGGTGCCGTCGACCGTACCGAATGAAGCGCCGCCGGACCGCACGCTTTCGCCGACCTCTCAGTCGGCTGCACCCTGCTCGCCGTCGAGGGCGTCCAGCAGCGCGGGCAGGTCCGCAACGGAGTCGACGACATGGTCGGGCGTGCCCGAGGCCGACTCGACCGCGGCCTGCCGAAACTTGCCGGTCCGCACCAGAACCCCCGTGAATCCGACGTACTGTGCGGCGAGCACGTCGTTCGCGACGTCGTCGCCGATCATGACCGCGTGCTCGGGGTCGATCCCGACGAGCGCGGCCGCCGTGATGAACCCCGTCGGCGCGGGCTTGCCGATCACCGTCACGCGCCCGCCGCCCGCCGCCTCCAACCCGGGGAGATAGGCACCGGTGTCGATCTTGACCCCGTCGTCGGTCACCCATGACAACCCGCCCTGCATCGCGACGACGGGCACACCCTGCTGCATCAGGCCAACGACACGACTGAGGGTGTCGTGATCGAACTCGGGTCCCGCTCCACCCAGCACGACGACGTCGGGATGCTCGTCGTCGAGGCGGACGCCGGGCAGGTCCTCGGTGACGTCGCCGTGGTTCACGAGCAGACACCGGGCGTCGGGGTACGTCGAACGCAGGTACTCCGCCGTCAGCGCGGCGGCAGTCACGATCTCGTCGGGCGTGACGTCCATACCGGCTGCGCACAGGGACGCGGCGATCTCGGATCGGGTGCGCGAGGTGGTGTTGGTGAGGAAGGCAAGCGGGCGGGCTCGCCGACGGACCGCATCCAGCGCAGCGGCCGCACCGGGGATCGCCTGCCACGACGTGACAAGCACCCCGTCTATGTCGAACAGCACGCCGACAGTCACAGCACCAGTATGCGCGGGATCGGTCACAGCCATCAGGAACGGACGGGTGGCGTCGGCGGCGCCGTCAACGGAAGTGGCCCCGCACCAAGTCGTCGGCTTCCCGCTGGGTCAGCAGTCGTTCCAGTCGCTCGCTGGGCCACGTCTCACGGCGCCGCCAGGTTCGTGCGCTGGGCAGCATCGGAACGGCGTCGGTGTGCGGCATGGAACGGAGTGCGGCAGGAAATTTCACGATGAGCTCCGGGTGTGGGTGCCGACCCTTGGGTCGACCACGGTGTGACTACCCTGTTCATCGCCCGACGCGCACCCCCCATTACACCCTCGCCGACCTCTCTTGACGTACGGCCGCGTCCGGGAAAACATGTGTAACCGTCAGTAGCGCTTACCCTCATGAACCGGAGCACCCTGTGACGAACACCCTCGAAGCGAGCATCGAGATCGACGCCACCCCCGAGGC
Organism: Rhodococcus sp. Q; assembly: GCF_005503035.1. Classification (NCBI taxonomy): domain Bacteria; kingdom Bacillati; phylum Actinomycetota; class Actinomycetes; order Mycobacteriales; family Nocardiaceae; genus Rhodococcus; species Rhodococcus sp. Q. The sequence continues at coordinate 273,513 of NZ_SCOY01000006.1, forward strand.
GGTGTGGAAGGTCGTGTCCGACCTCGAACGCATGGGCAAGTGGAGCCCCCAGTGCAAGGTGATGAAGGTGCTCGGCGGCCCCGTCCGACACGGCAGCCGGACCGTCAACGTCAACAAGAAGGGCCTGCTCGTGTGGCCCACGACGGCCAAGGTCATCCGCTTCGAACCGAGCCGGGCCATCGCGTGGCGCGTTGCGGAGAACCACACCATCTGGACCTACGAGCTCACCGCGACCGACACCGGTACCCGGGTGACCGAGCGCCGCGAGGCCCCCACGGGCACCACGAAGGTCTCGTCGTTCCTCGTCGACAAGTTCATGGGCGGCACCGCGGGCTTCGAGGTCGACATGATCGCGGGCATGAACACGACCCTGGCGCGTATCAAGAGCGAGACCGAGTCGGCCACCGCCTCGGCTCGCTGAGGGCGGG